>NZ_CP122958.1:1390000-1555502 GCF_029854155.1 Methanonatronarchaeum sp. AMET-Sl | reverse complement strand
ACATTCATAGCCACGGTTGGGGTTGGATGTTTGCGTAACATCTTTAGGTGAGTAGTCTCTATATACTGACTATGCCTCGTGGGTTCGACAGGGAACGTACCAATGTCCACAAACTCCAGTACCACTTCATCTGGTGTCCGAAGTACCGTAAATCGGTGCTTGAGGGAGAGGTATGCGACCGTCTCGAAGAGCTCATCGGGGAGAAAGCCGACGAACTCGACTTAGAGATACTGGAGTTGGTGATTCGCCCCGACCACGTACACCTGTTCATCACGGGCGACCCAACGCTCGCCCCGAACAAAATCATGCAACAGGTCAAGGGCTACTCTTCGCGCCACCTCCGCGACGAGTTTGACTTCGGCTTGCCGTCGCTGTGGACGCGCTCGTACTTCGTCTCAAGTGCGGGCGACGTATCCAGCGAAGTCATCGAGGAGTACATCGATGACCAAGCAGGTGAGTAGTCATGCAACGGAACGTCTCAACCACGGTGCGGGTCAAACTCCACTCGCTGACCAACAGGAAGGCTGACCTGCTCGCCCGTGAGTACGAGGCGTTCCAGACAGAGGTTCGCGGTGGAGACGCCGACCTCTATTCCGCGACCAAACAGCAGGCATCGAAAGTCCAGCGACAGAAAGACCCGAACCCCGACACCGAACAGCCTGTCGTTCTCCGCAACGACGTGTTCGACGTGTCCTACGACGAGGACACCGTTCTCTCGTCATGGTGGGTCAAACTCCCCGTCTACGACCCTGAGCGTGGACGGGGCAACTCCATCTGGTGTCCCGCCCACGTTCCGCACAAGGACGAACAACTCGTCCGTGAGGGCGATATTCGGGACAGCGAGTTGGTGCGCCGTAACGGTGACTGGTACGTCCATCTCGTCGTGAAGCGGTCTGTGACCGTACAAGACGAGTACGACGACGTGCTGGCTATCGACATGGGCGCACGATGGGTCGCCACCTCTGCGTTCCTCTCTGACCGCAAGACCACGTTCTACGGCGAGGAAGTGCGTCGTATCCGCGAACACTACAAACAACTGCGGAAGTCCATCGGGAAAGCGAAACCCCGACAGGGACAGCAGGTGGTCGAGCGTATCGGGGACGCGGAAGCGCGGAAGGTGGACGACCGCCTCCACAAGATTGCCTGCCAAATCGTGGAGGACGCCGAACAACGGAACGCAATCATCGTCGTGGGCGACCTCGGCGGTATCCGCAAGGACAATGACAAAGGGCGGTACGTCAACGACAAGACCCACAAGATGCCGTTCGCCCGCCTGCTCAACTACATCGAGTACAAGACCCACGACGCGGGCATCGACGTGCAGTTGGTCGAAGAATACGACACGTCGAAAACGTGCAACCGCTGTGCCTGCGAGGGCGTCCGAGAGACGCAGGGACGCTTTAAGTGTCCCGAGTGTGGGCTGGACGACAACGCCGACAAGAACGGTGCGCTGAATATTGGCAAACGAGCCTTGGGCAAGTTCTCGAAACCGCTGTCCATGGCGGGGGCTGTACTGGCACAGCCCAAAACGCAGGTCATCGTCCAACGTGACGACGAACCTGCGAACCTCTCCGTATCCGTGGGTTCAACCCCCAGTGGGGGAACCCCACAGCTTTAGCCGTGAGAGGATGTCAGAAAATATATTTAAACATCTCTAGATGTAAGCCTTAAGCTATAGACATATCTTTAAAACCAAATGGAATAACTTTAGTTTAAGTACAGGCCTCCCAAACAAACATTCAAATATCGGTATGGTCAGACCACTAAACCTTTATCAACGGGCCTGTTTTCCCTTACCTAAAAGAGGGTCTTAAGTCTTCATTTAAGATGAAAAAACAATAAATAACAAAAAACTATAGTGAATTATTTTTTCAACAGAACAAAAAACTCCCAAAAGAGATTTCCTAAACCCAAGTGATGATTCACCTATTGAATCGGGTTATATCGTGAATCCAAATGCAATAACACCAAACAGCACCAACAATAAAACAATTACGACTAAAACAGCAGTATACTTTAGGTCCTTAAGTTCCTCTTCAATCTCTTCAACGTCTTCTACCTCTTCTACCTTTTCCCCCACCATTACAAACACCACAAGGATATAAAACCCCTAACCACAAAAAAGCAACACGTAATAGGAAGTTATCTTAATATTTGAGAACTATTTTTTTTGTTAATAGGTTTTTAGTGTTAAAAAGATTTGATATTTGGAGGTATCTAATTGGATTTCAACAGTTTTGATGATTATTTTGAGGTTATAGGTAATTTTGATGTTTTGAGTTCTGCTCCGCTTAACGGTGGGTTTAGTGAGTGTGATAGAATTGTTAATATGAATGTAGATGGTGATGATGACAAGAATGAAGGTAGGCCGATATTTGAGACTTTTCTTGAAACTCTTGATTTAGATAAAAATGAGTTGGATCGTGTGGTAGGTTTTATGACAGGTGCTGATGTCACTGAGTTTTATGTTGGTTCAGCTGAGGTTGATGGTAATGAAGTTAAGGTTTGGATTACCGCTGGTATTGGCAATAGTCTAAATGATAAAAGTAATACAATAAACATTATTCTTGTAACTGATTGTAATCTCAGTCCTACAGCTATGGCGAACCTTTTCATAGTTATTACTGAAGCTAAAGCGAATGCGTTGAGACATCTTGAGATAATGTATAATGGTGATCTAATAACAGGTACTCCGACCGATGCTATTGCTGTAGCTAAAGATGGAGCAAAGGGAAAGTCTGTGGAATATGCTGGAGTAGCAACTCCGATTGGTAGAACTGTTTATAACCTGGTTGAAGAAGGAGTTATTGATGCTTTAGATAAACAAGAAGGCTATTCAATTAATAGATCTATTTTAAATCGACTTGAAGAAAATGGAATAACAATCAATGATATGGCTAACGCAGCTTTTGAATTATATGAGGGGGGTGTACCCTCTAAAGTAGATAGATCAAGATTTAAATCAATATTGAGAGATAAATGTAGCGATGAGAACATTAAGTTGTTGATTGAATCTGGAATTTATTTGGGCAGGAGATCAAGGATTCAAAACAAAGGAGATCCAGCATACGTAGTAGCAGATGAACTACTTGGGATCGATATTGCTGAATATATCGCTGGAAAAAACGGTTTGTTCAACTTTGTTAGATACGACAAACAAAAACCAGGGATATTAAGTGAACTAGATGAAAAAGATGTTTTTCTTGACGATGTCATAGGTGGTTTGATAGCTGGTTGTATGACTAGATTATTTGAAGAGAAAAATAGGAAATGAAGTGACCCCTAACCTACATGATGGAACGGTTGTAAAATGAAATCGATTTATTTTGAAACATACGGATGCACTACCAATAGAGCTGAAACAGATGTTATGAAAGGTATGGTTAAGGATTCAGGATATCAATTAGTTGATTCTCCAGATAAAGCGGACTTAGTAGTTATTAACACATGTACTGTTATTGATAAGACTGAGAAAAGGATGTTGAGACGTATAAAAGATTTTGAAGACAAAAACGTTGTTGTTGCTGGTTGTCTTGCCTCTGCTCAACCTGAGGATGTGAAAGAAATAGATGGTGATGCTATACTTCTCCCGCCAGATAAAGTTGGAGATTTGTTAAGTTATATGGGTGGGGAAACTTGTTATAGAAAATGGGATGCCCCAACTCACATCGATGGTGCAATAGGGAGAGTTCAGATAGCTGATGGCTGTAAAGGTAATTGTTCGTATTGTATAACTAAAAAAGCTCGAGGAAAACTTGAGAGTAGTCCAATAAACTCTGTAGTGAGTAGAGTGGAAAAAATGGTGCACCAAGGAGTCAAGGAAATTCAATTAACGGCACAAGACACAGCAGCATACGGTTTAGACATAAATACAGACATTGCAACCCTTATCAACAAGGTCACAGGAATAAAAGGAGATTATAAGGTAAGAGTAGGGATGATGAACCCATTCAATACAAAAGGAATTGAAGATGAAATCATAGACCTCTACAAAAACAAAAAGGTTTACAACTTCCTACACCTCCCTCTACAATCAGGGTCCAAAAAAATATTAAGAAAAATGAACAGGTCATACAGCCCTGAATATTTTGAACAATTAATAAATAAATACAAAAGAAAAGTCGGAGGTACAGTTGCAACCGATATAATTACAGGTTTTCCAGGTGAAACTGAGAAGGACTTTCAGAAAACTGTTGATATAATTAAAAAAATAGAACCCGACATAATAAACATCACAAGATACTCACCAAGACCCGGTACAAAAGCATATGAACTAAAGGAAATCAAGTCATCTGAAAAGAAAAAAAGATCTAAAAAAATGACCGAACTTAGGAAAAAATACGGCAAACAAAACAAAAAGAAATTGATTGGAAAACAAAAAATGGTTTTAATCACAAAAAAAGGGAAAAAAAATACATATATCGGTCGAGACATAGACTACAACCCTGTTGTAGTTAAAAACCCAGTTAAAATCGGTAAAAAATATAAAATCAAATTAGATGGCTTTACATTTGCTTACTTAACAGGAAAAACAACCAAAAATAAGAAAGAATCCAAGAAACAATCCAATTAAACTACATAAAAACCCAACTCCTAATTGAGTTATATAGATTCCTATTTTGTTTCTTTTGGTTTTATTGTTTTTTATCAGAGCTAAGACCTCTTTCTATTTAGTGAGAGGAAAAGGTTACTTAATCTATTAAATAAATAATATAAATCGTGAGTCATTATTTAAAGTAAATGCAATATAATCTGTGATGATTGAATCACAAGTTATTTATAGCGTTATTTAGAGAATATATTGTGAAAGGGGGAATAAAATGTTAGATATGAGTAGCGTGAGCTACGACAATATTTTTAAACGCTATGACATCGTGTCAGAGAAAGAAGTCACACCCGAAGAACTTTTTGAACAGATGGCGCCCGAAGAAGAACCATGGAAAACAATTACACAAAAACTAGTTTTCTTGGAAGAAGTTGTCGATGAGGTAGAGGCAGCTCTAGAAAATTATGACCCAGAAGACGTTATAAACAAAGGCCTAATCCCAGGAATGGACATCAATGGAGAACTATACTCAAGAGGAGTCTATTACTTACCTCAACTGATTATAGCTGGAGACGCCATGGGTAGAGGAATAGAGCTATGTGAAGAAGCTATGAGAGAAGCTGGTCATGAAAGACAAGCTAAAGGCAAGGTATTGATGCATGTTGCTGAAGGAGATCCACACGACATTGGAAAAGATATTGCAGCAGCAATGCTCAAAGCACAAGGCTACGAAGTAATCGACATGGGAAGAGACGTACCAGTCGAAGACGTAGTAGACGCAGTAAAAGAGAAAAACCCAGATGTACTTACAGGAACGGCATTAATGACCACTACACAAACAGCCTTCCCACGAGTTGCTAAGAGATTGGAAGAAGAAGGAATTGACATAACATTTATTGGAGCCGGTGGAGCCGTCAACCAATCCTACGTACACAGCTTCCCAATGGGTGTTTTTGCAGATGATGCATCGGATGGACCCAGTATCTGTGAAGCAGTTAGAGAAGGCAAAGATTGGAGACAAATAAGAGAAGAGTACGATGAAATCGTACCATCATCAGCCTAATTGGAGGTGTTAAAAATGTCTAAATATACTGAAATGGCGTATGACGATCCAGAAGAAATGATTTTTGGAGAAGCGAAAGAACCTGTAACCTACGGACACGGCCCCCAAATAACAGCAGGAGGCGGCCAAGTATTCGGAGTAACTAAAATAGCACCAAGACCAGGAGCAGAAGCACGACCAGAAAAACTAAAAACCGAATTCCGAAAAATAACCAAAACAATACTACAAAGAGCAGTAACACTAGGATTCCCAACACAAGAAATAGAAAACGAATGGGTACACCAAATGGGAGAAAACCCAGTAGAATACGCACAAGGACCAGCAATCCAAAACCAAGCCGCAATAGCAGAAGAATTCGCAGAAGAACACGGAATAGCAACAGCAACAACCCACACAATCCCAGACCTAAGAGTATCAGAAAAAGGCCTAAGACACGGACAAGACCGAGAATCATTCTACCCAGAAAAAGTAATCGGCAGCTTCGAAATAGCAGCCGAAAACGGAGCCGACGTACTAAAAATCGAATCATCAGGAGGAATGGAACTAGCCGACTACGGAATACAAAGAGGAGACATAAAAGCATTCCTATTCGGAATCGGATACCTAGGATCCATCGACATGGAATGGCTCTGGAGCCAAATAGTCGACATCGCAGAAAAAAACAACGTAGTACCAGGAGGAGACACAAACTGCCCAGCAGCAAACACAGCAATGTTCATAGCAGGCGGATACCTAGACCAAGACATAGCAAGAACATTCAGCGCAATCACAAGAGCAATCTGCGCAGGCCGAACAATAGTCGCCTGGGAACAAGGAGCAACCGGACCAGACAAAGACTGCGGATACGAAGGACCAATCGTAAAAGCAATCGCAGGCAAACCCACAGTTCAAGAAGGGAAGGATTGCAGTGTTGCGCATGCTGACCTAATGGGTAATCTAGCCGCACAGGTATGTGATGGTTGGTCAAACGAGTCAGCTGAATTCCACGAAGAATTCAGTGGATGGAGCAGCGGAACATGGGCGGAAGCAGTAGGATACGAAGTATCCCTCATGAACACAGCCAAAGAACTAGGAGAAGACAAAACACTAAGAGACATCTACATGGCGTCAGACAGATACCGATCCCCAGAAAGCTTCATAATAGCATACGACAACGCATACAAAATAGGAGAAGCCATGGTGGAAGAGGGAGACAGTTACTACAGAAGATCAAAAGCAGCCGCACTCAAAGCAGCCGAACTAATCGAAGAAGCAAACGAAAAAGGAGAACTCCAACTCAGCTCACACGAAAAAGACACACTAGACTCAATAGTAACAGACCTAAGAGCACTACCAGAAGAAGAAGACAAATTCGTAGAAGAATGCCTCAACGAATACGGAGACCTACCAAAATTCGATCCAAAGAACTACGGATTGTAAATAATGTGATAAATGATGATGGATTTGGTTGGGGTTTTAAAACCAACCAAATCACTTTTTATTTTTTATTTTTTTTGTTTCTTCTACGAATGCTTTCATGTTTTCTTTTGGAGTTAATGGCCAGATGTCGTCTCCTGGCATTGCTGCGTTTACTCCGGCGTCATAGCTTTTTTGGACAGCTTTTTTGATGTCTTCTGGTGTTCCTTTGTATAGTGTTTCGCTTGGGGATATTGCTCCGTATAAGACAGGTTTTTCTCCTAGGTCTTTTCTGTTTTGATATAGGTTGTTTTTTTCTTCAACGCTTAGTGCGTCGGGCCCGCAATCCCACATTTTTGTTATTATGTCGTCTGTTAACCCGCATATGTGGAGTATTTTTGGTGTGTCTATGTTTTTTAGTATCTCCGTTAGGTATGGTTTTACAATTTCTTCGAACTGGCTTGGCATTAATACGTCTTGGCTTGCAGCGGGTTCTCTTAGGCAGATAAAATCGGCTCCGGCTTCGATTAATCTATTAATGTAGTTTATTTCGAAGTCTTTTAGTATTTCAAGGATTTCATGAACGGTTTCTGGGTCGCGCATTGTTGCAGCCAGTATTTTTTTACGGTCAAGTAGTTGGCCTGCTGAAACATAAGGCCCCATTACCCAACCTCCGATTGGAATGTCTGTAGGTGCTTTTTCTTTGGCTAATTCAATTGCTTCTAGAACTTCGGGTATTTTTCCAGCTTCATCTATTGTGGGTGGTTCGATTTCTATAAAATCCTCTATGTTTTCTACTACATTCGTTTTTATAGATGGATATCTAATGTTTTTTTCATCGCTTTCTTTGAACTCAATTTCTGCTCCGAAAGCTTCTGCTTGTATTGTTTGATCTATAGGTATGTTTACGCTTTCTAGTTCAAATAGCTCGATAGATGCAACGGCTACATCTGACATTTTTTCAGGGTCCCTAAGCACTTCATGGAATTTATAACCAAATTTCTCTGTGTTATCTATAGTTATCGTGCCCATTCCACTGAATGCGGGTGGTCGGTCAACCTCTTTTCCTTTAATACTATTCAGGACTCTTTCCATTCTATCCATAAAATATACACCCCTATTTGAGTCCTAAAGCAAATTCCCCTCTTCTTCACTTCAGGAAACAGATACCCCATTTAGGGCATCGCTTACATAACTAGATTTAAATAAAAAGAGTAGATTAGTTTTTTGGATTTTTTTTGAGAAAACCAGCTTTTGGATGGCCTTAGTTATAATAGTTTTTTTGTATGTTTTATAAGGCTTGGTTTGTTGATTAAAGCTCTTATTCCGATTTTTAGGGCGGTTGTGGTTAGATGTTTGTTTTTTGTTAGGTGTTTTGTGAGATTTATTGGTTCTAGTGCTTTCATTACTTCATCAAGTTCTTCATCACTCATTTTCTCGATTGTTTTTAGTGAGAAACGTCCTGCTCTATAGTATTTGAGGTATTTTTTGCGCCACCTGTCTTGGTACTCCATTAAGTTTTCCTTACGGAGGTTTTTTTGTTTTAATGCTCTTACAGCAACTTTTCCTGATAGCCTTCCTGCTGCCATTGCAAAAGCTATACCGGCTTGACCAGCAGCACCACCAACAACCATCACTCGATCGTTTACCAACTGGCTGGGTATCGTTATTATTTGGTCTTCCCCTCGTTGTATCCTGATTATTTCAGCACCATCAAACATGCTTCTTTCTAAAAAACGATCTAGATATTTTTCTGGATCTGCATCTCTTACAAAACAACCAATACTCGCTCTACCATCACCTTTAGGTGAAATAGTTGCTTTCCAACCGGGTGAAACTTTTTTACCCAGATAATAATGGAAGTGAGTTTCTGGAACTTCAACTCCTTCCATTTCAACCTGAATGGATTTAGCAAGGTCATTTGGATAACGCATCGTATTTAAGCCAACTTGATTTATTAATTTGTCTCGAGTTCCAGAACCTATTACTATTGCCCTTGACCTAAACTTCTTCCCATCCTCAGTTATAACTGAGACTTTTTCGTCAATATCTATTCTATTAACTCTTCTTCCCAGTTCAACGCTGGCACCAACGCCAAGTGCTTTATCTAAATAATATCTATCAAACTTTTCTCTATCTATGGAGAAACCAGGTGTGTTTATCTCTAAAGTTGTGTTCAATGGAGACGTTATTCGCATACCCTCTAAACGATGAGTTATGTAATCACTTACTGGCTCAAACCCCATCTGTCTGAAAAAACCATCAAAAGATGTGTCAGCAGGCCCAGGGTCTATTGAGAAATCACTTCGTTTCTCAATAACTAGTACATCAAAACCTCTTTCAGCAACAATGTTAGCCGCCTGCAGGCCAGCGGGACTTGCCCCAACCACGATTAAATCATACAATGACAAACAAAACATCTCCTTAACGATAAATATAGATATAATTAAAGCCGGTTGTTAATGAATCCTTATAACCCTGGATAGAACTCATTTTTTGTGGGATAGTTATAAAAAATATCTGAAATTGGGTTTATTTTAGTTTTTTAGAGTGTTTTTTTAGTTGTTTTTCATGTTCTTTGTTTTGGTATACTAATATTATTTCAAGTTCTGGTTTGATTTGTTTTATATTGTTACAAACTGTTAGAACACTTTTTCTGTAAGATATACCACCAGAACCGGTTCCTAATCCGGGTATCGCTATTGTATTTATTTTATTATCTAATGCTGTTTTTAATATTGCTTTAATGGCTTTATCAATTATTATTTCACTGCTTTTTCCGTTTGGAGTTTTAACGGTTGGTGTATGTATAATGTATTTTGCTGGAAGCCTTCCTGCTCCAGTGATTACAGCTTCACCAATGTTGATTGGTGTATGTTTACGTGCTTCAGTTTTTATCTCTTTTCCACCTTTATCATGTATTTGTTTAGCAACTCCTCCGCCCATAGTGCATTGTGGGTTTGATGGATTAACTATAGCTTCAACTTTAACTTTAGTTATATCTATTTTCTTGATTGATACCTTCATTGAACCAATAAATAGTTTATATATTTCATTTATTATCTAACCTCAGGCCTTAAGACCCTTTTTTCATCTTCAGGGGGGAGGTCATTTCACCTGTATTTTAATTTATAAGGTTTTTTTGTTTTTTTTTGGTTTTAACTGTTTTTTAGTTCTTCTATGCTCCAATCAAACTCTTCTTTAAGTATGGCGTATGACATGTGTGGTGAAATTAATCCGATTTCTGTGCTGATTAAATCGATGTATTCGGGGGGTGTGAAGTCGAATGCGGGGTTTTTGATGCAGATGCCGCCTGGACAGTCTTTCCAAACTTCATCTTCAGATCTTTCTTCTATTTTTATTGGCTCACCAATGACTGTTTTTGGTGAGAACTTATATGTTTCAGCTGCCACCATAAATGTGACTCTCGCTTCGTTGGCAGCTAATGCAATCTGTGATGTACCGATTTTGTTTGCGACTGCTCCATTTACCCCTATTGCGTCAGCTCCAACAACAACTATGTCTACGTTCTTCATGAAGGACCTGACTGCAGAATCAACTATTAAGGTGACTGGGACTCCATGTTCAGCGAGTTCTCTTGCAGTTATTTTACCTTGAAGTCTTGGCCTAGATTCTGTAGCAATTACGTTTATTTTTTTGGTTTTATAGGCTTCTTTAATGACTGATAGCGCTGCATCTGAGTTACAGTGGGTTAAAACGGTGTCACCATCTTTTATACGGTTACTTCCAATCTCTCCGAGGTTTTTGATTGATTTTTTCGATCTTAAAATGAATTTATCAGCACGTTTGATTATATTAGATCTTGCTCCCTCTATGTCTGAGTATCTATCTAGGTTTTTAGTAACCAATCTAATTGAGTTAGGAAGTGAAACAGCTGTAGGTCTTGAGTTTAGTAATATTTTTTTGGATTTATTTATCTCTTCTTTGAATTCATCTACTGAGGTTGCATTGGATTTTTCTGCCGTGTGTTTAAGGGCCTTAGCTGTTGCTCTAGCTATGTCTCCAGCGCCTCTTATTTCCATTTCTTTTATTTTTTTTGCCGTCTTAGAAACATCCATATATACCTTCCTCTGCTTGAATATACGACCTGTCTCACAAACACGCTTAAATTTTTTACATTTCTGACTCAAAAACATTTCCATAGTGACAATAACTATTTATGTATCGATGGGGGATCCAGCAAGCGTTAACATACAAAATAAATTGTTGGATAAAGCCGATTGGGTTGAGGATGGAGAGTTCAGGGGTAGACCGATATTAAATCATGGGGAATTAAGGTTAATAAAAGATATTGGAAGGCATATAGACCAAAATGGGCTTGATAAAGAGCTTGATGAAGAAAACATTGAGTCTAGTTGTATAGTGTTCCCTTCTCGACACAGCAGTAGTAATGGAGAGAAATTATTATCTGTTCATACGCCAGGTAATATAGGTGATGAAGCTAAGGTTGGAGGGAATCCAAGAGAGATTTCGTTTTCTGCACCTAAATATCTTAAAATGGTGCTTGAAAAACTGAATCAACTTTCAGATGGAACTGAATATAAACCATCACTTGAGGCTACTCATCACGGACCTTCAAATCTAAAAATACCTACATTGTTTGTTGAGATAGGTAGTGGTGAAGAGGAATGGAATGACCCTGTTGCTGGCGATATCGTTGCTGAAACAATCTTATCTCTAGATAAAACCGGTCAAACGGATAGAGCTAATGGAATTAGTATTGGAGGGGGACATTATGCTCCTGAACAAACCCGCCTTTTATTGGAAACCAACATAGCTTTAGGCCATCTTATGCCTAGTTATGCCTATAACTATGAGATGGTTGGAGAAATGATTCAGAAAACACCGGAATGTAGTTTCATACATCTCTCTGGTAATGAAATCCAGAAACAAGAACTATCTAAATATAAGTTACCTGTATATTCAGAGGGTGAGATAAGAGATTTGGATCCATTAAACCCTAAACTATGGAGTGAATTTATTGAAAACTCTATAGAGAACTCTAAACCTATTTATGCTGGAAAAAAACGATATAAGGAATTTAAATTAATCAAAATAAATGAAGAACTAATAAACATGGCTCAGAGGTTTGGGAAAAATAGAGATATTTTGAAAAGTTGTTTAAATAAGTCTGAAGTAATTTACTATAAAAAAAATAACGGCACAATAACAAACAAATTCTATATTCCTTCGAAAAGTTTTAAAGATAGAATTGAGAAATTAATAAACTGTGCTATTAAAACTATAGGACAAGAAAAACCCATAGAGGTATCACGGAGGGAAGGAAATATTCAGGTGGAGATAACCCAGAAAAAATTCAATCCCGACAAGGCATTGTCGCTTGGAGTGGAGAAAAAACAGTTTGGAGTTCTCTCTGGGGGCAAGGAACTAGAGATAGAAGGAAAAACTATAACTCCCGATATGGTACACAATATAAATAAGAAAGAGATTAATTTAAAGTACCCTCCCAAGGTCCTCGATAAAATAGGCATGGGTTGAAAGTTAGATTTACATAAAAATTAACTGAAAGTTTAAAGATGGGGATTAGGATGAAATCCGTAGTTGAAGAAGCTTTAGAAAGAACAGAAGATGAAGAAGAGATTTCAACAAACAACAAAGATGTAACGAGACCGATTAAACCTCCAGAGAAACAAGAACAAGACGAAGAGCTGCAGAGAGTTATAAAAGAAATAGGAACAACAATAAGAGTCGTTGGTTGTGGTGGAGGTGGATCAAACACCGTAAACCGAATGATGGAAGCAGGTATCAAAGGCGCAGAAATGATAGCGCTAAACACAGATGCACAACACCTCGTAACCACAGATGCACACCGCAAAATACTGATAGGTAGAAACAAGACCAAAGGCCTTGGAGCCGGAAGCCTCCCTAAAATAGGTAAAGAAGCTGCTGAAGAAAACATAAGAGACCTAGAACAAGTCTTAGAAGGCTCCGACATGGTTTTCGTAACCTGTGGATTAGGTGGAGGTACCGGAACAGGTTCAGCACCAGTTGTAGCCAAGGTAGCAAAAGAACTTGGAGCACTAACAATAGCTGTCGTGACACTCCCATTCGAAGTAGAAGGAAAAGTAAGAATGGAGAATGCAGAAGCAGGGCTAAAAAGACTAAGAAACGTAGCAGACACAGTAATAGTAATACCAAACGATAAACTAACCGAAACAGTACCAAGACTCCCACTACAAAAAGCATTCAAAGTAGCAGATGAAGTATTAATGAGAGCTGTTAAAGGAATAACCGAATTAATAACCAAACCCGGCCTCGTCAACCTCGATTTCGCAGACGTCAGAACAATAATGGAAGGCGGTGGCGTAGCAATGATAGGTGTCGGTCAAGCCGAAGGCGAAGAAAGAGCCCACGAAGCAGTTAAAAAGAGCCTCCAAAGCCCATTACTAGATGTCGATATAAGTGGCGCAGAAGCCGCATTAATAAACGTAACCGGTGGACCAGACATAAGTGTCTCCGAATCCGAAAGCGTAGTCAAAGAAGTTCACGACAGAATAAGCACAGACTCAAGGATAATATGGGGAGCTCAAATAGAACAAAACCTTGAAGATACTGTAAGAGTCATGTTAGTCGTAACAGGAGTAAAATCATCCCAAATATTAGGCAAAACAAAAGAAGCTGAAAAAGAAGAAATCGAGAAACATGGAATCGATTTCGTCGGATGACAACTCCTGCGTGAATAAAAACCGGCGGTGAAAAGTTGGCAAGACGTAGCAGTAAAGGCAAAGATAATGACGTAGACAAGGCCGTAAAAAGCCTCAAAGAAAAACTATCTGAGTATATAAGAGTTTTAAAACTAGCTAGAAAACCAGACAAAGAAGAGTTCTGGCAAGTAAGCAAGATTGTGGCAATAGGCATCCTATTAGTAGGTAGCCTTGGGTTTATCACATACCTAGCGATGGATGACCTTCCAGAGTACTTCGTGAAACAAAACTACGCAGAAATCCAAGCAGAATTCCTACCTGAATTCGATCAAGACGAAGCAAACGTAACATTGCAACTCCAGATAACAAATAAAGACGCCTCACTTGAAACCGGTGAACTAAACCTAAAGCTTGAGACAATAAACTGTGAATTAGTAGGAAATGAAACACAGATAATCCCCTCTCTTGAACCTGGTGAAAGTGAAGTAATAGAAATAGAGTTAAAGGGAATAGGTCCACAATCAAACGTTAATGCATATATCTGGGGAGACGATATCTGGCAACATAACACTGAGGGAACTGCTTTAGAAAGAAACCCATATGAACATGGACCCTGGTGAGCTTCCCATGGCTAATGCCGTGGGTTCTCCCCCTTCATATACATATTGTATTATGTAGGGTTTATGGCTATTAATCTGGTTTAGAATATAATTGATTGGGTCAGCAGGTGAGGGGTAAGGTTTATTTTTTAGTTTAGTTATGGTGAGGGGTAAGGTTTATTTTTTAGTTTAGTTATGTTTTGTTGGTTTTTTGGTTGGGAGGGGTTGTATGTCCCTCCGTTTGTTTTTTTTAATTTATTTTATTGGTGTTCCTGTTTCTGTTTCTTTTTCAGGTTTTAGTAGTATCGGTTTATTGTTTTGGTCGGCTGCTAGTATCATTCCTTCTGATTTTTCTCCGAATATTTCGGCTTCTTCTAGGTTTGTTATTGCTATTACTTGTTTTCCGATTAGTTCTTTTGGTTGATGTGTTTTGGCGAGCCCGGCTACGAATTGTCTTTCTTCGTTTCCGATGTCTGCTTTTATTTTCAGTAGTTTGTCTGATCCTTCTATTTTTTCGGCTTTTTTTATTTTTGCTACTCTTATGTCCATTTGCTGGAATTTTTCGAATGATATTTTTTCTTGTTCTTTTTTTTCTTCCATTTTTTCACTTCCTAATTTGTTTATTTGTTTTTCTATTTCTTTGTCTTCGATTTTTTTGAATAAGGTTTTTGGTTTATCTATTTTTGTTTCTTTTATTGGTTTTTTGGCGTTGCTCCATTTTTGTTTATGTACTGTGTCTTTGTTGCCTATTGTTTGCCATAGTTGGTTTGCTGAGTTTGGCATGAATGGTGCTGTTATTATTGATAGTGTTTTGACGATGTTGAGGCAGTTGTATAATGTTTTTTTAGGGTTGTCGGATTTCCATGGTTCTTTTTTGTTTAGGTAGGTGTTTCCGTATGCTGATAGTGATATTACGGTTTCAAGTGCTTTTTTGAATTCTCTATTATCTATTTGTTTTCCAGTTTTTTCAACTGTTTCTTTGATTTTTTGTTGGACTTCTGGGTCTATCTCTGTTTCTTTTGGTTTTATTTCGCCGTTCAGTTCGTTTTGTATTAATGTTAGTACTCTGTGTACGTAGTTTCCGTATGTTGAAACAAGTTCTTCGTTGTTTTTGGTTTGGAATCCTTCCCATGTGAAGTTTGAATCTTTGTTTTCTGGCATTATGCTTGTGAGGTGGTATCTTATTGCGTCTGGGTCGAAGGGGACTTCGTTAAGCCAAACTGCCCAGTTTCGGCTGGTTGAAAATTGACGGCCTTCTAGGTTTAAGAATTCGTTTGCGGATACACAATGTGGTAGGTTTAGGTTTTGATAGCCCATTAGCATTGCTGGCCATATGATTGCGTGGAATGGTATGTTGTCTTTTCCTATGAAGTAGTATGTTTCTGCTTCTTCGTCTTCCCAGAATTCTCTCCATTTATCTGTGTATTCTTTTGTAGCTGATAGGTATCCTATTACTGCATCGAACCAAACGTAGATACTTTTTCCTTCTTCTCCACCTGGTATCGGAACTCCCCATTCCATGTCTCGTGTTATTGGTCGGTCTTCTAAACCGTCTTCGAGCCATTGTTTTGTGAAGTTTATTACGTTTGGTTTCCATTCATCTTCTTTTTCAGATATCCATTTTTTTAGTTCTTCATTGAATGTTGATAGTTTTAAGAAATGGTGTTCGCTTTGTTTTTCAATAGGGGTTGCGTTACATAGTGAGCAATAGGGTTTTTTTAAGTCGATTGGGTCTAGAGTCATTCCACATTCGTCGCATTGATCGCCTCTGGCTTGTTCTTCATTACAGTGTGGACAAACACCCTCTACATATCTGTCTGGAAGGAATCGGTCACATTCTGGACAGTAGAAAAGATCCATACTGTCTTTGTAGATATGTCCTTTCTTTTTTAATGTGCTGAACATATCTTGGGTTGTTTCATAATGGTTTTCTGTTGTTGTTTTGGTATATAGTTCGTAGGAAGCGCCTAAGTCCATTAATGATTTTTTTATTATTTTATGGTATTTTTCTGATAGTTGTTTAGGGGTCATTCCTTCTTGTTCGGCTTTCAATGATATGGGTGTTCCATGCATATCGGTTCCTGAAACCATGGCAACTTTGTTTCCTTTCATTCTATGGTATCTGGCGAATATATCTGCTGGTAACACCATTCCCGCGAAGTGACCTAAGTGAATTGGACCGTTTCCATATGGCCATGCAGTGGTGACTAATATCTTTCTCACAATATCCTCTCAATTCTGTTTTTTTATGTTTTAGGGTTTTTAACTGAACTTTAGTTAAGTGTCAGGTAATAGACTGATTTATGTTTTTTTAGGCGATTACTGTGTTTTTTTAGAATCTAATGTTTTTAGGTATTTAAAATTGTAATAAATTGCTTCAAGGTTTTGGATTTATTTACTTAGTTTTTTCTGCTTTTTTTAGTAGTTTTTTTGGTAGTGATGGGTTTGTGCCGAAATGGAGGTGTACGTAACTAGCTAATAGGTTTTTGTTTACGTAGCCTTCATGTCTTCCATTCTTGCCTTTTCCTCCAAATAATTTATAACTGCTTTCTTTTTTGTTTAGGCCAGTTATTTTGGAGTAATGGAATTCATGGCCTTTTGTAAATTCATTTTTATTCATCAATATGTTGTTATTTGTTGTCTCTGCCTTTACGTATCCCATTGCCTGTAGTTTGTCTGTCATTTTGACTTTTCCAGGTACAATGCCGACCATTTTGTATGGTTCATTATCAAAATCTATTATCTCTTTGGATAGGTATGCAAGTCCGCCACACTCTGCGTAGATTGGTTTACCTGAGTTATAGAAATTTTTAATTGTTTTTTTCATTGACTGGTTTTCTTCCAGTTCTGGTAGGAAGGTTTCTGGAAAACCACCACCGATATATAAAGCATCGGCTTCGGGGAGTTTCTTGTCTTTTATTGGGCTGAACTCAATTATTTCGCCACCAAGTTCGCTTAGTATATCGAGGTTGTCATAGTAATAGAAATTGAATGCTTGATCGAATGCTACTGCGATTTTAACTTTGGTTTTTTGGGTTTGTCTGAATACACTCCAGTTTTTTATTTCGATTTTTTTGGTATCGTTTGCTATCCCTATTACTTTTTCAAGGTCTATGTGTTTGGATATGTAGTTGGATAGTTTTTCCATATAACTATCTAGGTTTTTGCTTTCATATGTTGGAACGAGCCCTAAATGTCTTTCAGGGAGTTCTAAATCACTGTTCCATGGAAGATATCCTAAGAACTCGATATCTTGTTTTACAGCATCTTTAATCATTTGATAATGCCTTTCACTGCTAACGTTGTTCAGTATTACTCCTGCTACCTCGATTTCTTTGTCGTAGGTACTGTATCCATGTAGCATTGCAGCTGCGCTTTGAGCCATCTTTCCGGCGTCTATAACTAGGATTATGGGTATGTCTAGTATTTTAGCGATTTCGGCGGAACTACCTGCTCCAGGCTCTCCCCCTCCATGTTTACCGTCGTAGAGACCCATAACCCCCTCTATAATAGATATATCTGAGTTTGATGAAGCGTTTAAGAAACTTTCTTTTATAACTTTGTCTTTTAGTAGATAGCTATCTAAGTTGCGGGACCTGTTTCCTGTAATCTGGGTATGGAAACCAGGATCTATATAATCAGGCCCAACTTTAAAAGGCTGTACATCGATTCCTTTTTGCTTTAAAGCCCCCATCAACCCTATAGTTATAGTTGTTTTTCCAACACCACTTTTAGTTCCTGCAACCAATATTCTTGGATTCAAATTATTACCTCGATAAGGTCTTTTTAAGTGTATTTAGGTTTTTTGTTCGTTTTTATTCTTTTTTGTATTTTTCTGCAAGTTCCTTGTATTCACGTGCTTTTTCCTTTATTCTTTGAATGTCATCTTGATTAAGATTTCGTGCTACTTTCCCAGGAACACCGATAACCAGAGAGTTAGGAGGTATTTCCTGACCTTCAAGTATTAATGCGGAAGCACCTATTATGCAGTTTTCTCCTATAACGGCATCATTCAGTATTACTGAACCCATACCTATTAGACATTCATCTTCAACTGTGCAGCCATGTACTACGGCGGAATGTCCTATAGTTACGTTGTCACCTACAAATGTGCTTTCATCTCCCATGGAGTGTAACACTGCGTTGTCTTGTATGTTTGTTCCATTACCTATTTTGATGGTGCTGTCGGCCCTTATAGTTGCGTTGTGCCAAACGCTTGAATAACGCCCTATCTCCAGGTCTCCAGTTATGTGGGCGGTTTTAGATATGTATGCTGTTTGATCTACATCCATTTTTGATCACTATAATTATGAAGATTGAGTTAAGTTAATTAAAAATAGTTGGATATTCGGTAGATAAAAAAATAAGAAAGGGGGAGAGGGTTTTTTTGGGTTAGGCGTTGTAGCCTGGTATTTCTTGTGGTCCGTCGTATTCTGTTTTCTCTGCGATTTCTACGAGGCATTCGGGGTTGCTTGCTGTTGTCATGTCTCCAAGCTCTGTGTTTCTTACAAGTCCTTTTAGGAATCTTCTTATTATTTTGCCGCTTTCTGTTTTTGGTAGGTTTGAAACGAAGTATGCAACGTGTGGTGTTGCAACTGGCCCAACTTGTTCTCTTACTACTTTAACTATCTGTTTTTCTAGTTCTTGTGAGGGTTCGACTCCGTCTTGTAGTATTGCGAATACGGCTGGGACTTCTCCTTTGACTTCGTGTGGTTCTCCTACTACTGCGGCTTCTACTATTTCGTCTATACTGTCTACTGCGTCTTCTATTTCGGCTGAACCTAATCTATGTCCAGCTACTTCGAGGACGTCGTCTATTCGGCCTGTGATCTCTAGTAGTTGTTGTCCTCCGATTTGGATTTCTCTTTTTACTCCGCCGTCTCCACTGAAGTATGTTTCGTTTCCATATTCGCTGAAGTATGTGTCTTCATATCTTTCTGGGTTTTTGTATACGCCTCTTAGCATTCCGGGACCGAAGTTTGGTCCTTTTATAACTATTTCACCGCTTTCTCCTGGTTCTACTGGTTCTCCTGTCGCGTCGAGTATGTCGTATCCGATTCCTGGCATTGCTGGTCCAGCTACTCCTGGTACGAACGGTCCGATTCCTGGTAGGGATGTTAGTAGTATTCCTCCGGTTTCGGTTTGCCAGTATGTGTCGACTATTGGGCATCTTCCTCCACCTACTTTGTTGAAGAACCACATCCATGTGTCGTGGTCTATTGGTTCGCCGACTGAGCCAAGTAGTCTTAATGACCCTAGGTCGTGTTTATCTACCCATTCGTCTCCTTTTTGTCTTAGGGCTCTTATTGCGGTTGGTGCTGTGTAGAATTGTGTTACGCCGTTTTCTTCTATTATTTTCCATAGTCTGTCTGGTTCTGGATAGTCTGGTGATCCTTCGTACCATATTTCGGTTGCTCCTAGGGAGAGTGGTCCGTAGAGGGCGTAGCTATGTCCGGTTATCCAGCCTATGTCGGCGCTTGTGAAGAATACGTCGTTTTCGTGGATGTCGAAGATCCATTTCATTGTAACTGCGGCTTGTGCGCCATAGGCTCCGCATGAGTGTTTTATTCCTTTTGGTTTTCCGGTTGTTCCGGATGTGTATAGTAAGAATCCTGTGTCTTCTGCATCTTTTTCAACTGGTTTACAATAGCTGTCTCCTTTTTCCATTAATTCGTCGAAGTAAATGTCTCTTCCTTCTTCCATTGGTGGTTCGGTATCTGCTCTGTTTACAACTATGCAGTTTTCAGCTTCAACTTCTTCTAGTACTTCTCCTATCTGGCTTTTTAGTTCTATTACCTTTCCTCTTCGATAGAATCCATCTATTGTTATTA
Organism: Methanonatronarchaeum sp. AMET-Sl; assembly: GCF_029854155.1. Classification (NCBI taxonomy): domain Archaea; kingdom Methanobacteriati; phylum Methanobacteriota; class Methanonatronarchaeia; order Methanonatronarchaeales; family Methanonatronarchaeaceae; genus Methanonatronarchaeum; species Methanonatronarchaeum sp. AMET-Sl. Next base: position 1,535,382 of record NZ_CP122958.1, on the reverse strand, counting down.
ATGTTTTAGATCCGGCGTCTTCCATTCTTTGTTTGACGGCGTTTGGACTGAATGCTGTGAACACGATGGAGTGCCAGGCTCCTATTCTTTGGCAAGCTAGAGCTGCTACCGCTGTTTCTGGAACCATTGGCATCCAGAAGGTTACGGGTTCGTTTTCTTCGATACCTAGGTCTTTAAGGGCGTTTGCGAACTTGTTTGTCATGTTGTAGAGTTCTTGGTATGTGAGAATTTGTTTCTCTTCTTCGATTGGTTCTGGTTCCCATATAATTGCGGCTTTGTTTCTTTTGTCTTCTAGATGTCTGTCTAGACAGTTGTATGCTAGGTTTGTTTTGCTTCCTAAGAACCAGTTGAAGAAGGGGGGTTCCCATTCCATTACTTCGTCCCAATCTTCGAACCAATCGTATTCTTTTTTTGCTTGTTCTGCCCAGAATTGATGTGGGTCTTTTCTGGCTTCTTCGTATATTTTGGCGTCGTTTATGTGTGCTTTTTCTTTGAGTTCCTCTGTTGGCCAGTATATGCCTTCTTTTTCTGGATCTTCTTTGACCCATTGTTTTCCATAATCTTCAGAGTTTTGTGCTGCGTTTTTTCCCATCTTTACACCTCTTGGTTATGTTAAAGATAACACATTCCCTTCTATAATGATTATTCATTTATATTTTATTGTGGTGGGAATCCATTTCGGATTACCCACCAAGATGTTTATTCTTCTTTTCTGTGTGCGAGAGCCATGAACCGGTCAACGTCTCCAACGTCATCAGTTAGTAGGCTTACAACTATTCCGGCTATTAAGGCGCCGGGTAGGCTGTATAACGCTGGGTTTATGAGGACTGGTAGGCCAAGCACGCTTGTCATACCTATTAGGTGGGCAACAACGAATATAACGGAGATTATAAGTCCTGTTGCCATTGTTGCAATTGCTCCTTGTCGTGTGTATTTTTTCCACCATACTGACATGAATAGGACTGGGAAGAATACGCTTGCTGCTATACCGAAGGCTAGTGTTACGAGGAAGCTGACGTTTTGGTCACCTAATGAGAGGGCTATGAGTACCGCTACTATTCCGGTTGCGATTATGGATAGTTTTGCTACGAATACCTCTTTTTTCTCACTTGCGTTTGGCTCTATGAGCTCCATGTAGTAGTCGTGGGTTAACGTAGTTCCAATGGTCATTAGGAGGCCTGCAATTGTACTTAGTATAGCACAGAAAGCTCCACCTATAGCGATACCTAGTAAGACATCTCCTCCAACTAATTCAGCTAGTAATGGTATGGCCATGTTTTGTGCTATTGAGTCTTCTCCGGCTTGGAAGTATCCTATTAAGTCGGGATAGAGTAGTACCATTGCGGCGAGTCCAGCGAATATTGCCATTATATAGAAGGTCCCTATGGAGAATAAGACTCCTATTGTGCTTGTTCTTGCGTCTTTTGGTTTGTCAACTGTGTAATATCTTTTTAGGACGTGTGGTAGTCCGGCTGTTCCGAATGCAAGTCCGATTGCTAGTGCGAATAGGTTCATCCAGTCAGGAGCGAACGCACCTGGTACTAGTGCTGTTTCTCCTCCGGTTAGTCGGTTTGTAACTTCTTCGATTACTTCGTAATAGTTTCCTTCTAATGCTGCTCCATCTGATATCATTCCTGCAGCTACTTCAGGAGGTACTAAACCACTTACTGAATCTATGATGTTAAGTGGGTTGTAGTCGAAGAAGAGTACTACTGTTAGTAATAGGATTATTAGCATTGCGAACCAGAGTACGATAGCTTGTATAACTGCGTTGTAGGTTGTTGCTCGCATTCCACCCATAACTACGTATGTTATTACTATTACTCCGATTATGAGTACTGAAATGACGTAATCCCATCCTAGTAGTATCTGCATTAGGGCTCCGGCGCCTACTAGTTGGGGTACTATGTAAAATGAGGATATTACCGTGCTTCCTATCATTGCGCTTGTACGTACTGTTTTGCTTGCTCGGAATCTGGTTGTAAGTATTTCGGAGGCAGTGAATTTTCCAACTTTTCTTAGTGGAACTGCTAGTAGTGCGAGGAGAACGATGTATCCTCCGAAGTATCCTATTGCATCCCATGTACGGTCTATTCCTAGTATAGCTATGGCTCCGGTGACTCCAAGAAAGCTTGCGGCGCTTAGGTAATCTCCGGTTAATGCTAAGGCGTTTTGAACCCAAGATATTTTTTGTCCTGCTACGTAAAACTCTGATGTTGTTCTTGTCCAACGACGGCTGTACCAAGCCACTCCGATTGTTATGGTTACAAGTGCTAGAACAATGGTTAAGGCAACTATGTTCATTATTTAGCTCTCCTTAGCTCTATCGTATTTTTTTGCGTACTGGTTGAAGAGTAATGCTGTGACCCATCCTAGTGGGAACATAAGAAGTATCCATACAAGAGCGATGTTCAGTTCGTACCCGATTATTTTGGCTCCAGAAATATCTGGTGCCCAGGATATTATTGCGGCTAGTCCGAAGAATGGTATTAGGAATGCGAGTAGTGTTCCGAATGCAAGTCCTAATTGTTTTTTTATTTCGAGTTCATCTAGGTCGATGTCTACTAGTTCTTCTAGTTCTTCTATTGAGGGTAATGGCATCTGGCGTGCTATATCAAGTATGTCTTCGAGGTAGTCGTCGTTTTTTACTCTGGTTACCAGGACTGGGTGGCTGGCTTTTTTTACTACGCCTTCTGCAACGCTACCTAGTCTTACTTTTTCCCATCCGCTTCTTCCTGAGTTTCCAACGACAATTAAGTCGGGATCTATCTCTTTTGCGTATTCGAGTATAGCGGCAACTACGGGACCGGTCTCGACTTTTTTTTCAACTACTTTTACCCCTTGTTGTTCTCCATATTTTTTAGCGACTTCGCTTCCTCTTGATTTGATTTCGAAGTATTTTTCTTCGGCTATGTTTTCTTGTTTTTTTTCTAGGAGGGTCATGGGGGCCTTCTCTTCTATTGTGAGTGCGTGTACTTCTGCATCGATGGTTTTTGCTTCTTCAATGGCTTTTTTGGTGGCCATTAGGGCGGGTTTTGATCCATCGGTTGCTAGTAATATTTTTTTTTCAGTCATTTGTGTTCCTCTATGGTGTTTTATGGGGCCTCCATGGCCTATTTATCACGAATAATCATGAAATTTGAACATATATAAAACTTTGCTTCGACAATTAACGAATAAAAACGTTGTTATAGGGAGTGAAAAACACAAACAAAACCACAGACATCAAAAGCTAACAAACAATAATTATAATTATTGTTTTATAAAAATATCTGAGAAAACAAATACAACAAAAACAAAAATAACTACAAACAGAAAAACAGAAAGGGAGAAAAAACAGATGGAAAAACCAAAAAAAGTCAAAATAGAAGAAATGACCACAAAAGAAATAGAAAAATCAATAAAAAACGGAGTCGAAACAGCAATAATAATGGTAGGCTCAACAGAACAACACGGCCCACACCTACCAACCGCAACAGACGCATTAATAGGAGAAATATTAGGAGAAAAAATAGCAAGAAAAACAAACGCACTAATGGCACCAACAATCCAAGTAGGATGCAGCGACCACCACATGGACTTCAAAGGAACAATAACAATCAAACCACACACATTAATGGAGCTCATCAAAGACTACTGCACATCACTAGCAAACCATGGATTCAAAAACATAGCAATAATCTCAACACACGGCGGAAACTGCGCCCCCGTCACAACAATAGCCCCCGAAATTTCAAAAAAACTCGACGGAACAAAAATAATACCACTATCAAGCTTCGAAAAACACATAAAAGTCTGGAACGACTCAACAAAAAACCATGGAATCAAACCAGGAGACATAAACCACGCAGGAGCAGCAGAAACATCAATACTACTATCAGAACACCCAGAATTAATCAAAAAACAAAACATCAAGAAAGGATACACCGGAGAAATAAACTCCTCCACAATATTCACAGAAGGCCTAAAAGCATACACAAAAACAGGAGTCCTAGGAAACCCAGAAAAAGCAACCAAAAAAATAGGAGAAAAAATAATAAAAGACACTGTCAACTACTTCGCCAAAGAAATACAAAAACAAACAAAATAAAACCAACTAAACTAACCCAAAACACCCTCATAACTCTCAGAAACAACAAGAGTACCCTCATGCACACCATCCAAAACAACCGACCTAACCTTCTCAGGCTCACTCCCATCTAAAACAACAGTAGGTATCTCAGAACGCTCAATAATCTTCGAAGCAAGAGGATCAACAACACCCTTTGCACCAGCCTTAATCTCAGTCTCCATAACAATCTCAACAAGACGATCAGGAGAGATCCTATCAAGCTTCTCAGCATCATCATTAAAACGAGGATCCGAACTATAAACACCATCAACAGAAGTTGCAAAAACCAACAACTCTGCATCAACATACTCAGCAATCAAAGCAGAAACAGCATCAGTTGACTGACCAGGCGAAACACCACCCATAACAACAACATCACTAACAGAAAAAGCCCTTAAAGCAGCATCATAAGAACCTGGAGGCTCCGGAAAAACCCCCTCACCTAAAGCACTAATCAATAACCTAGCATTCAAACGAGTAACCTCAATACCAATAGAATCACAAAAAGCCTCATTAGAACCAAGACCCCTCGCAATATCAATATACTCCCTAGCCATCTCACCACCACCAGTCACCACAACAAGATCATCTTCAAAAGATATATCCTTCAACACCCTAGAATATTCACTAAACCTAGAACTATCAAGGTCTGGAGCCAGTATCGAACCACCTAAACTAATAACAATAGACATCAACCATCAATAGAAGATATAAGTTTTTAAACTTTTTCAGCCCAAACACAAACCTACCCAAAAAAAAGTTTTAAAAGAAATATTTATATTAAATTAAGAACACCAAACTCTAAGGTGTAATTATTATGGAGTTATCAATACTCGCCGGAGGTCCCCTTGGAATAGGACTCACCGAATGGGTTATCATATTCCTTGTAATACTATTGCTCTTCGGAGCAAGTAAACTCCCAAAACTAGCCCGATCAATGGGTACAGCAATGGGAGAATTCAAAAAAGCAAGGAGCGAAATGGAACAAGAGGTCAAAAAAGCAGAATACGAAACACTTGAAAGCGAACCAGAAGGAAACGAAGAAGGCGACCTCAACATAGAAAATATAGCCAAGGACCTCGGAATCGACATAGAAGGAAAAACAGAAGAAGAAATCAAAAAGAAAATACAAGAAGCAATGAAAGAAAAAGGAAGCTAAAGAAAAATAAAAAAACTTCCCCCAACAACACAACCAAAAACCCAAAAAATAAAAAATGGAGACTGTTAAAACCAGTCTCAACAAACTTATTTTATCTGTTTTAAAGCCCAAACAGCCATTAAAACAACCAAAATACAGTTAATTTAAACCAAACCACAAAACAATCCACAGTAAATCAAGTTAGTCACTAAAGAAACTATTTATCGTGGATCCAACTTCTTCAGGCCTAACTTCTTTTATTTCTTCCCTAAGCTCTTTTGGAAGACTAGTGTAGAAAGAGTATTTACCCATATTCCTACTTGAACTTGGTGTATATCGTTTATCCAAAAGAACTCTAGACGCTTTGTCTGTTGGAGACCTAACAGCCCTACCAATTGCTTGTCTAACCTTTCTAACTGTAGGAACCTCAACACCATATTTCCATCCATCACCATACCTTTTTTGATAAGAATTCTGTATAGCCTTCATTTTGTCATCAAGTAAGGGATATGGAACACCTACAATAACAACAGTTCTAACGCGATTATCGCTATAATCCAGTCCTTCAGACAAAGTACCCCAGATATAAGAGAAAAGCGCAGATTTTCCACCACCTTCACCAATCTCAAAGAAACGGTCCCTAACCTCGACAGACGACTCTCCCCGCATATCAAGGAATTTCTCAACATCTGTGTCAACGGAGTCATAGTATTTTTTTGCTTCACCCCAGTTTGGGAAAAAAACCAAGACATTCCCAGGTGTATCTGAAATAATGTCTCTTAAAATCTTTGAAACCTCAGTAACAACCATCTCGTCCTTACGGTTTTTAGAAAAAAGAGCATGAGTATCAACCGCTAGGGTCTGCCTATTTTCAATAGGAAAATTCATTGGATACGCCAGATCTAGAGTATCGGTAAATCCATATGACTTCCGGATATGGCTGAAAGGACGTAATGTAGCTGACATCATTATAGTTGAATGAGTGGAGTTCAAAAGTGAGCCAACCATGTCTTCCGGAGCACAGTTAAACAGGCCTAACCTAGCTCCAACCTCCCCCCCATTTTTCTCAAACTCCAGATAAGGATAGTAATCAGAACTACTTGCATTCTGAAGATAATTTAGCAAAAACTCAGCAACAACCTGAATATAACAAACCTTTTTACGAGACCTTTTTTTAGCTTTAAACTCCTCTTCATATATCGATTCAAGTTCATTACCAATCATCAAAGCCTTATTCAATTTCTTTTCAACCCGACCACCATCTTCCTTTAACGACTTAGTTATTCTATCCTTACTCCGAGGCGACTCAGGGTCCTGAACTTTAACTTCATTATATCCTTCCCATATTTTGTTTGGCTCCATCTTTTTTATAGAATTAAAAAGCAATTTAAATAGAGTTTCAACCTCACCAAAATCTCCATCAACCAAGTTACGGGTTTTTTCATCCCTAACCTCACTTAAAGCCTTTTTAATAGTTTTAAGAGCAATACGACGTGAATAAATATCTCTAGCAACCTGACTAAGATTATGTGCTTCATCAAGAATCAATATAGCCTCACTAAAAGGATCCCCCTCCTCCCCAAGCCATTCAGAAAACCTGGAAAGCGTTACAGGATCCATAATATGACGATAATTACATATAATAAGCTCAGCCTCTTCAAGACCCTTCTTCAACTCCTCATAAGGACAGCGCTCTCTAACAGAACACCAATCAACAACATCCCCAGGACCTCGAACATCACTAAAAACCCAGGACTCAAAATCACCATCCCCCTTAAGAGTATTCAACAACGGAACACAACTATTAGACTCCTTTTCACTAATCTCCCTATCAATCTCTTTCAACAACTCTATTTTCTTATCTCTAGAACCACTACTAGAACCCTTAACTTCATACTTAAGTTCATTACGCTCCTTCCTCAACCTATATAACTCATAAGTCTCTTCCTTTAAGGCCTGACACTCACCATACCCCATATCCTCAATACAAAGTTTAGTCTTACCTTGAAAAACAACAGTCTTAATATCAGAGGTCTCATAAATCTCACTCGCCTCATCAATAAACTGCTTCATCTGTTGATGAACATTAGTAGCTATAACAACCTTTTTACCCCTCGATTTAGCGTATTCAAGAGAAGGAGCCAATGCAGCCAAAGTCTTACCAGTCCCGCAAGCACCCTCAAAAAGAATAACTCTCCCACGACTAACCCCACGCGATATCTTCTCCATAGCATCTAACTGACTACTATAAGGCTTCTCCTTAGGAAAAAAATCTAGATAATCTGTCATAATTCAATCTCCACAACAGCAGAGTAAATTAAGCACGCCAAACACAATAACCTGTCATACCAACCAAAACTACTTTTCCGGTTATCCCCAATAATCTTTTGATGGAAATAGAAGGACACCTACTAAACGCAGAATACATAACAGAATACGGAGAACCAGTTATACGACTCTGGATAAAGCAAAAAAATAAAATAACTGTAGGTTACTACCGAGACTTTGAACCATACTTCTATGCCATACCCAAAGATGAAGCCGACATACAAAAACTAAAAAAACAAATACTTGAAATAGAAGGAGAACGATACGACGAAGTTATAAAACCCAAAAAAGTGGAAACCGAAAAACGGTTCGACAAAGGAGAAAAAACCAAGGTACTAAAAATAACAACAAACCACCCACAACACGTACCCACATTAAGAGAAGAAATATCAAACCTAAAAGAAGTATCAGAGTATAGAGAAGCAGACATACCTTTCATAAATAGATTTGTTATAGATAAAGGCTTAATCCCATCCTCAAAAATAATTTTAAAAGGAAAAAAAACCGAATCTGAATACACAGAAAAAGCAATAGAAATAAACTCACTAAAAGGAGTCTTCGAAGAAGAGACCCCAGAACTCAAAAAACTAACATTCGATTGTGAGATGCACAACAAAGAAAGATCACCAGACCCTGAAAAAGACCCAATAATCATAATCTCATTAGTAACCCCTGATGGAAACTCAAAACTATTAACAAGTGACAACGGTGGAGACAAAGAATTAATCCAAAAATTCTTAAAAGAAATAAAAAAATGGGACCCAGACGTAATACTAACATACAACGGCGATGACTTCGACTGGCCATACCTCAAAGATAGAGCCGAAAAACATAATATAAAACTAGAAATCGGTCGAGACAAATCCACTCCAGACTTTCGAGGAGGAGCCCGAAAAACCGTATCAATAAAAGGCCGATTAAACATCGATTTATATAGAATCGCAAGTCGAGACCTAGGTGAAGTTAAAGTAAAATCACTAGAAGAAGTAGCCGACTACCTAAACGTAATGAATTCAACCAACCGAACAGACATACCCGGCCATCGAGTAGGAGAATACTGGGATGACAAAGAAAAAAGAAAAAAACTCCTAAAATACGCCAGAGAAGACGCCGTAAGCACAGCTGGAGTAGGAGAAGAACTCCTACCAAACCAACTAGAGTTCTCCAAACTAACAAAACAATTCGCCGACGACATCTCAAAAATGGGGAGAGGCAGACAAGTAGAATGGTACTTAATCTCCAAAGCACACGAACAAAAAGAACTTGTACCAAACAGAACCGGATACCGATCAGGATCCAACACATACCTCGGGGGATTTGTACTCGAACCAGAGAAAGGACTACATGAAAACGTAATCTCCCTCGACTTCAGCTCAATGTATCCATCACTAATGATATCATACAACATCTCACCAGACACATACATACCTCCAGACCAAACAGAAAAACATCAAGATTACCACAAAGCACCAGAAGTAGAACATAGATTCAGAAAAGACAGAGAAGGCTTCTTCACCGAAATACTTGAAGAACTACTAAACCACAGAGCAAAAATCAAAAAAGAAATAAAAAACGCAAAAACCAAAGAAGAAACCAAATCCCTAAAAGTCCGAGAAAAAGCAATTAAGACACTCACAAACTCTTTCTATGGATACACCGGGTGGGGAGCAGCAAGATGGTACAAAAAAGAATGCGCCGAAGCAACAACAGCATGGGGACGTGAAATGATAAACCAGGCAATCCAAACTGCCCAGAAAAAAAACCTAAAAGTCATCTATGGAGACACAGACTCAATCTTCATAAAAACAACCAAACAAAACTCAAAAAACATAAACAAAATCGCACAAAAACTCGCAAAACAACTAAACCAAACCCTACCACTCGAAATAGAAATCGAAAAACACTACCAAACCATATTCTTCACAGAAAAGAAAAAAAGATATGCAGGACTCGACCAAAACAACGAAATATACATAAGAGGTCTTGAAGTAAGAAGAGGAGATTGGTGCGACCTAGCAAGAGAGATGCAACAAAAAGTAATCGAAATCATACTAAAAGACAAAAACCCAGAAAAAGCAGTAAAAGTAGTAAAAAAAACAATAAAAAACCTCAAAAACGGAGAAATCCCTATAGACAAACTAGTAATAAGAAAAACATTATCAAAAAGCATATCAAAATACGAATCCAGACAAGCCCACGTACACGCCGCAGAAAAAGCAGAAAAAGAAGGCATAGAAGTCGGCCCAGGCAAAAAAATATCTTTCGTAGTAACAACCAAAGGCGGAAAATCAATAGGCGAAAGATCATTCCCAATAGAAATGTTCAAATCATACAAAAACGGAACACTAACAATGGAAAACGGTAGAAAAATACCCATAGACATCGATTACTACATAGAAAACCAAGTAATACCAGCAACATCCAGAGTACTAAACTACTTCGGATACACAGAAAACGACCTCAAAGGAGAACCAAGCCAAAAAAAACTAGGAGAATTCTAAAATGACAAAGAAATACATAATATTCCAATGCACCAATTGTGGAAGATACCTATACACAGATAAACAACACAAAACAAGACAATGCCCCTGCGGAAAACAAGTAAAAATCAAGAAAGCCAAAAAAATCGGAGAAACCAAAAAACCGAAAGAAGCACGCCAAGCAATTAGAAAACTACAAAAAGAAAAATCAGACACACAAGGATTCTTCAAATACAAATAAAATAAAAAAATAAGAACAAAAATGTCAGCCAAATACACAATAATTGTCGCATATAAAAACAAAAAACACCTAATGATATACAACCCAGAAAGAGGATGGGAATTCCCCGGCGGAAAAATCCAAAAAAACGAAACACCAAAACAAGCCGCTGAAAGAGAATTTATCGAAGAAACAGCATACCAACCAAAAAACCTCAAAAAAACCACAAAACAAAAAAACGGAATTGTATTTTCTGCCGAAACAGGACCAAGAAAAAACAAAAAAAGCGAATACACAGTAGGTTATTTTAAAAAACCCCCAAAAAACCTGTCTTTCTCAAAAAAAGAATACAAAGAAATACTAAGAAACCACAAAAAAACAAAAAAACACTTAAAATAAAACGAAAACAAACATTAAAACAAACATTAAAGTCATAAAAACCTACATAGACGTTATTACTCTATTTCAATAGTATAAACAGTCATTTAGACAACATAAATACTTCTCCCAAAACTTTATTTTATTTTAACAGAAATTAACATTGTGGCAGTAAAAAACCTAATTTCAAATACTGCAACCCACAAATTGTTTTTAGTGGGGGGAGAATTTGTCTACAAATTCTAATAATGATGATGGTGATGGGGATAGTGATGGGGAGAGAATTTCAATAGGGGAATACGAAGAAAGCGGAAAATGTATCGAGTGTGATGCAGAAAAACTAACACATGATTATGAAAGGGCTGAATTAATTTGCGAAAACTGTGGAATTGTTATAGATGAGGAATTTATAGACACAGGCCCAGAATGGAGGTCATTCGACAGCGACCAAAAAGAAAACAGAAGCCGAGTCGGAAGTCCAATGACAAACATGACACACGACAAAGGCCTTTCAACTCAAATCAGTATTAAAAATCGAGACGGTCAAGGAAACCCAATTTCTTCAAACAAAAAAGCACAGTTCTACCGCTTGAGAAAATGGCATAGACAAGCACGGATATCCGACGCGAAAGAGCGAAACCTAGCCTTAGCGTTAGGAGAGCTTAACAGAATGTCTTCTTGCTTAAGTATACCTAGAAACATCCAAGAAGATTCATCAAAGATATATAGAGAGGCAGCAGAAGCAGACTTAATAAAAGGAAGAAGCATCGAAGGCGTTGTAGCTGCATCACTATACATAGCCTGTAGAAAAAACGGTGTAGCAAGAACACTAGACGAAATAGCAGAAGCGGCAAGGATAACACGGAAAGAGTTAGGCAGAACATACCGATTCATATCCCAAGAACTAGAAGTAAAACTACCACTATCACTACCACAAGAATACCTACCTAGATTTTGCAGCAAACTAGACCTATCACAAGAAACACAGATCAAAGCAAGAGAAATAATACAAAAAGCTTCAGAACGAGGGTTAACAAGCGGAAGAAGTCCAACAGGAATCGCTGCAGCAGCAATATACATCTCAAGTGTACTTTGTGGAGAAAAAAGACCACAAAAAGAAATCGCAGATCAAACCAACACAACAGAAGTAACAGTACGAAACCGATACCAAGAAATCAAAAAAGAACTAGGAATCGAAATAAACGTCTAAAACCACAAAAAAAGGAGATAGAAAAATGGAGATAAAATGGTGGGGACACGCCTGTTTTGAAATAAAAAACCAATCCACCGTAGTAACAGACCCACACGATGGCAAATCAATCGGACTAAAACCGCCATCACCCAAAGCAGACCTAATACTAGTATCCCACGACCACTACGACCATAACGCAGTGTCCACCGTAAAAGGAGAGCCAGTAACCATATCAAGCATAGGAAACTCAACAGCCCGAGGAATAAAAATAAACGGAATCCAAACATACCACGACAAATCACAAGGCGGACAGAGAGGCAAAAACCTAATATATAAATTCAAGTTAGACAACAAAACAATATGCCACCTAGGAGACCTAGGCCACATCCCAAACCAAAAAACAATCAAAAAAATAGGAAACATAGACATACTATTCATACCAGTAGGCGGCAACTTCACAATCAACGCAGAAGAAGCAAAACAAATAATCAACCTAATAAAACCAAAAATCGCAATACCAATGCACTACAAAATACCAGGAATAACAATACCAATAGACGGAATAGACAAATTCAAAGAAGAAATAAACAACTACCAAGAAGTCAAAAACCCATATAAACTACCAAAAACCCTACCAAACAAAACAGAAATCAAAATAATACAATACTAAAAACAACACCAACAAAAACCAACCCCTTTTTTTATCTATATTTTCATAAAAAAACACAAACCAATCAAATCAGATTAAATCAAAAATACAAGCCTTATAAAACTTACTTTCCCCCCATACCCTGAACAATAGGGTTCCTCTACCGTAAATTTATATGTTTTCAATCCTATCATCAATATTAATCAGGTAGATGAGGTTTTTTTAAATGAGCAAAGAAGAACAAATCGAAGAAATAAAAAGAGCAATACTAGATATCGATCCAGACGCATTAACAGGAGCCGCAAGAGAATACGTAGATGATGGCCATGATGGTGTAGAAGCTATTGGAAATGGTATAACTCCAGCAATGGAAGAACTAGGAAACCAGTTTGATAAAGGACAGGTATTCCTACCACAACTAATGACCATCGGTGACGGTGTACAAGACGCCGTAGAAATTTTAATGGAAAACGTCGAAGGAGCCGGCGATGAAGAAAAAGACGTAGTAGTCATTGGAACAGTAGAAGGAGACGTACACGACATAGGTAAAAACATCGTCGCACTACTCCTCAAAGTACAAGGCTTCGAAGTAGTAGACCTAGGAAGAGACGTACCACTCGAAGAATTCATAGAAGCAACAGAAGAAAACTCACCAAAAATAGTAGGCAGCAGCGCACTAATGACCACAACCCGACCAAACATGGAAGAAATAGAAAGCATGCTAAAAGACGCAGGCCTAAGAGACAACGTATTCACAATGGTAGGAGGAGCACCAGTCACCAAAAAATACTCAGAGAAAATAGGAGCCGACGCCTACGCAGAAGACGCAAAAGAAGCCGTTGAAACCGCTGAAAAACTCGTTGGCAAATAATAAATAAGATAGATTCAAATCCCTAGACAAGATAAGAGGTTTAAATTTATGACTAAATATCAAACCAATATGGGTGACGGTGCCTCCATCGAAATGACAAAAGAAGAGATGAGAGACGAACTCGATAAAGGTACAGCAGCCGCTGCAGAACAAGCAGACATTCCACAACTATCAGATGATGAATTAGATCACTTACTATCAATACTAACAGAACCAGGTAAAGTTGTCGGAGTAGAAAAAGGAAACGAAGTAGTATTCACACACGACATAGGAACACTCAGACTAATGGGAGACCAAGGAAACAGCGGAGTCGGAATCCCACTCTCAAGAGAACAAGGAGTAAAAGTACACGAAAGAGCATTTGCCGCAGACACAATGGAACTCGGACACATAGACTACAGCTACAAACCAACAAAACCAATCATAGCACAAGAACAACAAACACTAGAAAACATACTACTCTCAACAATAGTACCAATATTCTACGGCGCAATGCCAAACCTAGGCACATACTACACACCAGACGGACCATTCGAAAACCCAAACAACCTCATGGCCGAAGGAAACATGATGGAAGCACTAGAATCCCAAGAAAACGCAGTAGACCAAGCCATAGAAGACATAGGATACATAGCCAAAAAACTAGGAAAACTAGGACTAGACGGCCTAAACCTAGACACATCAGGAGCAGCAGGAGACCCAGACCTAAAAGCATCACTCGAAATAACAGAAAAACTAAAATCAAACCCAGCAACAGAACACATAACAGTAGAAATAGGAATGGCAGCCGAAAACGTCCTCGGAATGCACGGCGGCCTAAAATACAACGGCGAAACACTCGCCGGAATGTGGCCACACCAACTCTGCGGCCTAGTTGAAGAAGCCGGTGGAGACATATTCGGACCAGTTGTAAACACAAACGCAAGCGAAACACTACCATGGAACCTTGCCAGAGCTGTAACATTCGTAAAACTAACAATGGACGAAGCAAACATCCCAATTCATGTTAATATGGGTATGGGTGTTGGTGGTATACCGATGTTTGAGACTCCGCCAGTAGAAGCAGTCACACGGGCTTCTAAAGCTATGGTTGAGGTTGCTGGAGTAGACGGTATATAGGTAGGAGTCGGAGACCCAGTAGGAATGTCCCTCGCCCACTACGCCGCATCAGGCCTAGGTGGATTAAGAACCTCTGGAGATCTAGTCTCAAGAGTAATGATGAACAAAAACACAGACATCGATGAATCCAAACAATACGTCGCAGACAAACTCGATGTCTCCGTCGCAGACCTATCCGACGTCTTCGTGATGAGAGAACTACGAGAAGACATGGACATAGGCGTAATCACATCCGTACCAGGATGCGCAAAAGGAATAGAAGCCAAAGCAAGAATCGCCAAAGTCCTCGACCTAGAAATACCATCCGTCAAAAGACTCGAAGACAAACTCGAAATCTAAAACAAAAAACAAAAAAAAGAATCTGGAATTAACCTCCAGATTCCCCAATTCCCTTTTTTTAACTATTTTTAAATTATTTTATACTAAAAGCTATTTAATATAAATTATTAAAAACTCTTCAAATAACGCATACAATATTTTTATCTTAACTCAGGGCTAAGACCTCTCCTCTTCAGGTAGAGGATGATTTCACATCTACTCTATTTTAATAAAGAATGTAAAAAAAATAATCCAACTCAATACAACCTGTTTAATAGGTATGTGGGGTATGTTATCCATCAAAGATTTATCTTATATTCTCTTTAAGATGGATTGATAAAAGAAGAGAAAGGATTTAACTCCAGTCTTCTTGGAATAGTGTTTTGCCTATATCTATTGCTTTCTGTTTTTTTGCTGGGTATGCGGCTATTTTGAATCTAATGTTGATCGAGTTTCCGGTGTTTGTTAATGAAAATTTTTCTTTGTATGCATCTTGTTTGTTGAATCTTAGATATAGGTTGCAGTCTTCATCTGTACGTCTTTCTATCTGTTTCTCTAGTTCTTTTATTTGAGCTTCAGTTAAAGAAGTTTTTATTTGATGAATTAAATCTCTGATTTCTCTGCTTTTCTCGATTTTGCTTCTAAATAGATTTATTTTGTTACCGAAGTTTCCCTCAAGTTCTTGAGACTCAATATCTGTTTCAGGTGGTAAAAATAGATTTAATGCTTTTTTGACCTTCTCATCCGATTCAGTTGTATATGAGAAGGCTCTTAGCATTACGTAATGAACAGGTATCTCACTCAATTACCTTTGCCCTCGTTGCTCCTTATACTTGGTCTTGTTTTTTCAGTGCCCTTACCTCTTTTAGAGAGACCTCTTCCATCCTTACCTGCAGTTGTTAATCCTCTGTAGGCTCTGTTTTTATGCTTGTCACTGCATATCCAGTTTATGTCTGAATCGTTTTTTATTGCTGGGTGGTGTGGATCAACCATTATAACTTCATACCATTTTTGACGACCATCTTCACCAACCCAATAACTAGCAAGGACCCGTAGGTTTGGGAATTTCCTACTAGTTCTTTCTTCAGCTATCCTTTGAAGGCTTTTACCAGGCGTGATTTTCTCCGAACCCATTTTACTTGGTTTACGGCCTTTTTTAAACCTTGATTTTCTCCTAGTCCCTCTTCTAACCTTAGACCTAGCAATAACAAAACCTTCTTTAGCTTTATACCCAAGTTTCCTCGCTTTATCAAGCCTAGTTGGCCTCTCAACTCTCTTAATGGTGGATTCCCTACGCCACTTCTGCAATCTCTCCCACATCAACTCTCTCGTGTATCCTTCCCTTGGTTCCTTCCATGCATCCCTAATAAATGAGTACATTGATTTCATCTTAAGCTCTCCATATCAAAAATGAATATTAAATTAAAGCCCCTTTATGTTATTAAAATTTATCATCTACCCTGCAACTAAATATGTTAACACAAAAACTCCCCATAACATACTTTAGAGATAAAAGGACATCCGGATTAATAAACTTACATCAACATAAAACCAATGTAAAAATCTCTTTTTTAAAAAAACCAATACCAAATAATAAACCAAAATAACCTTCTAGTCAAAAAAAATCATTACAACTGGGAATCTCTCCACATTCATAGCCACGGTTGGGGTTGGATGCTTGCGTAACATCTTTAGGTGAGCAGTCTCTATATACTGACAACGCCGACAAGAACGGTGCGCTGAATATTGGCAAACGAGCCTTGGGCAAGTTCTCGAAACCGCTGTCCGAGGCGGGGGCTGTACTGGCACAGCCCAAAACGCAGGTCATCGTCCAACGTGACGACGAACCTGCGAACCTCTCCGTATCCGTGGGTTCAACCCCCAGTGGGGGAACCCCACGGCTTTAGCCGTAGGAGGATGTCAGCACAATAAAAAACATTCCAATTAATTTGAGAAGAATAAAGATTGGGTTGATATAGTTTTAAAAACATATTACTAATGGGATGTCTAACTCAAAGTGGAGAAATATATTAGTTTTATTTGTTGCATTGGTTTTAGCAATATCTGCAACAGGTTGTTTAGAAGAAGAGACAATGGATGAAGCTCTTGAAGTCAATGAAATATTTATTGAACAAGCAATGGCTCTATCGAATGAAGAATTTACTATTGAAGCCAGTGTTACAAATACAGAAAACAGAACTGGAGACTACACAGTGATTCTAGAGAAAGAAGATGAGGTAATAAAAACCTCAACAATTTCATTATCACCGGGTGAAACCAAGTCAATTACATTTGAACATAAAATAACTGAGACTGGTCTATACAACCTCACCATAGGAAACCAATCAACAGAGATAAGAATTGTGGAAGGTGAAATAGAAACACTCGATGACATAAAAACACTTGAATTCAAGACAACTATAAATGATTCCAACAAGACACACGTAATGATCGAAGACCCTGCAACTGAAGAACTAAAAATCAAAATAAACATTGAAGACCAAGACATAACCGGAATTCTAAACCTCGAAGACAACGTCGTTGAAATAAGTTCTGGAGCCTTAAGCCTCGAATCACAGGTTGATTTAGATGAAGTGGAAGATATAGAAGATTTAATTGAGGTTTTTGAGGACTTTCAAACTTTATTTGGTTTTTTTGGTGGATTTGAAACTCAGTTTGATGAATTTGACAATATCTCTAACATAGATATGAACGAAACAAATGACTTGATAAATGAAACAGAGCTAAATCAAACAGATTTAAACCAATCAATAGAAGAAACATTAAATAAATTTGTTGAAGAGTTCAGTTATGAATTATTCAATGCTGAAGACCCCTACGATATAGAAGAGAT
This sequence comes from Methanonatronarchaeum sp. AMET-Sl, assembly GCF_029854155.1. NCBI lineage: Archaea > Methanobacteriati > Methanobacteriota > Methanonatronarchaeia > Methanonatronarchaeales > Methanonatronarchaeaceae > Methanonatronarchaeum > Methanonatronarchaeum sp. AMET-Sl. The sequence goes on along the minus strand of NZ_CP122958.1, from coordinate 1,517,724 downwards.
ATCATTCAAATGCCCATCAACTGAAACTGAAGTCAAGATATTTGACATAAAAGTGAACGAAGGACTACCAGAAAACACATTTACTGTATATGCCTAAAACTCAACTACGCTCACTTCTGACTACATCGCATGGATGGCCAGATATTTTTCCAAAAAACCTCATAAAAATATAAGGTTTAAGAAATATTGAAAAGAAAAAACATTGTTTAAACAGTTTTCTTTTAGATAGTTAGGTAGGGTTTTTAGTTATTTTATTTTAACTAAGGTCTAAGACCTCTCCTCTTCTGGGAGAGGGGGTTGTCACTTTGGTAGAAGTTGGTTGGTTTTGATGGTTTGTATTGTTTGGTTGAGGCGTGAACTACGTTTAAAAGATAATAAAGCTTTAATTAAAGTATCTAGTGATTTTGATGAGGTAATACCGCTTTATATTGTGGATAAAGATATTTTTAGAAATAATGAGATAAGGCCTGGAATTAAAAGAGCTTTTTTCTGGCAAAACTCTCTTGATGAGTTATTTAGTGATTTTAAGGAATTAGGTGGCTTAGTTATCCGGGAGGGTAAGCCTAAAAATGTTTTAAGAAAGTTGGTTAGGGATTTTGATGTAGAAGCTATTTATTTGAATAGAGATTACACTCCTTACGCAAGAAAAAGAGATCAAGAGATAGATAAAGAGCTTAATGTAGATATTAAGAGTTTTAAAGACCTAGTTTTTCATGAGAAAAGAGAGATTTTAACAAATTCAGAAACGCCATATAAAGTATTTAGTTATTATTATAGAAAATGGAGAGATTTAGAAAAGGAAATACCTCAGACGAGGAATTGTTTTTCAATTCCAAAAATTGATTCAGAGAGTCCTCCATCCTTGAGTGAACTCGGTTACAGCAAAAACAGTTTAAATAAATTTTTGGATAAACAGCCATTTCAGGGAGGTCGGTCGGAAGCACTTTCTTGGCTAGATAGGTTTAAAGAAAAAGTTGATGACTATAGTGAATATCGAGATTATCCATCTAAAAAATATACCTCGATGTTGTCACCACACCTAAAGTTTGGAACAATATCGATACGAGAAGCATACTGGATAGATACTCTAGATTCTGAGGGACTTGATGAATGGAGACGGCAGTTATGTTGGCGTGATTTTTATTTTCAACAACTTTGGAACTGGCCAGATATGCCTGAAGTTCCACTTAAAAACAAGTATATGGATATCGATTGGGAAAAACGTCCGGATGAATGGATTGATTTTAAAAAAGGTGAAACAGGTTTTCCGTTAGTAGATGCAGGAATACGTCAACTACTAAAAACTGGGTGGATGCACAACCAGCCTAGAATGGTTGTTGCTGCTTTTGCATCTAAAGACCTTCATGTAGATTGGCGTAGTTTAGATAGTTTTTTTAAGAAACATTTTATCGATTTTGAAAGGTCTTCAATGACAGGTGGGATACATTGGTGTTACTCAATAAGCTCCGACTCACAACCTTATTTTAGGGTTTTCAATCCAAAAACCCAATCGGAGAAATATGACCCAAAAGGTAAATACATAAAGTCTTTTATACCGGAACTACAGGATGTTCCAACTGAATATATACACGATCCTAGTGAGATGCCGAAAGACATACAGAAAAAAGTTGGATGTATAATCAATAGAGATTATCCTCCACCAATACTAGATCACAGTGAGAGGCGGGAAAAAGCAATAAAAAAATATGAATCTGTCGACTAATTATTCGGTTTGTGGATAGAGTTATTAACCTTAAATATATAGTTAACTAGTATGTTTATGGAATATAGGTGTAACATTTGTGGAGAAACCTCATTGATGGATGGTAAACCAGGTCACTGTCCTTTTTGCGGAGCTCCAGAAAAATACGTTAAAGAACTAGATAACTACGATAGGTTGATGGCTGATGAAGTGAGTGATGTTTCTAGAAAGAACATAAAGGAAGCTATTCAACTTGAAATAGATAACGCTAAGTTCTATGCCTGTGCTGCACGTAAAACAGAAGATGAAAACGAAGCTTCAGTATTCAAAAGGCTTGGAAAAGTTGAAGCAGAACACGCAGAAGCACTGGCTGAACTAATCGATATAGAGGAAGAAGAAATCCCCACATACGAGGATTGTTATTCAGAAGCAAAAGAAAACTACAAAATGGCACATAAAAGAGAAACAAACGCAATAAAAGAATACAGACAGTTCGCAAAAGAAGCTGAAGAACCAGAGATCGAAGAGTTTTTCACAGCTCTAGCAGAAATCGAACAAACCCATCTAGACCTCTCAGATAGGAAAATCTAAATTAAAAAACATAAACACCAGTCCCTATCAAGCAATAAAATAGGTGAAGTTTAGTGGAAATAACCTAAAGAACTGTCTTTTCTAAATAACGGTTATTATAAATCAAGGGAAAAGGAGGTATGGGTTAAGGTAAATCAGAAAACTCCATTTGTTTTTTCTGAAAATAAATATCTTTAGATATATTGCTTGGGGTGATGACCTGGGTGATGACCTCAATACCCCTAATCTTTATTTTTTAGGGCCGGGAGGGGTCAATTATCTTAAAGCAGGCTTTAAGGCCCTCTTCGTTTACGGAGGGGACTGCAGCTCGATAGTAAAAAGTTAAGTGGTCTGAACATACATATCTATTTGGCAGTTGGTTGAGTGGTCTGCCTTTTAAACAAAAAGCAACTCGATAGTGTTTCAAGGGATATTGTCTATAGCTTGAGACCGATATCGAAAAGATGTATTAGGTAACTCCCGATCTAGAACATTTGTGTTCTATGGAAGGGTCTGGTGGTAGTGGTAGTGTGAAGGCTACCTGAGATGAATAAGGGAAACCTATCACGAGTATGATATATAGGTTTCTACCTTAATCCAAATTTCTCTCAGAGTATAGTTCCATGTTGATTAGGTTTGTGAGAGAAGCATGATGTTATAGCAAACTCCCTCTGGGATAAGGTCGCATGGAAGCCTCTCCTCTTTAGGGAGGGGTCACTTCATGTATATTTATATGGCATGTGTTGTTGAGGTTTTTGTATGAAACGTGAAAACATTCTTGTTGAGGCTTTACCTTATATTCGTAATCTTCATGGATCTAAGATTGTGGTTAAGTGTGGTGGCCATGCAATAGTTAATGAAGAGAGTATGGAGAATATAATTAAGGATATTGTTTTGTTGAGGTATATTGGTGTTGAGACTATTTTGGTGCATGGTGGGGGTCCGGAGATAAGTAGGGTAATGAATGAACTTGGGATAAAGCCTCAGATTGTTGATGGTCTTAGAGTGACCGATGAGAGAACTATGGAGGTTGTTAGGATGGTTCTCATTGGGAATGTGGGTACAGAGCTTGTTTCTAAGATTGGTAGTTATGGGGGTAAAGGTATAGGTCTATCTGGAAAGGATGGACGGCTTTTTACAGCTAAGAAGAAGGGTAAGAAGAAAGTTGTAGTTGAGGATGTTGAAAAAGAAATCGATTTGGGTTATGTTGGTGAGATTGAAAGTGTTGATCCTGAGATGATAGATGTTGTTTCTTCAAAAGGATATATCCCTGTTATATCTCCAATTGCTGTTGATGAGGAAGGGCGTTCGTTAAATGTTAATGCTGATACTGTTGCTGGTGAGATAGCTATCAGTATTGGTGCTAAGAAACTGATGATGATGACTAATGTTGATGGAGTGATGAGAGATCCTGAAGACAAAGAAACTATTTTCTCAAAAATGACACCTGAGTATGCTGAAGACTTAAAAAAAGAAGGAGTTATCGAGGGTGGGATGATTCCGAAGGTAGATTCTTGTGTTAGAGCCGTAGAGGGTGGTGTTGAAAAAACCCATATAATCAACGGTGAAAAACCACATTCACTTTTACTTGAATTGTTCACGGATGAGGGTGTTGGAACAATGATACATAAAGGCTGACACCCTTTTTTTTTAATAAATTATGGAAAACTTTTTATTTATCCTGTTTTTTTCCGTTGGTTTTATCTAAACGACCTATCTATTTTTTGGTAATGTCTATAAGAGAGATTGAGCTTGAAGGCCATATAATTGATTCAATGACGTTGCCCAAGGTTTTTGACTCCATAATAGATATGGGTGGGGATTTCGAGGTTCTTGAGTTTGATATAGGTAAACATAAAACAGATAAGAGTTTTACTCGGATTCAGATTGAGGGTAGAGATGAGGACCATCTTGATAGTATAATGAGTGAGATCCATAGGCATGGTGCCACTTTACCGGAGATTATGGATGTAGAGTGGGAAGAAGCACCTTCTGATGTGTCTCTTCCAGACAATTTCTACTCCACAACCAATCACCAGACATATGTGCGGCATGGTGGTCGGTGGGTTGAGGTAAAGGACATTGAGATGGATTGTGTTGTAGTTTTGAAGGGAGATGAAGCATTTTGTAAACCAATTTCCCATGTCAGAGAGGGGGATAGGGTTGTTGTTGGAGAGAAAGGTATTAGGGTTACACCACCTGAAAGACCTAGAGAAAAATCTGTTTTTGAGTTCATGGGAAGTCATGTGTCCTCAGAAAAACCATCGGACACATTGATTGAACAGGTTTCAAAGGAGATTAGAGATACCAAAAAAGATGGTGGTAAAATTGGTTTTGTTTTAGGTCCTGCAGTGCTTCATACAGGTTGTTCTGAAGAGATATCGACTTTAATTCGTGAAGGATATGTTGATGTGATTTTCGGTGGAAACGCGATAGGGGTACACGATGTTGAGAGAGCAATGTATGGGACCTCTTTAGGTGTTGATTTATGTGAGGGACAACCAAGGCCTGATGGACATAAAAACCATCTCTACGCTATAAGTGAGGTTGTAAAATCTGGGTCAATTCGTCAGGCAATCGAGGATGGTAAAATACAGAGCGGGATAATGTATGAATGTGAAATGAATGATGTTCCATACATACTAGCAGGATCGATTAGAGATGATGGACCACTTCCTGAAGTTATAACGGATACAATAAAAGCACAGGAAGCTATGAGGGAGAACATAAAAGACCTTGATTTAGTGATAATGATGGCTACTATGCTCCACTCCATAGCAACAGGTAACATACTTCCATCACACGTTAAAACAATATGTATCGATATAAACCCGGCAACTGTAACAAAGTTGATGGATAGAGGTACAGCACAAGCAATGGGGATAGTTACAGACGTAGGGACATTCATACCCCGTTTAACCAACAATATACTGAATAAATGACTTTTTTTGGGAAAGAGTCAGAATCAATCGCTCTAAACCCTTTTATTTTTCTTTATCGTTGTTTTTCGTCTTTGGGTGGTAAGACTCTGTGTTTAAGCTCGGAGATGTCACCTATTTTAGCTGAATAAAAAAACTTAACTCTCTTGGGGGTGAGTAGTTGTGTCACTGGAAAGTTGTTTAGGGCTTGGGGACTTTTATATTATGTGTGTTAGGTTAGACATGGTTGGCTTAGGTAATTGATTTTAGTTTGTTTTTTTGAGATAGGATAATATGAGTTATTTTGAAAGTGTTACTAGAGATGGTCCAGGAAGGATTGGTGTTTTAAAGTCGGGTAGTTTTAAGTTGGAAACTCCATGCCTGCTTGATATAGAAGCGGATGTACTTGATTTAGGGAGTTCTTGGGTTTCTAATGGTTTTTTAAATAACCAAGATAGTATTGAAAACCCGGATATAGTGGTGCCTCTATCTAAGCGTTGTCCACCAAGTGTTGACATGGATTTTGCAGAATATCTTGGTGAAGAAAATTATCGTTTGGTAGATGAATTCGATGAAGAATCTTTCGATTCATTGGTGATGCCTGTTGTTGGGGGTGGGAGATATAAAAACCATAGAGAGAGGTTTGGATATCAGTTTTCAGAGTACCACTCAGTTTTGTTAGACATGGTTGGTGATTTGTATATACCTCATGAACTTTTAGATGTAGTTTTATCGGTAAAAAAAGGGGTTGGGTTTGATACAGCTGTTTACGCTCCAGCCATTGCAACACCACCGTTAATTCCAATAATGGTGTATATGGGTGTAGATCTATTTGATAGTTATCGAGCGCTTGAATGTTCAATGGATGATGTTTTTTTCACAACCTCCGGTAGTCAGAGGCTAGAACAACTTAGTGAAACACCATGCCAATGTAATGTTTGCTTGGAACACGACATAGATTCGATAAATGAGATGTCTGGAGATATCCGTCAAAACAATATTTACCAACACAACATAGCTATGTTGAAAGGAGAGTTAAAGAGTACTAGAAACGCCATACAGAGAGGTTTATTGAGAGAGTATGTTGAACAAAGAGTCAAATCCAAACCTAATTTAACTGCCCTGTTACGTAAACTAGATTTTGATTACCCTGATTTTTTAATGAAACAGACAGCCAGTTATAGAAGATACAGACTTTATGCAAATAATTATGAATCACTGGAAAGGCCAGAGATAAAAAGATTCATCAAAAGAGTTAAAAATAGATATAGTCCACCAGGTTCAGATGTTGCTGTAATATTACCGTGTTCTGCAAAAAAACCATACTCAAAATCCAAGTCACATGCAATATATCGCCGTGGAACCAAAGGAAGAGGAGATGAAGTTATTTTAACATCCCCACTCGGTTTAGTACCCCGTGAACTGGAGGTTGTATATCCCGCCCAACACTACGACCTACCTGTTACGGGTGTTTGGAGTGAAGATGAGAAAAAATTGATAAGAAATTGCTTTAAACATTATTTCTCCTTACATCAATACGAAAAAATAGTTGTACATCTGGAGGGTGAGATGGCAGAGCTATGTAAAGAGGTATTAGATCCTTTATGCAAAACTGAATTAACAACACCTAACCGAGACCCAAGATCCAGTGAATCGATTAAAAATCTAGATAAAGCTCTTAATGGATATCCAAAAAGAACCAATAGATTTAGAGACATGGTTAAGTCTATTACTGACTACCAATTTAGGTTAGGACTTGGAAACCGTTTATTAGAGGGTGCTGAGGTTAAGGGAAGTTTTCCAAAACTACGGGTTATAGGTAGCGATGGAACACAATATGCAACACTCGTCCCCCAATACGGAATGATTGCATTAACGATAGAGGGTGTCAAAAAAGTTGAACCAACAGACTACTTCATTGAAATTGGAGATTTCTATCCTAAAGGATCTCTATTAGCTCCTGGAGTAATAAACGCTGGAAACCTGATTAGGCCAAACGATGAAGTATGGTTCAAAGGCTCTAAAGCTATAGGGGTTGGCCGGGCAGAGATGTCAGGACAAGAAATGATAAATTCAGAAAGAGGAATCGCAGTGAAAATAAGACATGTGGAGGAACTATAGATGACGAAACCACTTGAAAGAATGATGAGTAGTATACGGAACAGCAACCTGCCCACAAAAAACGATCCAGAAAAACCTGTAGCAGTATGGAAAGATAAAGCAAGGAACAACGGTCGGCCCATAAACTGCTTGAACATAATTTTAAGAACAACCGGATGTTCATGGGGGAGGGAATCAGGTTGCTCAATGTGTGGCTATATCTATGACTCGGCGGAAAAAACAACTGTAAAAGATCTAAAAACACAGATAGACACCGCCTTAAAGAAACATGAACTCGAACCACCCATCTACATAAAAATATTCACATCAGGGTCATTTCTAGATGAAGAAGAGGTTCCAATACAAGCCAGAAAATACATACTTCAAAAAGTATCGGAAAAAGAACCGGAAATACTTGGAGTTGAAAGTAGACCCGAATTCATAAAAAAAGAAAAAATAAAAGAAACAAAGGAATATATCCAGGAATTCGAGGTTGGCCTTGGAATAGAATCAACAAACAACCAAATACTCAACGAAATTATAAACAAAAACGCTACATACCAAGAATATAAATCAGCAATAAAAACAATTCAAAAATCAGGAGGCAAAGTCAAGGCATACCTCCTGCTAAAACCACCCCTACTAACCGAAAGAGAAGCCATAATCGACACAACCAACTCGATAGAAAAACTTGCCAAAAATGATGTTAATAAAATCTCAATAAACCCCTGCAATGTCCAGAGAGGAACATTCGTAGAACAACTATACAACAAAAACCAATACCGCCCACCTTGGCTTTGGAGCCTGTTAGAGGTGCTTAAAAAAACAAGTGAACAACCAACCGAAATAATAAGCGATCCAGTAGGTGGCGGTAAAGAGAGAGGAATACATAACTGTGGAGAATGCGACACACATATACTCAACACAATAAATCATTACTCACTTCACCAAGAAGAAAAATACCTCCATAAACCAAAATGTGACTGTAAAAACAACTGGCAAAAAACAATCGAGTACGAAGGTAAATCACATAAAATATATACAGGCTGTCGCTGAACAAAAAAGGATTTGAGAGCCATGAAAGACAATAGATACAAACCAATGTTAGTAGCATGGGAACTAACAAGGTCATGCAATCTTAAATGCAGCCACTGCAGAGCATCCTCAATATACAGTCCAGAACCTGATGAATTAACAACAAAACAAGCCAAAAAAGTAGTTGACGAAATAGCTAAAATCGGACATATACTCATATTAACAGGTGGAGAACCCTTAATACGTGACGACGTATACAAAATCAGTGATTACGCTGACAAAAAAGGTTTAAGAGTAGTATTAGCAACAAACGGCACCACATTAGATAAAAACAAAACCCAGAGATTAATCGATGCAGGAATACAGAGAATAAGCATAAGCATAGACGGCTCAAAACCTAAATCACACGACAATTTCAGAGGCATAGAAGGCGCATACAAAAAAGCAATTAATGGAATACAAATACTAAAAGAAATGAACATGCCCTTCCAAATAAACACAACGATAACACAGAAAAACGTTGATGAACTACCCAAACTAATAGAGATGTCAAACGAATTAGGAGCAAAAGCCCACCACATATTCATGTTAGTCCCAACAGGCAGAGGCGAAGACCTAAAAGGAAACGAAATAACTCCACAAAGATACGAAGAAATACTTGAATGGTTCTACAAAAAGGAATCTGAAGTAGATATGGAGCTAAAAGCAACATGCGCCCCCCACTACTACAGAATAATAAGCCAGAAAGGAGGTAAGTTCCAGAAAAAAGGCCTCGATATGAGAACCGGCGGATGCCTAGGCGGTAAAATGTTCTGCTTCATATCAAGAACCGGTGAAGTATATCCATGTGGATACCTACCAGTAACCGCTGGAAACGTACTTGAAGAAAAATTCACTAAAATATGGAGTAAATCCAAACTATTCCAAGACCTCCGCAACCCCAACAAACTAACTGGAAAATGTGGAGAATGTGAATACAAAAAACTCTGCGGAGGCTGTCGAGCAAGAGCCTACGCAGAAACCGAAAACTACCTATCAGAAGAACCCTACTGCATATACCAACCCTAAAACCCTCCCCAAACAAAAAAAAACGATGGATCTTATCCCCATATCTAAAATAACCTATAACCTAAGAAAACCTATATAAAACCCTTTTTTTAATCTATAACTGAATCCAGTTGGCTTGGCTCCAGATAACTAACACCATCCAACTCCCAAAGATAGTCTTTATAGACTGAACCCACTATATATATCTCTTCAAAGTTATCCCCATATACTTTCAGTACTTCCTCTATAGTTTTAACAGCCTGTTTATGTCTCCCGCTGTCAACATATGTTGGTACAAGTGACTGTCCAAATGGATACGTCCTTGAAAGTTCCTTAGGATAAACAAATGGAGGTTTCATCTCCATCACTTGAACCCCCCTATCTTCAATTTGATCCAATGTATCGATATCGAGGTCGTGGGGTATAAACAATAAAACCTCTCCCCCAAGCCTGTACCTCCCCACAGCTTCCTTATTCCTCATAACTTCAGGCCTGAACATTGATTCTTCCCCGGTATAAAAGAACGCGCTTTTCTTAGAGAAAGGAGTAACTTCCTCTATCCAATCACCATTCTCCAAACCCCATTTTAATGCAGAATGCAATCTTGGATGAGAACGCGCTCTCTCACTAGCTAGCTCCAACAACTCTCCCCTCCTTATAGCCTCCTTAACAACACGAAGCTCCCTAAAAGTTACATACAGGTTGTGTCTAGCAAGTAGTTCCGGCTCCATTAAATCATCCACACTGTTCCCATGACAAGCTGGACAGGAACAAGGCAAATACTCCATCTCCTTAACATTCCAGGTGCCTCGGTTGGTCAGATATCGATTTCTCTTAGCAAACAAAGCATATGCCGCTGAATCAAATAGATCACACCCTAAAGCTACTGCAACAGCGAAAACCATTGGATGTCCAGCTCCAAAAAGATGTACAGGGGCATTAAAAGGAATACCTGATTTAGAGGCAACTATAGCTTTAACAAGGTTCTCGAAATCATACTCCTCCATCATCGGTACAACACCACCAATGCAATACAAATCGAAACCGATCTCCGACATCTCCAAGGCAGATTTACGTCTTAAATCAAGGTATGTAGAGCCCTGAATCGGTCCAGCGATAACAGCATCATTAGCTCTAGCAACCTTAACACCCTCCCTAGCCCTCTGCAAAGTCACCTCTAAATCATTTTCAGCCCTCTCCCTTTCAACACCCGGTGGAGTAGGCAAGTCTAAAGGAACATGAATATCAGAGCCAATAGAATCCTGAAACTCAAGAATCTCTTCAGAACCAACCTCAACATCACCATAAACAGATAGTTGATAAGCCCCAGAATCAGTCATAACAGGTCCATCAAAATCAAGCAATGAATGAACACCATTCTCTACAGCTTTTTCATGAAGCCTTTCATTACGATAAATAATATACGAATTAGTAATCAAAATCTCAGCACCAAACTCCCGCATCTCATTAGGTGGAATAGTAAGAATACCAGGATTAATAACAGGCATTATAGTAGGAGTCTCAACCCTCCAACCACCCAAATCGATTCTACCAATCCTTCCAGCACCATCCTTCCGCTTAATTTCAAAATCCATCAAACAATACCTCCAAAACACAACAATACAGCCAAACCAATCAACACAACCATAACACAACCAAAAACATCTATATATAGACCTAAACACCCAATAGATTTAGGTTAAAGAAAAGAAATCAATTTGGCAGAAATATATTTCAACTAATAAAATCATAAATCTGCCGGACACTCAAGCAAAAAAGAGATTTTGCTTACCAAAAAATATATGGAGAAATCAATCCATGAACCCAGAACATAATTATCTTGGCGTATCAGCCTACGGCCTTAAAATGGGAGCCATAACCCCAGAAACAAATTTACCCAGTGAAATACGAGAAGTTATAAAAAAATGTGATAGTGATGGCTTGATTAGTGATAGAGACATCCTATGTATAACAGAGTCTATAGTAGCGAAATCACAGAACAACTACATAACTATAGACCAAGTAGCAGAAGAAATAAGAAACAAACACGATATAAACAAAGGATCAACAACACTCGTTTTATATCCAATAACCAGTAGAAACCGTTTTTCAGCAATACTAAGAAGCATAGCTAGAGCAGTAACTGGCGGTAAAGTAATTGTACAACTAACCCATCCAGATGATGAAGTTGGAAACCAAGTCGTTCAAGCAGATCTAGATTACAAAGAGACCTATAGTTATTCAGAACTCAAAGAAATGAAACAAGATGGAGCTGAAATCAATTTCAAACACCCAATAACAGATATAAACTACCTAGAGTATTACACCGAAATAATTAATGATGAGGACAGTGAAGCCAACATCATACTTTCAAACGACCCAACATCCCAAATAAACAACGAAATCGATTCAGTAATAATCTCCTCGATACATAGAAGAGAAAAAGATAGAAAAAAACTTCTAGAAAAAAGCAGCAACCTGGAAATAATCGACCTAACCGAAATCGCTAATGAAGGCAAAAGAAGTTGCAGATGGGGTTTACTCGGCAGCAACCTATCCACAGACGAAAAACTAAAACTAGCACCAAAAAACCCATTTGAATTCACCAAAAAAATCCAGGAAATGATTAAAAAAGAAACTGGAAAAAACATAGAGGTAATAATATATGGAGATGGAGCATACAAAGACCCTGAAAGCGGAATATACGAACTTGCAGACCCAGTAACCTCATTTGGATATACAGAAGGAATAAAAGGAAAATTCAGAGAAGGAAACAAATACAAATACCTAGTTGACAAATACAGCGAAAAAGGACATTCCAACGACGAAATAGACCAAATGATAAGAACACAAAACGTAGAAGAAGAAGACGAAGGAACCACCCCAAGAAAAACAAAAGACCTAACCGCAAGCCTCGCCGACCTAATATCAGGGTCAGCAGACGCCGGAACACCACTCGTATTAATCAAAAACTTCCTCTAACAAAAAATAAAAAACAGACAGGATATTAGTTCCAAAACAAAACAAAATATATAACCAACCACAAAGCCATCAAAAACAAAGCACCAATCAAAGCAACCTTAATCGCAGATTTGTCAGTACCAAAAACCAAAGGAAAAGGCCCAACCATAACCACCCCACCACCAAAACCAACCTCTTCTTCACCAACCTCTTCTTCACCAACCTCTTCTTTATAGGTACTATCAAGAGATTCTTTTTCTCTTTTTTTAATCGATATTGATTTTAATATAACGCTAAAGATTAACAAAGAAAATCCGATGAATATCAAAAGGAGACCTAAACTAAAAACTAAGTTCATCGTAAATCACCACTTCTAATTAAAAACCAAACAGAAATAAGAACAAAGGTAAGTAAAATCAACAAAAATACCGTCATTGGGGAGGTACCACCAACAATAGGTATTGGACCTAACATCAATAAAAACCCGCCCTCAAAACTGATTTCATTGAAAGGAAATGAAAAAACCACTAAAACCAACCCAAATAACAAAAACAAAAAACCAAGTTTCCAAAAAAACCTATGTCTATTCAAACTAACAACTCTCCTTGGAGACCTATAAAAATTTTTTTCATAACACATTAAATCGAGTAATGATATTCAAGATCATTGTGATATTAGATTCGGAAGGCATCAAGGTTTTTAGGTGCAGTAACGAACCAACCAAATTTCTCTTCGATCTCTTCGCTCAAGCTAATACATCCATCTTCCTGGCCATGTAAAACAAAGGCCATTGGTTCTCCTTTTACTTTATGAAGAAAATTCCATATTCCTGACCTATCTGCATGGCCAGAAAATCTTATTTGCTTAACATCCATCTCAACCATAATCTCTTTGCCATTAATTTCTACCTTTCTCTCTCCTTCTTTAAGTTTATCTCCAGGAGTCCCTTCAACCATATATCCAGGTAGAATGAGAGTATTATTAACATCATTACCAATACGGTTGAGGTAGTAGGATATGGGGCCTCCAGTTAACATACCTGAAGTAGTTACAATGATACCACCATTTTCTAATGCATTTTCTCTTTGACTGTCACTATAAACATAGTTATATCCCCCATCTAGGTTTGTCTTTATATAACTTGGATAAGAACCAACTATCTTAGTTGCTTCACTAATCATTCCATCGATATAAATATCGTCATAACCCCTATCGTTAAGTAATGATAGAATTTCTTGCGACCGCCCAACAGCAAATGTAGAGATAATTGGGGTTCCTCCACGACTTAAAGTCTCTTCAACTGTATTTAACAACTCAGTTTCAACCTTCTGTTGACCAGGAATAGATTCATGTGAGTAAGTAGATTCAGTTATAACTACATCAAGTTCTGGAAGGTCATAATCAGCAGGTGGTAATAACTTTGTGTTTCGGTTGTCAAAATCTCCTGTATAAAAAACGTTTTTACCATTAACCGTTAGGAACACTCCAGCACTTCCTGGAAGATGTCCTGCATCACGTAGAGCTATCTCTATATCTGGAGCTATCTTTTTAACTTCTCTATACTTAATTGGTATGGAATGGTTTATCATAGTATCTATATCGCCTTTATTGAAACCAGGGTTTTCCTGTAATCGATATAGATCCCTTTTAAGAAGACGCATCAAAACTATAGTTAACTCTGTAGCATAAACAGGTCCTCTATATCCTTTAGCATAGAGTTCTGCAACAGAGCCGGAGTGGTCAAGGTGTGCGTGTGAAACAACTACTGCGTCAAGTTCATCTATTGAAAGTTCAGGGCCAAGTAAAGGACCTTCACCAGAATCCATTTCTATACCACAATCTAATAAAACCTTAGATTCTGGAGTTTGGATTAAAATCGAGTTACGTCCAACCTCTCTGCCACCACCTAAAAAAGAGATTCTACTCCAACCTGGATCTCCGGTTCGCCTAACATTTCTACTAACCTTTTTTAGAAATTCATAACGACCTTCAAATTCATATATAAGGCGTCGAACCTTGGTAACCATATCGGAATAAGATGTTTTTAATATATTTAGTTCCCAACCTGTCTCTTCAAAAAAACGGTTTTTTTCACGATTGAAAGTCCCAGTTCTATCCGTTTCGATAAAAACCTTTCCATAACTCTCATCCCAATAAACATTACTGTAACTACCAATCTCATTTAAGTAATTAACCGCATTTTTCTTAGTCGCCCGATTTAGTTTTTTCTCAACCTCTTCACCATTTATCTTAATTTTGTCAGGCCCGATATATTCATAATAATTATTTGACATCCAGGTAGAAAATTGATACAGCTCCAATTAAATCTTTTTCAAATTAAACAGATTAAATATTTTTAATATTTTTATCTCAGCAAAAAAATCTTGGAGAAATGTATGTAGCTTTATTTTTTTTAGGGATAGTTAGTTAATCTACTAGTTTTAGTCTTTTTTCTCTTTTTTCTCCGCCTGGATAGATAGTTATCGAGTTTCCTTGTGTTAATGTGAATGTCTTTTTTGGTAGTTTCTTTAATTCGTTGTTCCAACCTGGTTTGTCTCGTCTAGAACTCATGTTTATAACTAAATCGTTTTTATCGTAATCTTTTTTAATTGTTGGTATTAGTTTTCTCCAACCTTTGATTTCCATTGTTTCAATTGGAGTTTCTGGCTCTATTTCACTAAAACTCTTCTCTATTTTCTCGGTGTCACCGTTTACAACATAGATTTTTATTGGACAACCGGTTTTTTCTGAAATTTTTTTAACGGTCTCTACAGCTTCAGGGAAACCTTCATTGTACTCGATATTTGGTGGTAAGGTTAATAATATTCTTTTGTATGTTTCGATTGGTTTGCTTAAACGGGTTACGAGAGTTAGTTGTGGGGCTCTATTTAACACTTGATCGATGATTTTACCATACATCATTTGACTTCGGTTTTCAGCTCCATCCCACCCAACTATGATTGTTGATATTTGGTTTTCGATTGTTGACCTAACAACTCCTGAAGCTATGTTGTGGTTTACCCGTGTATGGCTCTTTATTTTTTCTTCTGCACTGGCGGCATATTTCTCCATCTCTTTCTGTATCTCTTCCGTTCTAGCGACTTCCGACATAGTCTGGGTTTCCCCATTGGGACGTATCACTGAAACGGTGTTTATAGGTTCATCTGAATCGCTGGATATTGCGAATGCTAGGTCGAGTAGTGATTCTTTATGTTTGGAGTCTTTGGCTATTGGGATTAGAATTCTTTGAGGGACTTTTTTTGGATCATAATCTCTTTTTTCAGCCTTTTTAACTAAATCAAGTCCAGCTCGCTCTACAATTGAGGGACTCAATACACTGACAACAAGTATCATCAAAACGACAGCATTTATCATTTCTTGGTTAAATCCAGGGACACCTGCATCGAAACCAATCAAAACGATAGCGAGGGCCGCTGCTGCTTGGCCAACGGATAAACCAAACATACCAAGTACTTCGGTTTTGTTGTAGCTATAGACCTTGCCAGTAATCCATGAAGAAACAAGTTTAGTTAATATTACCAAACCAATTAGAGAACCAGCAATAATCAATGTATTTATACCTTCAGTTATAACCCAGACATCTACAAGCATGCCTACAGATAACAGGAAGAATGGAATGAATAAAGCGTTTCCAACAAACTCTATTCTATTCATTAAAGGGCCTGTATCAAGTATTAACCTATTTAAAGCAAGACCTGCTATAAATGCACCAATTATGTGTTCAACTCCAGCCATTTCAGCTAAAAAAGCTGATATGAAAAGTACCGCCATCACGAATAGAAACTCATAATAACTTTCATCATCGTGTGTACGGAAGAACCATCTACCAAGTTTAGGTACAACTAGCCATGTTCCAACGAAAAAGATTGATAGCCCTATAGATAGCTCTAAAAAGAAACCGGTTGTCAACCCTTCTCCAACCGATGCGATTACAACTGCTAAAACTAATAAAGCTAGTGTATCTGTAAGTATTGTTCCTCCAATAGTAGTGGTCATAGCTTCATTTTTTGCAATACCAAGTCTCTGTACAACTGGATAAGCTAGTAATGTATGTGAAGAGAAGATTGCTCCAAACAGTAAGGCAGCAGGGAAAGATAAGTCAAGTATGTATACACCAAAAACAGTACCGATTGTCTGTGGTATTAAGAAAGAAATTAGTCCAAAAAATATGCTTCTATCCTTATTATCGATAAATTGGTTTAGATTAATCTCAAGACCTGCTAAGAACATTAAATAGATTAAACCAACTTCTCCAAGCAACTTTATCGTAGAATCTCGTTCTAATAATCCAAAGCCGTTTGGACCTATTGCCGCACCAACAAGAATTATGCCTATTATGCCTGGTAGTTTATATCTCTTTACAAATAACGGAGCGACCAAAAAAACGATCATAGCTATGCCGAATATAATAACAGCATTTTCAAATGGAGTGGTGAGTGAAGGCCGAGTTACCATAGTGAAGAACGAACCGACATCAATAGTTGATTGGTATATTTTGAGTCCCTCCAATAAAAAACAGAGAACTAATATATCTGGGTTTATTTATTTCTTGTCTGTATTTTCTTTATTATATCTCGACTGCTGCATAAATCACATTCCATGTAACTATCGATTTTTACAACGTCAATGTTGAATCCATGGTTCTTTAATTCTTTCTCAAGTTCAGGTATTTCCCAATGTTGGTCTGGCCCTATAGATAGTATATCTGGGTTTATTTTTTCAACGGTTTTATAGATATCGAGTTCATCGCCTAAAACAGCTTGGTCAACTGGTTTCAATCCTTCTAGAACTCTACGTCTCTGGCTTCCAGGAACTACGGGTTTTTTACTTAAGTTTGTTTCTCTCGCTACAACTACAACTAACTCTTCACCTAGTTTTTTTGATTCCTCTAGATAGAATAGGTGTCCCGGATGTATTATGTCAAATGTGCCTGAAGCCATTACTCTCATTGGTTATCCTCAATAAATGCTTAATTCGAATTAGAGAAAAAACTAGAGTTCTCTCTTTATTCTTTCAAGTTCTTCTTCCCATAACTTGTCTTTTTTAGAGCTTAGTTCTACGACGTCTAGTTCTATTGGCTCGGATTTTTTGTTGTATGCAACCCAATCATCCATTTCGAAGGGATTTGTGGTTATGATGTGGCATTTTCCTTTTTTAGAAAACATTTCTCGGTCTGCCCCAGATGGTGTTGGGTTACCTGAAGGATGGCTGTGTACTGACCCCACCGTTTTAAGTCCCACTGGAAGTTGATCTATCCTAACCATCGCACTGACTTCAGATGTGACTGTCCCTGGTGCAAAGACAACGTCATTTATAACGCCATCTTCAGCTCTTAATAGCCCTATCATCTCGTTGGGCATAGCGGACTTCCCTACACCTAAAATCATTTTTAGGGTGCTTTCGGCAATGGCGAATACTCTGGTCATCTATTTATATTGTATTTTGTTATACAGACTTAAGGATTTAGGTAATCTCTTTCTTCGTTGACATTTATCTTGATTCAGGGCTAAGACCTCTTCTCTTTAGGGAGAGGAGGATGTCACTGATGTAGTAGTTATGGTGGTTTGTTTTTGGTTGTATTATTGTTTTTTTGGTTGATTTCTTTAAGTCCTGATCCATCTAGTTGTAGGTAGTTTTTGTTTGAACAGGGTATGCATTTGTGTTCTTTGTTTTCCTTGATTGCTTTTGGTGCCATTATTTTTTCTCCACAATCACTGCAGTATCTGTCTTTGAAGATTGGGGCTTTTTTGGGTAGGTTTAGGTGTTTGGTTGAATTGGTTGTTTTTATTTTGAACATTTCTTTAAGTGGTGTATCGAGGAGGTCTAAAGCTATTTCTGTCCATTTTTTCTGTAGTTGTTTTTGTTCTTCTGGTGTGCCTTCTCTGTTCTTAACTACTTTTTCAAATAGGTTGTAGGTGTCGGGATAGTTTTTTTCTATGTAGTTGTATTGATTGTAGTGATATCTTATTGCTTTTTCATTTCTTTTTATTATTGTGACGGCTGTTTTTCCATAATCTCTGTATATTAATGCGTTGTTTCCGAATGTACATCCGGTTGATGTTTGTATTCCATCACTGAAACAACTATTTGTTTCTGTTAAAACTAATGTGTCTTCCATACCTTCGTGGCGTAGGTTAAGTTTCTTTATCCCGTCTGCTCCTACTTTTATTCCAAGGACTATCATTGGGCAGATGTGTCCATGTATTTTAGCGGCTTCGAGAACCAGTTTATGTAGGTTTTTTTCTTCGATTGATTTATTGATTTTTTGTCTTGGATGATGTATTGAGGCTGAGTTTTCTGGGATTTTGAGGTCTAGTATTTCTGCTTTAGGTATTTTTTCATCTAGTTTTATTGTTATCTCGTTGTCTTTTATGTCTATTATCATAGCTTTTGTTAATTCATTTGTTTTTTTCTCTGTTTCTTGATAGCTTAATAGTATTTCGTTTCCAATTTCGGGGTTTAATTCAAAGTCTTCTTTGAGAGTGATTTTGTGGTTAGTTGTGTTTTGGTACTCTATTTTTCCAATTTCTTTTTGCTTCATGTTTTCAACTTCTAGAAATCTATTTATTTTTTGGGTTTATATTGATTCAACTGGATATATCCATTCATGTCCGTTATTTTTATTTATGTTTACTTTCACTCCGTAGACTTCTCTTATGTTTCTGCGGTTTAAGATTGTTGGATCGCCTGCTGAATGTATTTCACCGTTTTTTAGCATTATTAATTTATCACTGAATCTTTTAGCTTGATTAAGGTCGTGTATTGCCATTATTGCTGATGTTCCTTTTTCTTTTTGTTTATTTATTAGTTGAAGCACTTCTAGTTGGTGTTTGAGGTCGAGGTTTGATGTTGGTTCGTCTAGTATCAGTACTTCTGCTTCTTGTGCTAATGCACGACCGATCATTACTTTTTGTCTTTGCCCTCCACTTAATTCGTTGGTTTTTTTCATGCTTAGGTCTTCGATGTTCAATGTTTCGATGATTTCGGATACGATTTCGAGGTCTTTTTCTTTTGGCCCCCAATTGTTTGTGTGTGGTTTTCTTCCCATGAGTATTGTGTCGAATACTGTTGTTGGGAATGTATTTTTTTCCGTTTGTGGTACATACCCAATGTTTTTAGCTATGTTTTTCCTTGTCATTTTCTGTATGTCTTCGCCGTTCAACATCATTACTCCGTATTGGGGTTTTAATATTCTGTTTATACATTTGAGTAGTGTTGTTTTTCCAGATCCATTTGGACCTATAAGGCTTAGTATCTCTCCTTCTTTGAGTTTAAGGTCTACGTTGTTCAGTATCCTTCTACTGCTGTAACTAAATTCGATACCTTTTACTTTTAATTTCACCAATGTTCCCTCCCTACTAAAACTAGGTATATGAATAATGGAGCGCCTATGAAGGCGGTTAGTATTCCTACTGGTAATGTAACTATTTCAAAAGCGTTTCTTGCTACTATGTCTGCCACTAATACGAGTAGTCCCCCACCTATTATTGTATATGGCAGTAGGAATCTTTCATCTCCTCCTATCACTCTTCTTATTATGTGTGGTACTACTAGCCCTACAAAACCGATTATCCCGACGAATGCAACTGCTACTGCTGTTACTAGGGATGCTAGGAACATGCCCTCCATTCTTAGTCGTCCTGCGTTTACTCCAAGGCTTTTTGCTGTTTCGTCACCAGCTGACAGTATATTGTAGTCCCACGCTTTTGATATAAAGTATATTGTTGGTAAGGCCGTTCCTACTAACATTATGGTTACTTCGTTCCAACCTGTTCTGCCTACGTCTCCAAATGTCCAGTATACTATTGATGCTAGTTGTTCGTCATCTGCTATGTATTGGAATACCGATATTCCGGCTGAGAAGAGGGAGCCTAACGCTATTCCTGTGAGCACCATTGTCTCTGGGGTTGCTCCCTTGTATTTGGCTATTGCGACGATTATTCCTGCTGTTAATATTGACATAATAAAGGCTGAGAGCGCCATTGAGTATCTGCTGTTGATCGGTATATCGAGGCCCCCAACTCCGAATATCATTATAGCTAGGGCTGCTCCGAATGCTGCTGCCTGTGATATCCCAAGTGTGTATGGTGCTCCTAAGGGGTTTTTGAGTATGTTTTGCATGACAGCGCCAGCTATTCCGAGTCCAGCACCTGCTATAAATGCTGTGGATGCTTGTGGGAGTCTTATGTTCCATATTATATTGTGGTACATTTCGTTTGTACCGGACCCTGTTAGTGTTTGGATTAATTCTATTATTGGTATTTGAACTGATCCATGGCTTACGCTTGCGATGAATGAGAGTATTAAAAGAATTGTGATTATTATGCCGAATGTTATCTTCTTTTTTATCTCTTTTTTGTATCCTTTTATCTGGTTTTTTGTTTCCAACGCCATCTATTGGCTCCGTTTTTTTATATTGCATTCTCGAAAACACACATATCGATACTAATAGAATTAAATTAGAGAACCTAACTCTTATTTATATCAATTAAAATTATTTTATATCTCAATTTTCTCAAACCCCCTAAACTCATCCTGCATATTTCTGAAAATAGCTTCACCTAAGAAATCAACGTATATATCATCAGCAATTTCTTCGAGGTCGATATCTTTGAAAGAATCAGGTACTAAGTGCTTTCCAAGGAGATATGAATTAATTAAAACGTTTTCAAATTGAGTGTTATAATAATTATAAGGCAACAAACTGTAAACTTCACCATTCTTAACGGCAGGCAAATTCTTAAACTCTTTTTTACTCAAATCCTCTTTAGCTACTTCCAAACCAGCTGCATCAATGTAGATAAGTTCAGGTTGATACTCCACCAGGTCTTCCCTATCAATATAAACATGTTCACCAGTAACGGAGTCCTTTAACTTACCACCCATATTTTCAAAGCCAATTAACTCAAGTGAAGGATAACCAGTTATAGTTGAAGTCAATCCCTGTATACCACGTTGACCGATACCACCCACATAGAGTCGAGGAACTTCCTCAATATCTCCAACCCTGTTTTTTAAGTCAGAGAGATATCTTTCAAGGCAGTTCTTAAACTCAGAGGCTCTTTTTTCTTTACCCAAAACAGTACCTATAATCTCAAGAGCTTCATAGAAAGTATCTCGATCCCTTTCAACTATTTCACCATATTTAAGTTCAATAACAGGAATTCCAGTTTTACTAGCAAGAGTATCAGTATCACCATCATATTCCTCAGATGCAAAAACCAAATCAGGATTAACACCAATTATTTTCTCTGCATCACCTCCGTGTTGTGGACCGATGTTGGGGAGGTCTTGTAGCTCTTGATTAGCCATGATATACGGTTTTTTATCATCCAATATCTCAAATTCTTCAACCCCAACAACCAAATCAGTTGCCAGCATATAAGAGATGAGTCTTAGAGCACCGGAACCTACAGCAACAACCTTTTCAACATCTTCAGGAACCTCAACTTCTCTACCAATCTGATCGGTAATCGTTACTGTATCTCTATTACCAAAACCTGGATTCAAACAACCACCAACTGTAACAACAGCCGCCACCCCACCAGCGAGCTTAAGGAATTTTCTGCGCGAGATTCTAGTCATGATATCACAAATTTAATTTCAGGTAAGTTCTACCCTATTTTTTATACAAAAACCAAAACGTATTACTAATACAATATTAGTAATACTATTTACTACAGAAATTAATAAAAATAATACTTAAATCTTTTTACCAAAAAATAAAAACAAAAAAAACTTTTCACATAAAATCCAAAGGCACGACCCCTCACTCAAGTAGCAATCAACCAACAAAACCAATTAACGAATTAAGGAGGTCATAAACCCAACAACCTACATGAATCAAAAAATAAAACCAAAAAACAAAAAAATAACAAGAAAAAACAAAATAAAAATATTACCAGCGGTAGCGAGGCGAAAGCCCACCCCTTCAGGGGTGGGATGAAGCCGACAACTGGGAATCTCTCCACATTCATAGCCACGGTTGGGGTTGGATGCTTGCGTAACATCTTTAGGTGAGCAGTCTCTATATACTGACAACGCCGACAAGAACGGTGCGCTGAATATTGGCAAACGAGCCTTGGGCAAGTTCTCGAAACCGCTGTCCAAGGCGGGGGCTGTACTGGCACAGCCCAAAACGCAAGTCATCGTCCAACGTGACGACGAACCTGCGAACCTCTCCGTATCCGTGAGTTCAACCCCCAGTGGGGGAACCCCACAGCTTTAGCCGTAGGAGGATGTCAGAACCAATTATGAACTAAAATAAAAATAATTTATTTTTTTTGTTTTTTTTAAATTGTAACCCCAGCAGCTGCTCCTTTTTCAAGAATTTCACTAGCTTTTTTATCAGAAATACGAGTATACCGAATTCTATCCGGATCCTGAATACGCTTCAGAGCCTTCTCACCTCGATAAACATTACTGTTAATCAAAATAGCCAACTTAATCTCACCATCATCAATAAGAAGATAACCGTCCTCCTTCATAACCTTCCCACGACTAACATCCAACTCTCTTTCAGTATGAACTATACCTCTAAAACTCCCACCACTCTTCAAACCCTCAATAAAATCAACAAAATTAACCTCTGAACCATCAAGCTCAGTCTGATAATACATATACCGAATCTTACTAAGCAACTTATTAACATTCTCACGTTTCGACATAATACAACTCCTTATCAATATTTAGTTCCTTACAAAAACAATAGAGCATCGAGATACCTACATAAATTATACGGCTTCAACATAAAACCCAAAGACAAAACCCAACCCAACCACCAGAACCAAACAAACACCATACAGAAATCCAGTAATCGGGAACAGATACATACAAATTCTTATCTCAAGAACATATTATAACCATCAGTATATATTAACCTTATGAACCAACCCAACAACAAACCCCAGCGCAGCCACACCACACATAAAAAACCTAAATATACCTGTGAACTACCCACCCTACTCGCTCACCCTGACAAGATTGCTTCTTGAAGAAAGAGGGGTTATTGCCTTCGGATTTTAGAAAAAATTAAAGACTTTCATATTCCTCCATAATCTTATTAACAGCCTCATCAATACCTAATTCAACCTGATCCCCCGACTCCATATCTTTAAGACTCAAAGTACCATTTTCAACCTCTCGTTCACCAATAATGACGGCAAAACGAACACCAATCGAATCTGCATGAGAAATTTGATCACCAATACCTCTACCAGTTAAATCAATATCCGCAGGAAAACTTCCACGCATCCTACCCAAAATCTGAACCGCTTCATCCCTAAACTCATCTGAAACAGGAATAATATAAGCCATCAACCTAGGACCTATATCGAGATCAATCTCTTGGTGCTTAATAGCCTCAACAACCCTATCAAACCCAAAAGCAAATCCAGTAGAAAACTGGTTCTCACCCATCAATTGAGGAATGCTATACTCCCCACCACCACAAACCTGGTTCTGAGCTCCAAGACCAGGAACATAGATCTCAAAAACAGTTCCAGTATAATACTCCAAACCACGAGCGATACCAAGATCTAAAGTATAATCAACATCTCCATAACTCTCTAAGTAGCTAAGGGTTTCACTAAGGTTATCAAGACCAAAACCCCCCTCTTCACCAAAACCATAACTCTCCAAAACATCAAGAGCTTGAGAAACAGTATCTCGTCCCTCACCAACCAAATCAATCAACTCCACTAAAACACCCCTACAATCACTCGAAACAGATAAACCATCTAAAAAATCAATAATGGCATCAACATCACCCTTATCAATCAAAGACATTAACCTATCTTGATCCTCACCAACAACTCCTTCGGACTCTAAAACACCCCTAGCCACACCTAAATAACCAATATGAAGATCATACTCAAGTCCAAAAGAATCTAAGATTTCACAAGCAAGCGCAATAGTTTCCGCACTAGTCTTACTACAGTCACCACCAATAGTCTCAGTTCCAAACTGCCAAAACTCACGATACCTACCCTTTTGAGGCTGCTCATACCTAAAACAATTACTGAAATAATAAAGCTTCAAAGGCTTTGGCCTAGCCCTTAACTCATCAGAATAAAAACGCATAACAGAAGCAGTAACCTCAGGCCTTAAAGCCAGTTCACGCTCCGATTTATCCCGAAAAGCATATATCTCATCAATAATCTCCTCACCAGACTTCAAAGTAAAAAGCTCAAGATGCTCAAACGTAGGAGTATCAACCTCCCTAAACCCCCAACCCTCACATCTATCTCTCATAACTTCTTCAACCTTTTTCCTAACCTCCATAGACTCTGGACCTAAATCACGAGTTCCTTTCGGCTTCTGAATATTAATAATAACGCCTCCTTTTCAACTAAACCCAATAACAACAAAACTCAACAAACACCAAAAACACAATACTAAATCTCATCACCAAACTCCTTAGCCTCTCGAGCACGAATCTCATCTTTTCTACGCAAATACTCCTGAATCATACGTGGAAAAGAACTTGCCTTAACAAAACGAAGCCCAAGCCTCTCAGCCCACTTCTCAATACCCTCATCAGCACCAACAACCGCAGCATCCAACTCCTTAGCAAGCAACAAAACATCTATATCTGGAGCACTATCAAGTATTCCATACCGCAAAGCACTCCTATACTTATCCCTAAAATCACTTATTGTCTGGCCAATCATCTCCCGCTTAATATCCTTCTCAACCTCCTCAGCATCCATATCACCGATATCAGTATTCAAACAATTAACAGAAATATCCCAAATAGTATCTTCAGCAACATTCATACCCTTGTTAATACGGCTCCGCATAAAATCCACATACTCATAAAAAATACTTGCAGGCACCTCAACCTCATAACGATTAGGAGTCTTTTTAACAAGCCAAGTATCAAGCTTAACCTTAACCCCATCACCACAATCATGCCGCTTAATAAAATCACTCATCTCCCTATACACAGTAGGATAAGGCACATAACAACTAATATTCAACTCCAACCTAGCCTTAGAAACAAGTTCAAGCACACCATCCATACCCTCGCACAAAGAACCGTACCCCTCCTTCTTCCTCATCTGCACATCGGTCAAAGCCGTTGTATCAAAAACAAAATACTGTCTTTCAAGATTATTCAAATTAACACCAACAACCTAATTCTAATTAAGATACTTAACCATAATTATTATTCTCCCCAAAAACAACCAAAAACGCAATAATCAACACCAAACCACATCATTTTTTTATTATTTCCGATCACCAACCAAACTAAAAAACAATAATCTATTTAATACACTTTTATCTTAACTCAGGCCTTAAGACCTCTAATCATTAAAAAGAGGGTGTCATGAATTCATAATTCAGGTGGCTGCATAACTATTTTGTTGTAAGGATATGAAAATTAATTGAAGATAATTTGATAAAGGGTTTTTACTGGGTTTGGGGTGTTTGATTGTTTAAAAAAGATGTTAATAAAGTTGGAATAATCGCGAGATATGACTCTAAGGATATAATAGAAGAAGCGGATCGATTATTTGATTTTTTAAAAAAATTAGGTTTAGATGTTGTTATAAATCAAAAGGTTGCTTTGAAACTAGGGATTGAAGGAACCCGTATACAAGAGATGACCGATTGTGATCTAGTGATAACTATTGGAGGAGATGGAACAATACTTAGAACATTCCACGAACTACCCCATCAAACCCCAATTGTAGGAATAAACAAAGGAGAAGTAGGTTTTTTAACAGATTTAGAGGTTGATAACTATCAAAACGAACTAGAAAAAATCATTAAAGGGTTTGAGGTTGATAAGAGAACAAGATTAGAAGTAGATATTGATGATGAAGACCCGCTCCCGCCAGCAACAAACGAAGTTGTACTCTTAACTTCAGAGCCTGCTAAGATGCTTAAGCTAAGAGTTCTTGTCGATGGTCAAGAGGTTGAGAGATTTGGAGCCGATGGAATAATAATAGCAACCCCAACTGGGTCAACTGCTTACTCAATGAGTGCTGGAGGCCCGATCGTTGACCCCCGAGTGGAAGGTTTCCTACTTGTCCCTATAGCCCCATACAAACTTTCAGCTAGATCAATAGTAGTTCCCTCGAAATCTAACATTAAAATAGAGTTGATAAGAAAGGGAAAACACGCAAAAATCATTGTTGACGGACAGAAAACAAAGAAAGTTAAAGAAGGAGATATAATCAAGTTCAGAGAGGCAAAAAACCCAGCTCTATTTGTTAAAGTTGAAGGACAGGACTTCTACTCAAAAATAAAAGAAAAATTAATGTGAACAATACACTAAAAAACCCACAGAAAACCCTGTGACCTAAAACCACAAAAACACGATATCTTTTATCTGAAAATTAAAAAATGAAGTGATAACATGAAATACGTAATCGGACATAAAAAACCAGATACCGACTCAATATGTTCTGCAATAGCTTATGCAGAACTTAAAAACATAGAGGGAGATAATGCAAAGCCAGTTAGGTGTGGACCAATAAATCCTGAAACAGAGTTTGTGTTGGATAAATTCAACGTAGATATACCTCAGGAAATAGAAGACCTATCTAATAAAAAGGTTATTTTAGTAGACCACAACGAATACAGCCAAGCTGCCGGTGGGTTAAAAAAAGCGGAATTAAAAGAAGTTGTAGATCACCATCGAATTGGAGGTTTAGTTACAAGCAACCCTATATTCTTCCATTGTGAACCTGTTGGATCAACCGCAACCATAGTTGCCGACATCTACCTAAACAAAAATAAAGAAATACCACAAAAAACCGCTGGAATACTTTTAAGCGCGATATTAAGCGATACAGTTGTCCATAGATCTCCAACAAATACTGAAAAAGACACAGAGATAGCTAAAAAACTATCAGAAATATGTGGAGTAGATATCGAAGAATATGGAAAAGAAATGCTTAAAGAGAAAAGCAAACTAGGAGAAAAAGAACCAAGAGATATCATATTAGGAGACTTTAAAGAATACGAATTTGGCGAAAAACTTGTAGGTGTAGGTCAAGTTGAAACAGTTGTACCTAACGAAGTACTAGAACAAAAAAACCAATTATTGCAGGAAATGAAGAAAATCACTACCCAAGAGAACTACAACACACTGATATTGTTGGTAACAGACCTTTTAGAAAAAGATACAGAAGCCTTAATAACAGGGGAAACACAGAACTTCGAAAAAGCCTTCCAAAAGGAGATAAAAAATAATTCAGCAACCCTAAAGGGAGTATTATCAAGAAAAAAACAAGTAATACCTCCTCTTGAAGACACAATGGCCTAAAACAAGAATAAAAATCATTTGAACATTTCTTTAATAAACTGCATCGAAATGAATTTCAAACCAAACAAAATATCAATAGTTTCAGGAACAGGAGAAAGCGACAGCCAGTTAAACGCCTACGACCGAGCTCTACAAAAAGCCGGTATAGGCGACTTAAACCTAATTACTGTAAGTTCAATACTACCAGAAAACTGTGAAATTGTAGAAAAACCAGAAATACCTCAAGGAGCATTTGTACCGAGCGTAATAGCGAAAGAAACATCAATAAAAACTGAAGTAATAAGCGCAGCAATAGCCGTAGCCGAATGTGAAGAAGGAATCGGATTAATATGTGAACACAGTAGTCCAACAATAGAGAAAGCCACAGTAAACAAAACAATAAAAATGGTTAAAGAAATGGCAAAAGACAGAAACAAAAAAATCAAAAAAATCCACATAAAATCCGAACAAACAATACCCCAAAACTGTGGCGCAGCAATAGCAGCAGCAGTATTCTGGCCATAAAAACCAAAACAAAACCCGACGTAAACAAAAAAAATGGATTCTTGAAATGAAACACCAAAAAATATGCAAAGAAGTCGCAGAGGAAATTGAAAAAAACGTCAAACACCTAATAGGCACAAAAAAAGCATCAAAAACAGTCTCAATCGGTGCAGATGGAAAACCAACTAAAAAAATAGATTTAGTAGCAGAAAAAACAGCAATAAACTACCTATCAAACAAAAACATACAACTAATAACAGAAGAAACCGGTGTACACAACTTCGGAAAACCAGAATACACCGTCATACTAGACCCAATAGACGGAACATACAACGCCACAAACAAAATCCCATTCTACTCAACCTCAATAGCAATAGCAGACAAAAAAATCAAAAAAATAAAATACGGATACGTAAAAAACCTTGAAAACGGAAACACATACACCTCAAACGGCCATACAACAAAATACAATAACCAAAAAATAACAACATCCGATACCGAAAAACTAAAAAATTCATCCATAAGCTACTACGGATACCAAAAAACCCATAGACTAGAAAAAGAAAGACTCAACGAACAAGTACATAGAGTAAGAACATTAGGCTGTATCTCCCTAGAAATGTGCTACGTAGCAGCTGGAAAACTAGATGCATTCATAGACATAAGAGGAGCAGGCTCAACAGACATAGCAGCAGGTTCAATAATAATCAAAGGAGCAGGAGGCTCCTTCCACCCAATATCCAAAAAATTCCCAACAAAAAACGTTAAAAAACAAATAAAAACAATAGCAACCAACGGAAAAATAAATCAAGAAATCCAAAAAACCATAAACCAATAAAAAACACCACCCCACCATAAAACCCCCAGTTTCTAGAAAAAAATAAATAATTATTTTGTGATCCATATGGATATCGATAAATTATTAGACCAATATAAAAACAAAGAGATCTCCAAAAAACAAGTAAAAGAAAGAATAGCCCTGCTCCAGCTAGAAGAGCTTGAAGGTCAAGCAAGAATAGACACAATGAGAGAAGACCGCATCGGTCTACCTGAAGCAATACTAGGAGATGGAAAAGAACCTGAAGTATTCATCGAAATTATGAAAAAAATGGCAGATAAAAAAGGCAGAAGCATCGGCACAAGAGTCACCAAAAAACAAAAACAACTACTAAAACAAAAAAAAGGAAAATACGAACTAGAATGGTATGAAAAAGCAAGAATAGCAGTACTAAAAACCAGAAAACACCAAAAACCAAAAGAAGGTAAAATTGGAGTAATATGCGCAGGAACAGCCGACATCCAGGTCGCAGAAGAAGCAAGAGTAACCGCTGAATTACTTGGATGCGAAGCACATAAAGCATATGACGTTGGAGTAGCAGGAATACATAGATTGCTTCCAGTATTAAAAAAATACAGTGAAAAAAACATACAAGCACTAATCGTAGCCGCAGGAAGAGACGGATCCCTCCCCCCAGTAGTAGCCGGAATAACAGACATACCAGTAATCGGCCTACCCGTATCAACAGGATATGGAGCAGGAGGAAACGGAGAAGCCGCATTACTCTCAATGCTACAATCATGCTCAATACTAACCGTCGTAAACATCGACGCAGGATTCACAGCAGGCGCAATGGCAGCAAAAATAACAAAAACCTAAACCAACCACCCCACCTAACCAAAAAAATATAGATTGAGTTCCCTTCAAATATTTTAAATAAAAAAATAAAAAACAACCCTGACTATCATTAATACCCCCCTAAAAACAAATAGAATTTCTGTAACTCAAAAGACGATTAAAAACAAGAAATGTGAAACTTTGATTAAACCGTAGGATAATAAAAAGGTATAACTATTAACCGAGGAAAAAAGTCATGTCAAAAAGAAGAACCGAAATAAGAAATCTAGACGAAGGAGATTACATATTACTTGACGGAGAACCAAGCAAAATAACCGACCTACAGGTATCAAGTCCAGGAAAACACGGGTCCGCAAAAGCAAACATATCCGCAAAAGGAATATTCGATGATAAAAAAAGGAACATGCTAAACCCAGTAGACACAAAAGTAGACGTTCCAATAGTAGAAAGAAAAGACGCACAAGTAATATCAAAAACAGAAAACACAGTTCAACTAATGGATATGGAAACATACGAAACATTTGAAATACTCGTAGAAGACCAAGACATTCTAAACAACTTAGAAGAAGGCGGAGAAACAAAATACATGTCCGCAATGGGTAAAAACAAAATATTAAACCAAAAATAAAAAACCCAAAACCCCACAAAAACATTGTGGGGCCTCAAAAACCACTAAAACCCCACAAAAACCTAACCTGATTTCTATAAATCTTAATTTAGGTGTTTTTAGGGTTAAAGAGAGTTATCCTCGATTTTTCTTCCGGAAAGTTTAAAATACATAGTGAAAGCAAGAAACACTGAAATCAAGATCGAAACAATAGAAATAACTAAAACACCCCACCAAACAAATCCAAAACCAAAAAAGGTTAAACCAACAGAAACCTCTAAAACACCCATAACCAACACAAAAACTAAAAAACCAATTTTAAAAGGCCTTTCAATTCCACTGCGATTCAATCCAATCGCCGCACACTGTATCTCAGTATAATGAACTAAGAAAACACCAACAACAGCTAATAACCCCAACTCACCGGTAACAAAACCCCCAAATATCAAACCCAACAATAAAACTAAACTTGAACCAGTATTAACAGTAGTACTCAAAAAATCCTCAAAACGAGTTACAAAATTTCTTTTCCTCAAATTAACTAAATAAAAAACATCAAGCAAAGCCCAGAGTGCTATAAAAAATAAACCCACAACCAGCTGTCCATAAAACAAAAACAAACCCGAAATAACCGATAATCCAAATGAAGCTAATGGCAGTTTTTTAACATCCATCATAAAACATCCAATGAACTAATCCACTAAATAACTATCCCATTAAAAATTAACTCAAAAACCTAATAAAAATTTCAACCAAATCCATAACATTAATAGAAACCAACCAGCCTTATAACTAGCTTTTCATATGAACACAAAAAAAAGTGAATGTAAACACAAAAAAACAAACTAACTTCTCTGAAAAAACAAAAAATAACTTTAAAAATAAAATTAAAAACAAACTAACTTTTTTAATAGATCAATACAAATTATAAAGATTATTTGCCCTATAAAGTACTTTAGAACAACTAATAGCATATTTATTATTCACAATATCGTTGAACAAGTAATTAAATAAATATGAAACAAACCAACTAAAAACCTCTAAATAACCCAAAAAACACAAATTTTTTGTTTAATAAGTTTAACACAATTAAATACAAGCCAGTTAACCTAAAGCTTTATATAAGGTTATCTATGTAATATCTATATGTTCACAAAGGATACATACACATATTCACAAAGTGGTTATTCACAGTGTATGTTTGAAGTGTATTCGCATCTGGGGGGATGGGATACCAAAAGGTGACTCAGGATGAAGATGAAGTTGGAGGCCGTCGATGAGGATGGTGTTAAAACCTCTATGGAGTTCGAAGGAGACCTTGAAAAAGAGGTAATACTCGAGAGAATATCCAAATTCATAGAGGCCCTAAACCTTTCATCGAACCCTTCAACTAAATCTTCATCCAGCGCACTCAACTCCTCACCGAACAAACCCAGGGAAATCGATACCTCTAATTTTGATGAATTAACAATCAAAAAAAGATTAAAGCTATTCCTATTAGTTAGATTCCAAGAAAGATGGTTCACCTCAAGAGAAGTCAAGAGACAATACGACCAAGAATACCAAGAAATCGGTTTATCAACAGTATCAACATACCTATCAAGAATGGCAAAAGAAGGCTATCTAAAAAGAAGAGGAAACCGAGTTGAAAGAGAATACAGACTATCAAAAGAAAACAAAAAAGAAATACAGAGAATAAGAGAAATGAAAGAAGCCATGGGGCTGTAAAGTTAAATTCAACCAAGCATACTTTAACTTGCTAATTAAGAAGGCAACCTCCTGGTTGACAAAATCAAAACACCTAAAACAGACGTTGATCTAAGCCTGATGAAACAAATTGATTAAAAACTAAAACTAAAAACTTAATATCTAGAAGAACAAAAGGAATTTGAGGCAAAATAATGGTTAAACAACAAGGAGATGGATTGACTTCATCTGCAGGCCTAATGAGATATTTCGATGAAGAATCAACAGAAACACCAATAATAGGTCCAAAGCAGATAATGGTTTTCAGTGCAGTACTCGGAGTGCTTATATTATCTCTAAACCTCTACTACGGTTTATGGCCATAAAAATTTTTTTAGAACCAATAAACCCTTTAAAACACATCAAACCTACTTAAATTAGTTGGGAATAGAGTTATTTCTCTAGTCTATGTTAACTATCCACATTAATGGATAGTCTATTTTTTCTAGATATGCAAGTTTTCCAGTTACAGTTGAGTCACCATAACTAGCGATTATCTTTATCTCTAAATCTTCTGGACGTAGAGCCGAATATCCTTCTTCACTTTCTCGTTTGATTTCTACCTCAACCTTTTTGACAGATGGTTGTTCTTCAATGGAACTCTGGATAGCTTGTTTCACTTCTTCGACTGAGTTTGATCCGACAGGAGTTCCTACAAATTGATGGAAAACTGCTCCTAAAGAAATTCCTAACTCAAAACAACTTCGTTCTCTATCACTAACTTCATCATCAAAAAAAACCGAAGTCTTGTCTTGAAAACTCATATAACATATTTATTGTTAAACCGTTTAATTTTTTTCTTAAATCAAGGTTAGATGTCACGGTCTTTGAATAGTATTATTGATAGTATCAACAAAATAACGAATACAATTAATAGAATGCCGGCATCTAAGAAAGCGTATTCTTGGTTTACAAGTATTTGGGTTGGATCGTAATAGTTACTTGGAGAAACATAACCAATCCAATCATAATCTACTGTTATATTAGAGATTGATTCAATAAGCCATAAAATAAAAACAATGCCTATAGCCCAAACCTGAGAGGTTCGTACTTTTTTAATCACTATTGATGTGACTAAGCCAATTACTGCACAGACCAATAAATAGGGAATTGAAAGTAAGTGAACCATAACCAATGAAGTTATATCTAAAGTTTCATCAATTAAGTATGTTCCTATGTATAAAAATAGAATTACTCCACCGTTTAATAATAATAGGGGAACCCATAAAGCCCCCACCTTTTGTAATATTACAGATTCTCTTGTTACTGGGTTTGAGAGAGTAAGATCCATCTTTCTTTCTTCAATATCTTTTGAAACAAATCCAGCACTAATATAAGCGAAATAAAGTCCTACTAAAAGTATCCAAAAAAATGCATAAACTTCTGCAGCTAAAAACCCTTCAATTGTATGTATTGCTTCAAGTCCAAACATGTCGAATATAAAGTCAGGAAAAGCCTCCATTAATTCTTCAGCTTCTTCTTTAAATTCGGGATATATCGATAGGTACATTGTTGAAAGAACTGCAAAAACACCGATTAATACTGCTGAACTTCGAACCAATTTACGAGATTCAATTCTAAGAATCGCTGTCATAATCCACCTTTTATTTAAACCCTATCCCCATAATAATGCTTGAAAATCTCATCCAATTGAGGTTCACTAATATTAATATCTTCAATTTCAAAACTAGAGAGATGTTTTAACAAATCAATTGCCTCTCCAGTGTAAGTAAAATGAATAGAACTATCAACAACCTCTAATTCAACCATATCTTCAGTTATGAACCTATCTTTATCGAAGTTATCTTTAAAATGAACCCACACTTTTTTCCCGCTTCTCGTTAACAATTTATCGATGTTTTCAAGGTCAACTAGCTTGCCCCTACGAATAATACCGACTCTATCGCAAACACGCTGAACTTCACTGAGAAAGTGGGAAGAAAAAAATATAGTCTTCCCAGAATCACGTTCACTCTCAATAAAATTATGCAATAAATCCTGTTTCAGAGGATCTAACCCAGAAGTTGGTTCATCCATAATAACAAGTTCAGGGTCATGCATAAAAGCCTGTATGATGCCTAACATACGTTTGTTTCCAGAAGAATAAGTCCCAACCTTCTGGTCTAAAGGAGGATTAAATAAATCAAGCAACTCATCTCTACGACTATCCCCCCGCATCATAGCAAAATAATCAAGTACCTGACGACCAGTCATCCTTTCTTCAAAACCAAGAGTATCAGGCAGATACCCAATATCTCGTTTAACTTTGGTCAAAGCTTTTCGATCCCGGATATCCGCATCTAAAACGAAAGCTGTACCAGAACTAGGCTTAATTAAACCTAATAACTGACGGATAGTAGTTGTTTTACCTGCACCATTCGGACCGAGATACCCAAAAATCTCCCCTTCAAAAACACTAAAAGAGAGATTATCATTAGCTTTAACCTCCCCATACTCCTTAGTCAAGTTATCAAGCCTGATAGTAGCATTAGACTCCATTTCAATCATATCAAAACAACATTATACAACTAACAGAATTTAAAACCTCCATCTCCACAAAGAGAAAAAAGAGGTTCTAAGGAAATTTTTGGTGGCAACCTACCCCTATAATTTTCAAGTGGCATTAACAAAACGCCAATACCTTCCCCACTCCTATAGCCCCCAAACATACCGGTTTTACCTATTTTTTGTCCAAAATTATATTTTGTTTTCAGACACGTTTCAACTATCCAGATGTATATTACAATAAACACATTATATCTATTGATTTTTATATCTATCTAAGACTAAATCATTCTTGCTAAAGAGAAGAAAGTATTAAACCTGAATCGAGACTACACAAAAACATTTCTAACTCTTTACCTAAGAAGTATACCTTTCATGGATCTTTGGTTTAGGTGGGTGTTAAATTGGATTATGTTTATATATGTTTAAAATAACGGTCACATAACGGGAGGTTGGAGGGCTCTGAATCTTTCAAGGCTGTTATAGAGGCTTTAGGACAGGGAGATGGATGATCTCCTGAAAGAAGAAATCCTCTTCTTGCATTGTGGGTATGGTGGCCGCGTCCTGAAGCCATTATCGTTGACCCCGGCCTCTGTACATCGAATTGGTTAAGATATGTGGTGACCACGAAACAGGTGGATGTTCCACCCTTTGCTGGACGTTCCTGTAAGTTTCCATCGGTAATCCGAAATCTCAGATGGTACGGATAAAGGGATGGAAATACCTTCCGAACCTTCAGTTAAGTAGGTAAGGAAGTCACATTATATATCTCTCTGTATGAACCAAACGATAGACACGGCCAACAAAACCAAAAACACGATAACAAGCAATCCAGCATCTAAGAAACTGTAGTTTTCATAAATCAATATTTCATTAACATCATAGAAATAACCTGGGTTCAGATAAGCAAGCCAATCAAAACCAGAAGCCATATCGGCTGCTCCGTCAATCAACCACAAAACAAAAACCAACCCTACCGCCCCAGCCTGAGCTGAACTATTATCTCTCATAATTACAGAGAATACTAAACCAATTCCAGCACAAACCAAAAAATAAGGAACCGATAGTAGATGGGTCATTAAAAGTGGGATTAGCTCCAGACTCTCTCCTATTAAGAAACTGCCTAACAAAACTATTGCGAAAAACCCAACATTCAGCACTAACAAAGGAACCCATAAAGCACCAAATTTCTGTAAAACAACAGACTCCCTGGAAACCGGGTTAGCCAAAGTCAAATCCATTTTCCTACTCTTAATATCCCCAGCAACCAATCCACCACCTATATACGCAAAATAAATACCAATAAACAATACCCAAAAAAAAGCATAGACATAAGACGCAGTAAATCCCTCAATGGTATGCAGGTTTTCCATACCAAATAAAGCCATCATAGCTTCTGGTAAAGCGCCTTCAAGAGCTTCAGTCGCCTCTTTAAGGCTTGGAAAAACTGCAAATAAATATACGGAAAGAAAACCA
Organism: Methanonatronarchaeum sp. AMET-Sl; assembly: GCF_029854155.1. Taxonomy (NCBI): domain Archaea; kingdom Methanobacteriati; phylum Methanobacteriota; class Methanonatronarchaeia; order Methanonatronarchaeales; family Methanonatronarchaeaceae; genus Methanonatronarchaeum; species Methanonatronarchaeum sp. AMET-Sl. The sequence continues at coordinate 1,481,640 of NZ_CP122958.1, read as the reverse complement.
AAGACAGCAACTAAAACAAGCGACCCTCGAAAAAGCTTCTTTGACTGATTTATAAATATTGAAGTCATCTACTTATAGCCCCTATAAATAAACTAAACATAACATAAATACCAGACACCAAACACATAACCATATAGATGGACTCCTTAAACTAAAGTCAAGCAAGTAACGTGCATCTAAATCGAAACAAAGGGATACACCAATCCTCCTAAATGAGAGTTTTGAAACTATAAGTATATAATCCTTCCTAACTGAAAAAACCTAAATATAATCCAAAAAATATAAAACGTTTCATGATTGGTAATTAATTTTTTCTTTTTTTGAATAGGTAGATATTATACATTATTTGAGTTGTATAAAAAGTATTGAGTTAGGGAAAACGACTTAACGTTGTTCAAATTCACTTAAAAAAAGGTTATACTTAAACTTAGGTTTAGAACAACTATTGTTAATAGAAGTTTGTTAGATTGAATATGAGTTAGTGCGGGGGGCGAGATTCGAACTCGCGAACCCCTACGGGACAGGATCCTAAGTCCTGCGCCTTTGGCCATGCTCGGCAACCCCCGCGTTTTTTAGATATTTTTTGGTAGAGGACTTCTTTAGTTATGGTTTGTGTTTAACTTAATATTTATTGTGTTTGTTGTTTGTTGAGGCATTTTGTTGGGTAAGATTGAATAGTCTATTTGATAATATGTTTTTAGCGGTGTATTTCTTCGTTTATAATTTTGGTTTTTTAGTTTGTGGTTGGGTTTTGTTGTTATGAATGTTGATGATTTATTGGATTTTGGTTTACCTGAGGAAGGTTTGGAGATAATTAGGGAGAGAGGTATTGAGGAGTTGTATCCTCCGCAGGTTGATGGTGTTAGGTCTGGTGTTTTGGATGGCTGTAATTTGGTTTTGGCTGTTCCTACTGCGAGTGGTAAGACTTTGATTTCTGAGTTGGCTATTTTAAACTCGATTTTTTCTGGGGGGCGGGCTCTTTATATTGTTCCTCTTAAAGCTCTTGCTTATGAGAAATATGAGTTGTTTAAGGAGTATGAGAGGTTTGGGTTTAGTGTTGGGGTTGCTACTGGTGATTATGACCGTAGTGCTGATTATTTAAGGGATCGCGATGTTGTTGTTACTACAAGTGAGAAGGCTGACTCGATGTTAAGGTTGGGTACAGATTGGATTAGTGAGATTGATGTTATTGTTTCTGATGAGATTCATCTTGTTGATTCCGATCGGAGGGGGCCTACTCTTGAGGTTACTCTTGCTAAACTAATGATGATGAATCCTGGGGCTCAGGTTATTGCATTAAGTGCAACTATCAGTAATGCTGGGGAGATTGCTAGTTGGCTTGATGCGGGGTTGGTTAAGAGTGATTGGAGGCCGATTGAACTTAAGGAAGGGGTTGTTTTTGATGATGTAATTGATTTTCCTTTTGATGGTGAGAAGGAGGTTGGGTCAGATGAAGATGATGTTGCAACTTCTGTTGTGAGGGATGCTGTTCTTGAGGGTGGTCAGGCTCTTGTTTTCACTTCTTCGAGACGTAATTCTCGGGGGGCTGCTGGACGTGTTGTTGGTTCTCTTGACGATCTTCTATCTCCACAGGAAGAAGATCGTTTGATGGGTCTTGCCGATGAAATTAGAGATATTGAGGGGGTTACTGATGAGGAGGAACGGCTTGCTCGTTATGTTGAGAGGGGTGTTTGTTTTCATCACGCTGGATTGAGAAATAAGCATTTAAGGCGTATAGAGAGTCTTTTTTCAAATGGTGATTTAAAGGTTATTTGTTCCACTCCAACGTTGGCTTGGGGGGTTAATTTACCTGCGAGGCGTGTTGTTGTTAGGGATTACAAGAGGTATGACCCTAATTATGGTATGAAGCCTATACCTGTTCTTGATGTTAAACAGATGTTTGGCCGTGCTGGTAGACCTGGAATGGATCCATATGGTGAGGCTGTATTGATAGCTAAAAACCAGGTTGAGAGAGACCAGCTTATTGATCGATATATTGTAGGTGATAGTGAAGATATTTCTTCAAAACTTGCTTCTGAACCTGCTTTAAGGTCACATGTGTTATCTACAATAGCTTCGGGTTTTGCTGGTAGTTATAATGAGTTGATGGATTTCATTGGACGTACGTTTTTCTCAATACAGAACCGTTCTGAAGATATTGAGTTATTGGTTAAGAGGGTTCTTGGTTTTCTTGAGTCTGAAGGATTTATTGAGGCCAGTGGTTTTGGTTTTAGCGATAACCAAGAGTTAGATTCTACTGCGATAGGTAAACGGGTTTCCGAGTTGTATATAGATCCTTTAAGTGCTTCCAGGATTTTAGAACGACTTTCAGGCCGTGAAATGAAGGATGACATTGAGTTTCTTCACATGGTATGTGAAACCCCAGATATGGATACTTTGTATATGAGAAAGAATGATTATTCACATGTTGAGTCTTTTCTTAAAGAAAATCCCCGACTCAGGGAGAGAGGGGAGATGGATGATTGGTTCTTGAGTGAAGTTAAGACCTCAATGCTTTTAAAGGACTGGGTTGAGGAAATAGATGACGATGAGATCTGTGATAGATATGGAGTGAGTTCTGGAGACATACGGCGTAAAGCTGGAACAGCTGAATGGTTGTTACATTCTGCTGCTGAGTTATCGAAAATGTCATTATCCCTCTATATAGATAAGCTTAGAGATCTTGAGAGAAGAATGCAGTACGGAGTGAAGAGAGAGTTATCAGACCTTGTTAGCATCCCAGGTATCGGTAGAGTCAGAGCTCGAGAGCTCTATAGAAATGGATATAGAACTAAATCAGACCTACATACCTTGATTGACGAAAAAACAGAGATTGAAGAGATAGATGGCGTGGGCCCGAAAACAGTTGATAAGATTCGTAGGGAGCTTGATAGAAATGGTTCTAGAAAGAAAGGACAGTAATCAATTGATCAGTGTTGATAAAATTGAAGTAGAAGTTAAGGCCGGTCGATTATATATAGAAGATTTAGATGTTTTTCTAAAATCATTGAATAGTTGTGGAGGTGATGGAGCTATTCAAGCTGTTAACGCAGATATTATAGCCGGTGAAAAACACCTTAAACACGCTGCGGAGAAAGCAATTAGGTCCTGGCACAACGAGCCGATTTCAAAGTCATTAAGTATGGAGATGCTTCTCTACATAGTTGGTGAAAGACAGATAGATAAAGCTATAGAAAAAGCAGGTGTTGGAGAAGGTAAACAGAAAGTAGGTTTTGTAGGAATTGGAGACATTGATTGGGAATCTCTCAAGCAAAAACTTGATTTAAATATCGATAACTCATTACTTGAATATAAAAAAGAGAAGATAAATAAAATCAAGGAGATATACAATATCTCAGAAGAAGAGTTAAGAGCAATCGGTAGTGATAAAATACCTCTATTGGTTTTAGAGCGTGTAACTCTTTTAGACACAAAGAAATAAAGATAGTTCTACAGTTTTTAGATATTTTTTTTGAATAAAGATTTGTAATTAAAGAACCAATTAGTATCTTGAGGTGTTTTTTTGTTTTCTAATCATGATGGGTTAGGGCCATTGACATTAGCAATTGATGTAGGAAAGGGAACACAGGACGTTTTATTAACTGATAAGCTTGATGAAAATGTTGTTAAAATGGTTTTACCATCTCCTACAAGGATAGTTGCAGATAAAATAAGACAGGTTGAAGGAGACCTTCTATGCACTGGCAACACGATGGGTGGAGGCCCTGTTTCTAAGGTTATAAAGAACCATGTTAGGTCAAATGATGTTGTTATGGTTGAAGAGGCGGCTCGAACCCTTTCAGACAACCTAGATTTTGTTAGAGATATGGGTATTAAAATAATCGATAAAGAGGAAGTTCAAGATTATAATGGGTATACAAAGGTTGAGATGGGAGACCTTTTGTTAGATGAAATACATGGTTTTTTAGATTCAATAGAAATCAAACAGCCAGAAAAGATAGGTATAGGCGTGCAAGACCATGGAGTTGCGCCTGAAGGAATATCTGACAGGAGATATAGATTCAGTTATTTCAAAGAGGTTATTCAAGAAAAAGGCCTGCTAAAAGACCTTGTTTTTAAAGAAAAAACAGGTAGGTTCAGCAGAATCGACAGTGCATTAAGCCAGTTATCAAGTTATGAATCTATCGCATTAGACTCTAAAATAGCTGCAATAATCGGGTGTTATCAAGGTGGAGATGAAATTGTTGTTGACGCTGGAAACGGCCATTTCATGGCGGCTTCAATTAAAGAAAATAAATTGGTTGGTTTGTTTGAACACCATACCAGAATGCTAGATGATGACAGGATAACAGAGTTGATTGATAAATTGATCCATGGAGAAATAACCGATGACGAAGTTTTTGGAGATGGAGGCCATGGAGCATATGTCTCCGAATCTATAGAGCCTGAAAAAATAATTGTTACTGGTCCAAGAAGAGACGTAATGCCCAACACAATAAACATTGAATATGCCCACCCAATAGGTGACGTCATGATGTCTGGAGCGGTTGGAATATACAAATCATTCAAACTGAAGGAACAAAACAAAAACTAAACCATTGTTCTAAATATATGAATAAATCCAGATTTGATAAAAAATGCTTTTAAAGTATGATAAAGGAACAATAGCTATTGAAGGAGAATACAACCTCCCATACACTAAGTGGGATGAGAGAACCGACAACCTACGTGCAATGGCCTATAGATATCGAGATATCAAAGATTACCTAGAAAAATCAGAAATCCAGTATGAAGACCGTGTTTTAGACACAATACCTATGTCAGATTTTAAATTCGATGTAGAGTTAAGACCATATCAAAAAGAAGCAATCTCCCAGTGGATGAAGTTCACTAGAGGAGTTATAGTTCTCCCAACAGGCTCTGGAAAAACATACGTTGGTATTGGCGCCATATCTAAAATAAACTCACCATCTTTTATAGTGGTACCTACACTCGATTTGGTAGATCAATGGATAGATGTATTAAAGGAGCAAAATCTACCTGCAGGTGAGTATACAGGTCGAAAGAAAAAACTAAAGCCAATAACAGTTTCAACATATGACTCAGCATACATACATGCTGAAAAACTCGGTAATAAATTTAAGATGATTCTGTTCGATGAAGTACACCACCTGCCTTCAGAGGGATATAGACACATTGCTGAGTTCTTTGCCTCACCACATAGAATGGGGTTGACAGCAACATACGAAAGAGAAGACGACCTACACCATGAACTGTCAAACCTTCTCGGCGGCAAAGTATACGAAGTTGACACTGACGAACTCACCGGCCAATACCTCTCAGACTATAGAACAGAAGTTATAGGAGTTGAGTTAACCGAAAAAGAATCGAAGAGATACGAAGAGTATACATCTATATTCAGAAATTACCTAAGGTCAAGAAATATACAGATGAATGGGCCAGGAGATTTTAAGAAAGTTGTAATGCGTAGTGGAAATGACCCAGAAGCTTGGAGAGCCGTTAGAGCAAAAAACAGAGCTAGGAAGATCGCATATAGCTCTGAAGCCAAAATCCAGGAACTTGCCAACCTACTTAAAAAACACCAAGAAGACAGAATAATCATATTTACACGTTACAATGACATGGTATACCGAATATCTAAACGGTTTTTAATCCCCGCCATCACACATGAAACAAATAAAAAAGAAAGAGAATCGATTTTACATAAATTTAAAGACGACACCTATCCAGCGATTGTAAGTTCAAAGGTACTTGATGAAGGAGTAGATGTCCCAGACGCAAACATAGGTATAATACTCAGTGGAACCGGAAGCAAAAGGGAATATAGACAAAGATTAGGTAGGTTATTAAGGCCCTCCGGAAATGACACAGTCCTATACGAAGTAGTCACCAAAAACACAACCGAACTACGCACCTCAAGTAGAAGAAAACGAGAATAAGGATGTGTTAACAATCCTAACTAAAAAACTACTAGAAACCAAGAAAAAAGGAACAGAGATAAAACCTCGATACCGAGAACCCAGAAAACATATAGAAGAAGCCAGGACAGTAATCAATGAATTCAAAACTGGTAGGTCGAGAGGAGAAATAGAAGAAGCCGTTAAATCACATGAAACACACCAAGACTTCAAGTTCTTAAGAGCACTTCACGCATTAATAGAAAGAAGATGCAGTTTCGAAAACAAAGCAAAAACACCACCCCAAGAGATAAGAAGCAATTTATACAGCAAGGGATATGTAACGGACAAAAAAGAAAGAGATCGATTAATCAGAGAAACAGCTAGAGAATACAACATAGATCCATTGGAAGTAGAAGAATGGTTTTGGGCAGACAGAAAAGAAAACGAAATCCTAAAAACAAACGTAAATAGAAACCCAACAAACCTAATTAAACAATACAACCTATCAGCCACACAAACATTACTTTTCGATGCATTAGAAATTAAATTCAATGTAACAGATAACTATAGACAGATATTTGGAATTCTTAAATACCTCGGTTTGATGTACACCGTTAACCCCAATCTAGACATAAAGGTTACAGGCCCTGGCTCTTTATTTAAAAAAACCCGTAAATATGGAAACCAGCTTGCAAGACTCCTACCATACATAATGAAATCCAGTAATTGGAAAGTATCTGCCAAAATAGAGAAAAAAGATAGAGGCGAACCAAGAATATACAATTTCCATCTTGATGACTCAAAACAAGACTACTTCCCATACATGAAGACAGATAAAGAACAAAGTTTCGACAGTGAGGTTGAGAGAGACCTTGCAAACAGGCTAGAGAAAATAAAAACCGGTTGGCAAATTAAAAGAGAACCAACAATAATAAAGTCAGGAAACAGCGTAATGATACCTGACTTCAGTTTCGAAAAATACAACAAATCATTCTACCTAGAGGTTGTTGGTTTCTGGACTCCCGAATACATAGAAAAGAAGATTAAGAAAGTCAAAAACATGGAAGCAGATAAACCAGTAATTCTAGCCGTAAACAAAAACCTAAAATGCACTAAACAAGATTTCAATCAGGCAGAAGAAGTTTTTTTCTATAAAAAAAGAATCCCACTTAAAAAAATAATAAAAAGAATGGAAAAACTTGAAGAAGAAGCAGTTAACCAACAGATAAAGAAAATAGATGTAACAGACATCACAGAGAAAAAAGAAATAACAGACATAAAAAAGAAAGCTAACGAAAAAAACGTACCCCCAGAAACAATCAAAAAGAAACTAAAAAAACATCAAGGAGCAGTATGCGAAAACAAATACATCCCACCCAACAAAATAAAAGAAATAAAAACAGAAATAAACAAACTCTCAGACAAAAAACTACCAAAAGTCAAAAAAATACTAAAAAAACATAACTTAACAGAATCATCACTAGAAAAACTAGGATACACCGCAAAATGGAAATCTTTCAACCCAGAAGACGTTCAAGTAACACCCAAGAAACAAAAAAAGGACTAACTACCTCCGTTAACCAAAAACCTCCTAAACAAACAACCCCCCAAACACTTCTACAGTGAAAGATAATAGCTATCCCTAAAAGAAAACTAACCCATAAAAGAAACCTCTCAACCTCTTTTTAAATTTCTAAAAAACTAAAAAACGTTTTTTTTAAAAGGTCTCAGGAATAAAAAATAGAACCTATGAAAATAACTTAACTAAACTTAACTAAAATAGTTATTCATCTGAATCAATTCCTAAGACCCATAGTTTTCTTAAATGTTTAATCAAATATTTCTTCCATTCGCTCCAAAGCTTCCTTTATCCGTTCTTCAGACCTCGCATAAGAAATACGGATATTGTTTCTAGAATCTTCTCCAAAAGCAGAGCCAGGAGTAACAACTACATGACACTCTCTGAGCAATCTTTCAGCAACCATATCTGAATCCCTTCCAACATCGGGAAATGCATAAAACGCACCTTCAGGCGTAACACACTCAACCTCACTGAAAGAGTTCAATCCCTCCACAAGCAGATCTCTACGATCTCTAAAACGCTCAACCATCTCACTAACTACTTCATCAGACACAGGGTCATTAAGAGCACATAAAGCACCTTTTTGAGCAAATGAGGTTGGACAACTAACAGAATGTTGCTGTATCTTTATAAACTGGTTAATGAGGTCTTCATCAGCAACAATATAGCCTAAACGCCATCCAGTCATGGAATAGGTTTTAGAAAAACCATTAATTGTCACTACATCCTGATAATCAGATGCAGGACTATAGTGATCACGGTTGTAAACAATCTTTTCATAAATCTCATCTGAAAGAACCGTTGCATCATTATCTAAAGCAATTTCAACTAATTCACGAACTTCTTCTTCACTATAAACCTGGCCCGTTGGATTACAGGGACTGTTTAAAACAACAATAGAGATGTTTTCTGACTCAAGAATATCTTTATACTCCTCAACTGATGGCCGGAGATCCTCATTCATTGAACACCATTCTACCTCGGCACCAGTCATCTTTACGCTTTCTTTGTATGAAACCCATGAAGGGTCAAACAACAAAGCTTTATCCCCATCTTCAAGCAATGTCTGGCAGGCAAGGAATATAGCAAACTTAGCTCCTGGAGTTAAGATAATCTCACTAGGTTTTTTCTTAATACCGTTATCTCGACTGAGTTTTTCAGACAAAAGCTCCCTTAACTCTGGAATACCTTTTGAATCAGTATAATGAACAAAACCATCGTCCAAAGCTTGTTTAGAACACTCTTTTATGTTATATGGAGTGTCAAAGTCAGGTTCACCCACACCTAGGGAAATAACGTCCTCTCCTTTTCTACGAAGCTTTTTAGCAAGATCCGCCATCTTGAGAGTCGCAGAGGATTCAATCCTCTGAACCCTGCGTGAAATTTTTCGGCTCATAGGTCTTTCTCAGCCATCTTTACAGCTGACTCAACAGCTCTTTTCGCATAATCAACCCTTTGCTGTGCCTCATGCCTTGTTTGACCAGGACCACTTATTCCTAACGAAACCGGTTTATCATAATCAAGAGATAAATCCGTAATCTTTCTCGAGGTCTGAGAAGCAACAACCTGGTCGTGATCGGTCTGCCCTTCAATTACACAACCCAATGTGACTACAGCATCGATTTTATCCGTTTCCAATAGGTTCTTAATAGCCAAAGGCATGTCAAAAACACCTGGCACAAAAACCTCTTCAACGACTTCAGCACCTAAGAAATCAGCGTGCCTCTCTGCAAGTTCCCGCATGCTCTCCGTAACATCGTAATTAAATTCAGATATAACGAAACCAAGTTTTACAGACATAAATATCACCTAAACAATGGACCTACATCAGGCCCCCCTTCTCTTTCACCCATACCTGCTTCTCTTGTTAAATGTTCGGGTTTAAGTAATAACTTTACTGCATTTCTACCGTGTTCTCTTGCACGTTTCTCCGCAAGATCAGCAAGTTCTTTATCACTATCAAGTTCATCCATGTGGACAAAAACCTCTAAAACATGGGTGTTAGTCATCAACTGGGCTTGAATCAACCCATTAGAAGCTTGATCTGCACACATCTTATCGATATCTTCCGGACCAGGCATCCCAAACGCTAGAACTAGATCGGCTCCACGCTCCTCTATAAGTTTCTTAGCAGCTACCGGTAAATCCTTAACTCCAGGAACTGTGTACCTCAGAACCTCAACGGAAGCTCTCTTTTCAATCTCATCAATAGCGTCAGAAGCCATATCGTATCTAGCGAACGTTGTGTCCGCAACTCCAACCTTAATTTTACCGCCAACACCCATAATAAACACCTGAAACAAACAACAGCCGTCTATAACTAAACCCAGATAAATCGTTACAAATATACCTTATAAATTAAGTATCTCATCAATAAGGTTGAGAAGTTCATTAATTTCTCTGGGCTCTCGATCTGCGAGATGGCCGATTCTAAAAGTTTTCTCTTTCAAATCACCATATCCATTGCTGATAACGTAGCCCTTAGCCTTTAATCTTGAAATCATTTTAGAAACATCTATATCCCTAGTGTTTTCAACCGCTGTTAGGCTCTCAGACTCATACCCCGATTCAGGAAAGACATCGAAATGTTCTCTAGCCCAACTTCGAGTTGTTTCAGCCATAACAGAATGTCTTTTCCAACGTGATTTAAGCCCCTCCCCTTCAAGTATATAACTAAGTTGTTTTTTCAATGCATACAAAAGCGATATATTTGGAGTTGTAGGAGTCTGACGTCTCTCATTATATTTCCTGAAAATATCGAAACTGAAATAATATCCCTTATCCCCAACATCAATCGACCTTTCAATAGCATCTTCACTGACAGAGCAGAAAGCAAGGCCTGGCGGCAAACCCATACATTTCTGTGTACCAAAAACACAGATATCTACATCATAATCATCTACTGGGAAGTCAACACCACCCATAGAACTGACTGTGTCAACAAGCAATAAAGTCTCATCTGGAATAACCTCTGAAATCTCTTCAACAGGATTCATTAACCCAGTTGAAGACTCATTATGCACAACAGTCACAACATCATAAAACTCTTCATCAAAAGCTTCTTCAACGACTTCAGGATCTATAGGCTTACCCCACTCAAACTCAAGTTTCCTACATTCTTTACCGTTCCGCTCAGTGATCTCATGCCAACGATCCCCAAAGGCACCGTTAGATAGATTAAGACATTTCTTGTCAACAGTGTTTCTAACAGCAGCCTCTAGAAGTCCCGTAGCAGACGAAGTGGAGATAAAAACATCATTATCAGTCTGAATAACCCTCTGCAACCCATTAACAACTTCATCATATAGCTCAGAAAACTCAGGACTTCTATGACCAATCATAGGATCCGACATAACTTCAAGAAGATCATCTCGAACTTCAACCGGACCAGGTATAAACAACTTCATAGTTACTCACCAATATTCAGAACCAAAACAACTTCAAATTATCCTTAACCAACCTTATCTTTTTGCCAAACTAATAAACCAGAAAAACAAAGATAATTAAAAACAAAGAATATTTGCTTGACTTAAATAAAATATTTAGGCTTTGAAATGTCACAAAAAAATGAGGAATGCAGTTGCTGCAGAATATGCGGCAATAAAGAAAAACATGAAAAAAATAAAACTCAGATTAACCACTCCGGACATGAAGAACTTTTCAAAAAAAGATTTTTAATATCATTTTTCCTAAGCATACCCGTTTTGATTTACAGCCCAACAATCCAAGACTGGTTCAACTATGCACCACCGATCTTTCTTGGCAGTGAATATATACCTATTTTTTTCGGCACAACCGTTTTCATAGTTGGTGGAATCCCCTTCCTCAAAATGGGGGTTGTCGAGGCTCGCAACAGGGAACCAGGAATGATGATGTTGATTTCACTGGCGATAATGGTTGCATTCACATACAGTATTTTCGCTTCAATCTTCGATATTGGAATGACCTTGTATTGGGAACTTGTTACCCTAATCGTGATTTTTTTATTAGGCCATTGGATTGAGATGCGTAGCGTTAGACGTGCATCAGGGGCTTTAGATGAACTTGCTGATTTAATGCCGGAAAAAGCCGAGGTAATAACAAGCTCTGGAGATACAGAACTAGTTGAATTAGATAAAATTAAGGAAGATGACTTAGTCTTAGTGAGGCCAGGCCAGAACATACCAGTTGATGGTGTTGTTGAAAAAGGAAGTACTAAAGTTGATCAATCGATGATAACAGGGGAATCAAACCCTGTTAGAAAAGAACCTGGCGACAAGGTGGTTGGTGGTACGTTAAACGGAGATGGTAGTTTAAGAGTTAGAGTAAACGCCACTGGAGATAAAACCACTCTCGCCGGAATCATGCGTTTGGTGGAAGATGCACGGAAAACTAAATCTAAAACACAGGTTTTAGCTGATAGAGCTGCTGGCTGGTTGTTCTACGCAGCAGTCTTTATGGCTATAATAACCGGTATCGCATGGACGATTTCAATTGGATTTGGGATTGATGTTGTTGAACGGGTTGTAACGGTTTTGGTAATAGCATGTCCACATGCATTAGGCCTAGCAATTCCTCTTGTTGTAGCTATAAACACAACAATAGCTGCTAAAAACGGGATTTTGATAAGGGATAGAATTGCATCAGAAATAGCTAGAGATGTAGATATAGTAGTTTTTGATAAAACAGGAACATTAACTGTTGGAGAGCAGAGAGTTATTGAAATAAAAACATCACCTAAAATAGGTGAGGAAGAAGCTTTAAGGATGATGGCCGCTGTTGAATCAGATTCAGAGCATATGATAGCTAAAGCAATAACAAAAACAGCTAAAGAAAGAAATATAGAAACACCAAGTGTTGAAAACTTTAAAGCAATTAAAGGCAAAGGTGTCAAAGCCACCTATGAAAATGAAGAGGTGCATGTAGGGGGTGAAAACCTATTAAAAGAACTGAGCGTTAAACCAACTCAAGAAATCACTACTTTTAGTGAAAAAGCTGGTTTAAATGGACATACAGTCGTTTATTTAATTCAAGATAAAGAAGTTTTGGCTGCTGTCTCACTTGCAGATAAAATTAGAGACGAAAGCAAAGACACCGTTGAAGCATTAAAAATAATGGATATAGATATAGCTCTATTGACAGGAGATTCGGAAAAGGTTGCTAAATATGTTTCAAATGAACTTGGAATAAAAAAATATTTTGCCGAAGTACTTCCAGAAGACAAAGATAAAAAAATCATTGAACTTCAAAACAAAGGTAAATTAGTTGCTATGGTTGGAGACGGAGTTAACGACGCCCCCGCACTAACTAGAGCTGATGTTGGAATAGCTATCGGGAGTGGTACAGATATAGCAATTGAGTCAGCAGACATCGTGTTGGTTGAAAACAACCCTTATGACGTAATCCGTGTTTTAAATTTAAGTAAAAAAAGCTATCGTAAAATGAAGGAGAACTTAGTTTATGCAGCAGGATACAACGTCTTTGCATTACCATTAGCTGCTGGAGTATTAGCACCGATTGGAATTCTGTTATCACCAGCTATAGGCGCTATATTGATGTCTGCAAGCACAGTAATCGTAGCCATAAATGCACAGAGATTAAGGACAATCGACCTATAACAAAAAACCTTGAATTAAAAAAATAAAAACTAATGTAAAGCAAGTATTTATATAGTTATTTAAGATAAACCTTATGCTCATTTGTTTATTCATTTTTTGTGTGAATAATGAAATCTAAAGAACATGAAGAGGAATATAGTACTACATATAAAGAAGCGCCTTTATTGATATTTATCTCTTTTTTAATCTCCTTTATAGTTGCTAGACTTTACGTCTTTTATTTGGGAGATATAGCTACTGGTAGGGATTTTTTTCCATTTGAATACTATATGATTCATCACTTCTATTACGGCGTTATATTTATGATAATAGCTGGATGGATTGCTATTATCTACAAAGATAAGAAGATACATAGGTTGGCGGCATTACTTTATGGTACAGGTCTTGGATTGTTTTTTGACGAATTAGGGTTATTATTAACACATTTTGAAGATTATTGGGACCCCATTACGTATACTGCAGTTGTAATAATTGCTTTAATACTGTTAAACATAATATTCTTTAAAAATTTCTGGAATATATTTGGAAACGAGTTACGTACAGTTATTGTAGATAAAAAACTCCATTATGGTCCATTTAGTCTAGTTGGAGTGGTTGATATTATGGATGAAACTCAAAGCAAAATTCCTAAAACAAACCGGGTAGTGAATATATTTATGGGTATAGTTCTCTTCGCAGCAGGAATCCTAGTTATTTTGTACCCCACTTTACTGTATTACTGGGTAGCTGCAGCGTTTTTCTTAACAGGCTTATCCTATTTAATTAAAGGAGCAATTCCGAGCTGAAGGTATTTTGGGAAAATATAGTGGATAACTTTATTTGCTTTAGTCTAAATACTGGGTAGTATGATTGGTTCACCCGTTTTTATAGGTAAACGTAAGTTCTCACAGTATGAAAGTAATGGAAAAAAATACCTAAAACTTACCGTTCCCAGAGAGATTGGTAGGAACCTTGGGTTGGACCTATCTATCTGCACTGCAGATATCTATGTGGATAAAAACAGAAACAGGATAATCATTGAACCACATATCGAGGAACGCTAAAACTTCCTATATGAAGTTTCGTAATCGTTTTTAATTTTTTGTATTTGGTTTTAATTTTTTTATTTTGTTTTTTTGTTGTTTAGGTCTTATTTTTCTCTGGTTTTGTCTTCATTCATTATTATCTGTCGGTGTGGGTATGGTATCTCTATATCGTTTTCCATTAGTTTTTTATATATGTTGTATGCTACTTTGGAGTTCATCCTTTTGAGGTAGTAGGGTGTTTCTAACCAATATACTGTTTGGAGTTTGATTCCGTTATCTCCGAATTCTTTAACCCTTGTTTGAGGTGTTATTGGGTAATATGTTGACATTAATGTTACTCGTTTTTGTTTTGTTATTACGCCCTCAACTTCGCCTGCAGCTTTTTTAGTAACTTCTCTTGCTTTATCAAGGTCGCTGTCGTAACTTATTTCGAAATCGAAAGTTCTTTTTATTCTTAAATCTCCTTGTGTGAAGTTTTCAACATCTCTGTCCCTCATTCTTCTATTAGGCACTACTAGAGAGGTGTCTTCTAGAGTCAATATCCGTGTATAGGACATCGTTATCTCTTTTACGAACCCGGTTCGATCTAAATTTGGAATGTGTATTAGATCACCAACATCATAGGGACGGTCAGATAATAAAAAAGCGCCTGAAATAAAGTTTGCAGCAATTGGAGCAACTACCACACCGACTATAACGGACATGATTGTTGCACTTAACAATATATTGGTTAGTTCTATTCCAACGATCCTTAAGCCAATTAATATGAATATTACTATAATTAAGTATTTTATTGCCGTAAGTGCTGGTTTTACAAGTGCTGGTCGTTTGAGCCATATAGCTATAGGTCTTGTGAAATGTTTAACCAACCATTTAGCAAGTATATACCCAATTAAAACTACAACTATAGCTGTTATAAGTCGGGGACCGAATGCATAAGCTGCTTCAGATATCTGACTCCAGAGATATTCAGTGTTTTCAATCAATATGGTTTTTCCATCCTTTAAATAAAAAAGGGGATTATTATGTATTTAAATTTTTATGTTGTAATGACTATTCTTGATTTATTTCAATCTACTACTATGATTTCTGTATCTGCTTTTTCTTTTATATATTTTTCAACGTTTAGGAAGTATCTGTTCATATCCCGTTTTTTCATCAAACTTTTAAGTAGTCTCTTCCATTTTGACTCTTGGTTTTTACCAAGAACAACTAAATCGGGGTTTTGCCTTACTATTTCTTCAAGAATAACCTCTTCAACAAGGAATCCTTCTTTAACAATATATTGAGCAGTGTATCCATCTATAATTCTGTCAACTTCTCGTCGAAGCTCAATTTTTTTTATGTCATCTCCTTCTTGAAATAAATTTACATAGAGTATAATAAGTTCAGCATCATTTTCCTCAGCAATTTCTTTTGCTTTAATTAAAGTTCTCCTACTCTGATCGATGATAGGATACCTGACCGGTGCTAGGATTTTCAAATAACTACACCCCTTTAACCCATTTTTACAAATTAATTATTTTTTTTAGTTCTTCCTTAATGGATACAGTAATTAACTTTGATGTATAATAAATATAAGACGGTTAACATAGAAATTATCTTAGGTTAGGGCTAAATACCTCCCCCATATTTTAAGGTGGTAAGGTGGCGTTAGGGAAGTGCGAGGGGAAAGCCCCGGGCATTCAGGCGGGGTAGGTTGTTACTGTATGTCTAAAAAAAATATTTGATATTAGAGACCATGGATGTAAATCGATAGAATGAGGTTGAGTTTGGTTTATAATGGATATATTGTGGTTTATGGAGGTTATAGTTGTTTTTGGGTGTAGAGGGGGTTTTTGATGGATTTTCCAACTGTTGTAGTTGATTATAGGGAGAGACGTTGTGATGTGTTTAGAGCCTTAAAAGAGTCTGATGTTGAGGTTGTTGTTGATAAACTGGATATCGGAGATTATGTGCTGTCAGATAGGGCTTGTGTTGAACGTAAATCAACAATGGATTTTGTTTCTTCGATGGTTGACCGGGATAGAGGTCTTTTTGATCAATTATCTGAGTTACGTGATAACTTCGAATGTCCAGTTTTGGTGATTGAAGGGTTGGACACTAGAGCTGGACGAGATATACATATAAACTCAATTAGAGGTGCGATATCCTCGATATCTATCGATTATGGAATCCCAATAATTAGGACAGAAGACAGTTTTGAAACAGCGGAATATATTAAATTAATTGCAAAAAGGGAGCAAATTGGTAGTTCAAAAACACCTAACCCCCACTCTAGTAAACCTACAAAATCTATGGGTGAAATACAGAGGTATGTTGCTTCATCAATACCTATGGTGGGTCCTAAAACTGCTGAAACCCTTTTAATAGATTTAGGTTCTGTTAAAAATATTTTCACTGCAAGTAAAGAAGAGTTGATGGAAGTTGATGGGGTTGGAGAAAAAACTGCTGAAAAAATTATAGAGGTCGTTAAGAAAGAATATAAAGAAGAAAATTAACAGTTGTGAGAGTTTGAGAGGGTTGTAAGTTTCTTCCCCTCTTTAGGTAATGAAGGATGTCAATCAATAAATAACCTAAAAGGTTTAGGTTGTTGTAGCTATTTTGTTTATTTGTGGTTAATGTAGTTTTCTATCCTTTAAATGGAAAGTTTTTATATA
Source organism: Methanonatronarchaeum sp. AMET-Sl (assembly GCF_029854155.1). Classification (NCBI taxonomy): domain Archaea; kingdom Methanobacteriati; phylum Methanobacteriota; class Methanonatronarchaeia; order Methanonatronarchaeales; family Methanonatronarchaeaceae; genus Methanonatronarchaeum; species Methanonatronarchaeum sp. AMET-Sl. The sequence continues at coordinate 1,464,894 of NZ_CP122958.1, read as the reverse complement.
TCTAAAAAACATCTAATTATCACGAAAATTAATGGAGGTTTTTTGTAATGCCAGCAATAGTTGACTTAGAAGAATGTATTTCCTGTGGGGCGTGTGAGAGTGTATGTCCTGTAGATGCAGTAACTGTAGAAGAAGTCGCAAAAGTTGATAGTTCAAAATGTGTTGAATGTGGAAACTGTGAAACCGAGTGTCCAGTCGGACCTGTCTAAAAAACGGAGAAATTAAAATGAATATAGACGTCGGAGTCATCGGTGCAACTGGAATGGTAGGTCAGAGATTCATTTCCTTACTCTCCGACCACCCATGGTTTAATTTAACAGCACTAGCAGCTTCCGAGAGAAGTGCAGGAAAAAGATACAGCAAGGCCGCTGACTGGGTATTAAACGAAGATATGCCAAACTCAGTCAGAGATATAGAAGTGGTTGAAACCAAACCTGGGTTCCAAGCAGACATAGTTTTCAGTGCACTTCCATCAGACATAGCCAAAAAAGTTGAACCACAGTTTGCTGAACAAGGATACATAGTAGCGAGCAACGCATCAGCATACCGAATGGCAGAAGACGTCCCCTTATTAATACCAGAAGTAAATCCAGAACACATCGATTTAATCGATATCCAGAGAGAACAAAGAGATTGGGATGGCGCAATAATAACAAACCCAAACTGTTCATCAATAATATTAACATTACCAGTAACCCCAATCGCACGTGAATTCGGAATCACCGACTTGAGAGTCGCTACACTTCAGGCAGTAAGTGGAGCAGGATACACAGGAGTCCCATCGATGGCGATAGTTGACAACGTAATACCATATATAGGTGGAGAAGAAGACAAAGTCGAAACAGAAATCCAGAAAATGTTGGGCGACCTCGAAGATGGAAAGATAAAACACAGAGACTTCAACGTAACCGCAACCTGCAACAGAGTACCTGTACTAGACGGACATCTAGAAAACCTATGGATCGAAACCGAAGAAAAAACTACCGTTGATGAAATAAAAGAGACAATGGCCAAATTTGAAGGAGAACCACAAAAACTAGACCTACCAACAGCACCTAAAAACCCCGTAATCATTACAGAACAAGACGACAGACCTCAAACAAGACTCGACCGAAACAAACAAAATGGAATGTCAGTAACCGCAGGAAGAATACGAGGAGAAAATGAAATCCAGATGACAATACTAGGACACAACACAATAAGAGGCGCAGCAGGTGCATCAATACTAAACGCCGAATTACTAGCAAAAAAACAAAAAATCTAAACACAAAAAACAAACAACAAAACAAAAATAACTCAAAAACTAGTTAATGACATCCAACCCCTTTCCAAAACAAATAATTAATTAATAAAGTAATTTTTCTCCAGTCAAATTACTGGAGAAATAGGGTTATCTTTTTTTATAAAAAAACAACGATAGATTTTTTTAAAAACCTATTAAAAAACATCTTACCTTTTTATGATGGATAGAAATTTTTTTTAGTTCAATAGAGCTCTAGGTTAGATGGTTTATATTGGCTATATCGTTTTGTCTTTTGTGCGATAAAATGATGTTGGTTTGGATTAGATAAATTAATCGTTTCATGGAGGATAGATATATGTCTAAAATTGTTTGTTTTGATTTAGAGGGGCCTTTATCTCCACAAGATAATGCATTTGAAGTTATGGGTTTGATTGATGATGGTAAAAAGATTTTTGAGAAGATTAGTAGGTTTGATGATATTATCTCTCTTGAAGGTAGAGAGGGTTATGAGCCGGGTGATACTTTATCTCTTATAGCTCCGTTTCTTGTTGCTGAGGGAATAGATGAGGGAGATGTATGTGAGATTTCTGATAAAGCTAGGGTGGTTGATGGGTCGAAAGAACTTGTTAGAAGCCTTAAAGAGGGTGGATGGGTTGTTAATATAATCTCCACTAGCTATAGGTATCATGCCCACACTATTGGAGAGAGGATTGGTGTTCCACCTGAAGATATTTGGTGTACAGATATTGATTTTCAGGGTTTACAGGAATCTTTGTCACCAGGCCTTAAAAAACGAATTAGAGAGATGGGTGAAGAGATAGTTAATATAGAAGATGAAGATAAACTTGTTAAAAAACTTGATGATTTTTTCTTTAAAGAACTACCTAAAACAGAGTATGGGGATCCTTTAGAGAGGGTTAAAGTGGTCGGTGGTGCTAAAAAACTTGAAGCAGTTAAAGAAATTTCAGAGAGCCTTAACACTCCACTAAGAGATATATCTGTGGTGGGGGATAGTATCACTGACTACAAAATGCTTGGAGAGATATCGAAGGCCGGAGGTAAAAGCATAGTTTTTAATGGAAATAAATATGCAGTACCTCACGCCAGGTTTGCAATAGGCTCTGAAAACATACTTTTTATTGAACCGATATTAAGATCTAACGAACCTGAAGAACTGGTGAGAAAATGGATTTCAAATATAAATGAAATAAAGAAAAACCCTGAAAAAGCTCCAAAACCATATAAAGAGTTGTTAGTTAAATTGAATACATCTTTACCGGATATACGGTTAGTGGAAGAAAATATAGTTGATGAGATTGTATCAGAACACCTTGGATATAGAAAAGTGGTTAGAGGAGAAGCTGCAGATTTAGGGTGAATTTAATGGATGTAGTTGGGGTCGGCAACTTAAACCTGGATCGCCTTTTATTCACGAAACAATTGGCAGAAAGAGGTGGAGAATCACCAATAACCCGTATTGAGGAATCAGCAGGAGGTTCAGCATACAACACTATTTCATGGCTATCAAAATCCAACCTAGAACTTGGTTTCATAGGAGCTATTGGGAATGACGTTGAATCAGAACTGGTCCTAAAACACCTCGAGAAAAATGGAATAGATAGCACCATGGTTCAGAGGAAAAAAGGTAGAACGGGAACAGCAATCAGTATAGTAGATTCAGAAGGAGACCGAACTTTATATACCTATGGCGGGGTTGGCTCGAATATAGAACTAGAGAAAATCGACCCTAAATACCTATCAAAACCCCAATTGATACATATAAGTTCATTTCTGGATGAAAAAGGACTCAAATTGACTAAAAACATCTTAAAAACAGAAAACAGATATAGCTACAACCCTGGACCACTCTGCAGACAGTATGGCCTTAAAAAACTAAAACCAATAATCAATAAAATCGATATACTGTTTTTAAGCAAAAATGAACTTAAATACCTAGTCGAAGATGAAATAGATAAAGCTGCAGATAAACTACTTAAAACCGGAGTTAAAAACGTAGTCGTAACTCTGGGTAGTCAGGGAGCAGCGTTATATAGAGAGGATGGAAATTATAAAGCAACTGCAAATAAAGTGGATGTAGTTGATGCAACAGGTGCTGGCGACGCTTTTGCAGCTGGATTTATAGATGGATATCTTAAAAATAAAAACCCCGAAACCTGCTTAAAACAAGGAAATCAAATGGCTTCACAATGTCTTAAAAAAATAGGAGGAAGCCACATCCCAGAATACCAGAATTGAGGAAAAAGATATGAATAAAGATAGAGAGTTCGATGAATCGGAATGGAATGAAAGATATAAAAAAGGACGACATAGAAGAGAAGACCCATCACCATTCCTATCTAAAAAAATTGAAAAACTTACCACAGGAAACGCCCTTGACATCGCATGTGGAGCAGGAAGAAACTCAATCTATCTAGCCGAAAAAGGCTATCAAGTTGACGCAATAGACCTATCAAGCGAAGCATTAAAAATAGCACAAAAAAGAGCTAGAGAAAAAAAAGTTGAAGTAAACTGGATCCACACAGACGTTCTAAAATATGATATCGAGTCTGAAAAATATGATTTAATAACGCTTAGCTATTTTCACATAAAAGACGAAAACCAAATCCAAAAAATAATCAACGGCCTAAAAAAAGGCGGCTATTTGATTTGGGAAAGCCACATTAAAGCGGACATAGAAATCGATATCGGTCCAGAAACCGATGAAGTAAGATATGAAAGAGGCCAACTACTATCACTACTAAAACCACTAACCGTTATAGAGTACATCGAGAAAATCGAAGAAACGATACAAGGAAAACGAGCTATAGTGAAAGTCTTAGCAAGGAAAAAATAAAAACAAAAATAAAAATAGATAAAGTGGTTTTGAAGGGAGGTAAACCAAAACCCCCTCAACAAAACCTACCTTAACTCCCTTCTTTTAGTCAGTTTTAGTCAGTTTTTTTATTCAGCAATGCAAAAGCTCCAACCGCACCTAATATAGCTATTATCGCTATCACGAATGTGAATCCAGGTACTTCTGATGTTACTTGAGTGTACATGTCATCGCTTAAGTAAATTAATTCATTTGTTTTATCTGCCTCTACCTTGAATACACCGGTTTCTTCGAAAACAATTACAGCTTCGCCATCTTCGTTAGTAGTGGCTTCATATCCATCTGCCTCAATTGTCACGTTTTCAACAGGTTCACCTTCTTGATCTACAACACTGTATTCAGCTTCCTCTCCAACAACAACTTCTTCAGGACCTGAGATATCTAATTGGCCGTCAGCGACAGTGAAAGCATTTGAACTACATCCTATTATTGAGGACAGTCTGAAGTGATAATCACCACTAACTGCTTCTTCACCTGTATTCCATTTCATTTCGATACAACATAGATTTGCACTTTGGTTTTCAGCATCTACAAAACCACGATATGGATCTGGGACAAAGTTGACTTCAAAACTGCCGTATCTTTCATCTTCACTGTCAACATAAAGGGTTATTTGGTTGTATTCAGCTTCCACTAACTCAGCTTCAACAGTTTCGTTTGTTTCACCCTCGGTTATTAGATAAATATCATTGATTTCAAGGTTTTCTAAACCGTTTTCAGGTATTTCGACAGTTGCATTCCGCATATCAATACCAAAATAAGTTAATTGTTCTTCATTCCAACTCAAAACCGCGAACTGATCTATCTGATCGATAGTGTTTTCAAAATGTTCTGGATCATTGAAATCGCCTTCAACTATTTCTATCGGAGTACATACTTGCGATGTGAATGACACGTTATCCCCTTTCACTATGTCTTCCGGCTGTATCCGGGGGTCTATAAATTCCTCTTCTGCAGATACCGCAGAGACTGAAGCAAGTGAAAAAAGAGATACCAATAAAACCAGTCCTAAAACCAGTTTCAACCTCCGTTTAAATAGAGTTTTCATATGATTATAACCCTCCTTACAAACTCATATTTGATTTATATAATTAATCAGTATAAGGTTAACTACTAAATTGACATACTTCTTCCATCTAAAGGATGGAAACTTTTTCCTTGATTTAATGTAAAATGAAAAACTATTGATATAGAGAACCTAAAATAACCACAAAACACAACTCAAGAACAGATAACAAAACCGATTTCAGTAAGATAAATTGAGGGATAATGAATGGAAATTAGATTTAAAAAAACAAAATACTTAATTTTAACAACTGCTTTAATTTTCTTAATTATAGTATCAATTGCTCCAGCACAAGGTTTATTGATTGCCAGCAACTCTGATAACATCGAGCCAGATGAATTAACAGCTGGCATTAAATACCAATCTCTAAACATATCATTAGACGAAGAAATTGATGAAGCAATGATCTCAATAACATTGGGAGATATGGAGCTTTATAACATAACGGAGGAAGAGATAGATGATAGCGAGTTTTCAATTAATCCTGAGGAGAAAAATGGATTTATTTTCAATGAAACTGGCCAATATAATGTAACAATTAATTGGAATGATAACACTACAGAAACCAAGTTCCATGTACATCCTCCAGAGATAGAGTTCACAATCAATGCACAAAGTGATATATCTATAGCTACTTCAGGAATCGACAGAGAATACCAAATTAATGTATCGGTAAAGGATTTCAATGAAGCCCCAATTGAAAATGGAAATCTATGGTTAATCAGTAGTGATGAAGATGGATTGAACGAAAGTTTTGTTGATGAGTGGAATTCTTCAATGGATAGAGAGGGATTTAGTTTAGATGAAAATGGAGATATGTCGTTTAATTTCACTCCATCTGAACCTATAGAGATTTTTTGGAGAATTGGTTGTGAAGAAACAGGTTTCAATGAATCAACGGTTGTTGAAGAACCATTGTTAAAGGCCGAAGACCCTTATATAGAAGTTTTCAGTCCGATACTTAATGAGACAATAGATAAGGGACATGGTGATTTATCGATGGAACTACCTTTCGGTTCCACGCATGAATTGAAGCTATTGTTAAAACAGGCAGACGAAGATGATGATCAACTTCAAAATGAATTTAAAATCGATTTTAATGGCCCTTTTAAGGAATGCAATGTTTCTTCAACAACTAAATATGATGAAAATAGTTCAGGTCAAGTTGGTTGGCTGTCTTTTACACCAACTGGAACAGGGCTGGAAATAATAGAAATCAATCTTGATGAAGATAAAATTGGAGCTATAGATATATATAAAGGCGATTATGGAGATTTAAAGATAGACGGCCCCGATGAGGTAGCTGTAGGTGAAAAAGCGGTTTACAATGTAACCATTTATGATGAACCTATCGAAGGTGTCAATGTTACGGCAGGAGATAAAACTCTTGAAACAGACGAAAATGGAGAGGTAGTGTTTACCTATAACTCATCTGGAACTGTTTATATATGGGCTGAAAAAGAAGAAAATACCAGTAATTACTATAGTTCCTGGATGGAGACTGAAGTCAACTACACATATGTAGAAAAAAATCTAGACGTAACCATTGAAACCGATCAAGGATATAAAGTGGTGGATAGGGAGATAGAACTGAAAGTTACCCACGAAGGAGAACCGGTTGAAAACGCTACAGTAATTGTAGATGGCAATAATAAATACACCGACTCAGATGGAGTAACTACGGTTAGTTTCGATGAAGCCGGAGAACATGAAGTTATCGTAAAAAATGATGGATATAAGACAGAAAATGAAATCATTGAATATGGCACTGAAAAAATAACCATAAATGTTGGAGAAACCCCAGGTATCAACCTAACCCTAATTCTAACAATAATTATCGGAGCATCCTTACTCTTAACTAAACTTAGAGATGTAACAGAATGACATCCTCCATCCTCCTGAATAAGTGTAAGGACCTCATATCCATCCCTATCTTTCTGATTTGAATTTAAGTTAACTGGGGAGGTAGCGTGAAGAATCAGATTCAATAACTATTTTCAAATGCTCTAGTTTGCTCATAAAACTATCAAAATTAACCTTTGTGTGAGTTTGAGAAAGCAGTAAGTCACCTCCTCTTCAGGGGGAAAATGATTTCACCCTTTTTAAGGAATCATTTTCAATTCAGGTTTTGGACACCGCCGTGAAGTGACCTTTCTTCTAAAGAGAAAGAGTTCTTAAGGCCTGCTTTAGGATAATATAGCTAACCCCCGTTTTTTATGGGGGTATAGTTTTTATTTTTGTTTTTTTCTTTTGATCATTAGTTGGTTCATGCCTGAGATTAATGCGTCGACGCTTGCCATTACTATGTCTTCGCTTTCAGATCTAGCTGTTACGGATCTTCCTTCGTCGTCTTCTACTTCTATTATTATTTCTGCTATTGCGTCGGATCCACCTGTGATTGCTTCGACTTTGAATGTTTTTAGGCTTATGTCTGGGAATTCATCTATTAGTGATTGTGCTGCGTTTATTGCTGCGTCTACAGGTCCTACGCCTATGTCGGATGCTCTTTTTTCTTTTCCTTTGATTTTGGCTTTTATTGATGCTGTGGGTGTCATTTGGTTTCCTGTCATAACTGCTAGTTCTTGTAGGTCTATGACTTCTTTAGATATTGAGTTCATTACGACTTCGGCGATTGTGTATAGGTCTACATCTGTTACTTTTTTTCCTTTGTCTCCGAGGTCTTTTACTCTAGAGACTATTTCATTGAGTTCTTTTTCGTTAGGTTTGAGTCCTGCGTCGAGTAACATGTTTCGTACTGCGTGTCGGCCTACGTGTTTACCGGGTACTATTCGGCGTTTGTGGCCCACCATTTCGGGTGTCATTATTCCTGGTTCGAATGTTTCGCTGTCGGATATTACTCCTTGGGCATGTATTCCTGATTCGTGTGAGAATGCGTTATCTCCTATTATTGGGGTGTTTGGTAGTATTTGGATTCCTGTTAGTCTTTCGACAATTTTTGAAGTTTCATATAGTTTCTCTGTTTCTATGTTTGTTTTTAGGTTTAGTAGGCATTCTATTCCCATGACTACTTGTTGGAGTGATGCGTTTCCTGCTCTTTCTCCAACACCGTTTACTGTAACTTGAACTTGTTTTGCGCCGAACTCGACTCCATGTAGGCTGTTTGCAACTGCTAATCCGAAGTCGTTGTGGCAATGTATGTCTATTGGTATTGATATTTCGTTGGAAATTTTTTTAATTAACTGGCCCATTGAGTGGGGTGTTGCTATTCCAACTGTGTCGGGGACGTTTATTGTGTCTGCTCCTGCTTGTTCAGCTTTTTTATAAACGTCTATTAAGAACTCGATGTCTGTTCTGGTTGCATCCATTGCTGAGAATAGGCAGTTTACATCGTGGTCTTTTAGGTATGTGATTTGGTCGGTGATGATTTCTTTTACTTCATCTTTCGATTTCTTGATTGTGTGTTTTAGTTGGATATCTGAGGTTGATATGAATAGGTGTATTGTGTCGACTCCGGCTTCCAGACATGCATCTATGTCTGTCTTTTTTGCTCTTGCAAGGCCACATATGTTTGAATCGAAGTTTTCTTTTATTATTTTTTTAGCTGAATCCATCTCTCCTTTAGATGAGGATGGAAACCCCACTTCGATTGCGTCTACGTTAAGGCTGTCCAACTGGCTAGCTATCTTTATTTTTTCATCGATGCTGAGTGAAACTCCAGGTGTTTGTTCGCCATCACGTAGTGTTGTGTCAAATATTCTTATTTCTCTTTCTTTATTGTTGTAGAACATCATCCCTCATATTAAAACCTCTTTTTAGTACTGGTATTAATCTTGACAGATTAAAAAAGACATCGGCCTTAACTGAACTATTGAGGTTGTGTTGATATCTTTTTTGGCGTGAATTAATTTTTTTAGTTTTGTTTTAGGTATTGTTCTGCGGTTTTTAATGCACATTGGTCTGAGCACATACTGCATGTTTCTTTGTCTTTTGTTGGTCTTTTTTCTCTGTATTCTCTGGGTTTTCGGGGGTCGATTGCTTTTTGAATTTGTTTTTCCCAGTCTAGGTTTTTTCTAGCTTCCGCCATCTCTTTATCTTGGTTTGTTTGGATTCCATTTGCTATGTCTGCAGCGTGTCCAGCTATTTTTGAGGCTATTACACCTTTTTTTACGTCTTTTTGGTTTGGGAGGCATAGGTGTTCTGCAGGTGTGACATAACATAGGTGGTCGGCTCCATTCCAAGCTGCTAATGCACCACCTATTGCTCCGGTTATGTGGTCGTATCCCGGAGCGATGTCGGTTACTAGGGGGCCGAGTACGTAGAATGGGGCTTGGTTACATAGTTTTTTCTGGATTTTTACATTGAATTCGATTTCGTTTAGAGGTATGTGTCCAGGGCCTTCAACCATTACTTGGATATTTTTTTCTCGACATTTTTCAACTTGTTTGGAAAGTGTCTTTAGTTCGGTTAGTTGTGTTTTATCCGTTGCGTCGTCGATACAGCCGGGCCGCATTCCATCGCCAAGGCTTAGGGTTATGTCGTATTCGCTTGTTATCTCTATTATTTGGTTGAATTTTTTGTGTAATGGATTTTCTTTTTGATGGTGTGTAATCCATGCTGATATTAAAGAACCGCCTCGACTTACAATGTCCATTGTTCTATTTGTTCGATTAAGTGTTTGTAGTGCTTCTTGTGTTATTCCTGAGTGTATTGTTATGAAGTCCACTCCCATTTTGCAGTGTTTTTCTATTGTTTTTAGTATGTCGTTTGTTGTTATCTCCGGGATTTCTTTGCCGTAGAAGGCACTATATATTGGTACTGTTCCTATAGGGACTTCTGTTTCTTTTATTAGTTGTTTTAGTGTTTGGTCCATGTTTTTTCCAAGGCTTAGATCCATTATTGTGTCTGCTCCAGCCTCTATTGCGGTTTTTGCTTTTTTTATTTCTTGTTGTGTGTCTTGATAGTCGGGTGAGGTGCCTATATTTGCGTTTACTTTTGTGGTTAGGCCATTTCCTATTCCGGTTGGGTTTTTTATTTCTCTTTTGTTATTTTTGGGTATTACTACGTGGCCTTTTGCGATTTTTTTGGTTAGTTTTTTTATTTCGATGTTTTCTTTTTTCGCGATTTTTTTGATTTCTTTTGTTGTTTTTCCTTTTTTTGCTTTTTTGATTAGCATTTCTGTCTTTTTGTTTGTTTTTTGTTGAAAATAGTTTTTAGGGTTTTTTATGGTTTATTTAGTTTTTTTCTGGTTTTTTTGGTTATTTACTGGTTTTTGTTATTGCGAAGTTTTTTATGTTTATGTTTATTTCGTTTTCTGTCATGTCGCTTATGTATTGGGCGATTCTGCTTAGTGAGATCATTATGTCTGTGTATTTTCGTACGAGTGATGGGTTTTCTAGGTCTGTGAATAGTTTTGTGTGTATTTCTTTGTGTCTTTCTTGGAATGTTTGGATTTCGTTGAATACTTCTTCGTAGTTTCTTAGTTGTTTGTTTGTTCTGGTTTGCCATGCTTTTTTTAGTAGTTTTCTTAGCATTTTTGCTAGTTCTACGATTTCTTGTGAGATTTTTGTGTTGTTGGTGCATTTTATTATCTGTAGGTATGTTCTACTTATGTCTTCTATGTGGTCTGAGGCTCTTTCAAAGCTTTTTACTATTGCGTAATAGCTTATTACGTCTCTTGGTGATTTTATTTCGATTTCTTCGTGTATGGCTTGGAATGTTGTTGCGTAGTTTAGTTCTCTTACTATTAGGAAGTATAGTCTGTCTACTTCTGCTTCTCTGTTTAGGGCGTCTTTTATCATTTCTTTGTCGTTGAGGTTGATTCCTTTTTCTAGGTCGTGTAGCATTGAGTCCATTATGTTGTATATTCTGTTTAGGACTTTTGTTGCACCCATTCGTTTGTAGTCTATGAATATTTCGAGTGTTATTTTGTCTCCTATGTCTTCGACTAGTTCGATTCCGATTAGGTTGTTTATTGCTGTCTCTAGTTTCTTTTTGAATTCTACTTTTGTTTTTTCGTTTAGTTCTATGATTATTGTTTCTGCGCCCATTAGGTATGCTGCTATTATTGTTCTGAGTAATCCGTTTGGGTTTGGGATTTGTTTTGTGTTTATTTTTATGTTTTTTTGGGCTGCTCCACCTTTTTCAGTGTATACGTTTATTGCTGATTCGCTTTTTGAGAGTAGTAATGAATCGCCTTCTTTTATTTCGAATTCTTTTATCCATTTTTTGGGTAGTGACATTACGTATGTGGAGCCACCGCTTTTGTAGATTTTTCTTGATTCCATTATACCAACCACTAAAATACATAGAATATATACTGTATATAGATACAAGTTATTATATTGGTAAGCTATATATGTCTAACCCATTTAGCTTAACACTGGTGAAAACCAATTGGACTGGCCAAAGACAACAGACCTCAGCAGAAGAGATTTCCTTAAACTAATAGGAGCAACAACAACTGCCGCACTAATACCAGGCTGCATAACATTAGGCGGAAGATACAGAATCAATATAGATGGCAGCGGAACAATCTACCCCCTCGCAATGTTCATCGCAAGAAGATTCCACGATGAATACGAAGGCCGAGCTGAACTATCACTAGGAACATCAGGAACAGGCGGAGGTTTCTCCAAATTCGCAGAAGGGGAAACACATTTCAACAACGCAAGCCGACCAATAACAGATTCAGAACGAGAAAAATGCAAACAAAACAACATAGAGTTCGAAGAATTCAGATTAACATACGACGGAATAGTAGTAGTCGTGAACAAAAACGCTGACTGGATAGACAACATAACAACAGAACAACTAAGACAGATCTGGAAACCAGAAAACTACGCAGAAAAATGGAGCGATGTAAAACCTGAATGGCCAGACAAAGAAATCGAGTTATATGGACCAACAAGCGCTTCAGGCACTTTTGACTATTTCACAAAAGAAATAGTAGGGGAAACAGGTGCATCAAGACGATACAGCGGCTTCGAAAACCACAACTACAACATAATCGGAGTAAGACAACAAAAATACTCAATGGCATACTTCGGATTCAGATATTACCACAACAACAAAGAATACATAAAAGCACTATCAATCGATCAAAGCGATGGCCCAGTAGAACCAACCTTTGAAACAATACTGAATGAAGAATACCAACCACTTAGAAGGCCAGTATACACCTACGTAAACAAACAATCACTCAAAAAACAACACATAAGAGATTTCTTAAAATATTACATAGAACAATCAGCAAGTGAAGAAATACAACAGATAGGATACGTCCCAGGTGGAGAAGAACTAAAACAAGAAAACCTCAACAAGCTAAACCAAATACTCGATGAACTAGATATAGAGGAATAAAAAAACAGAAATCTCCATACAAAAACCTACCTGAAATATTGAATTAAAAAAGGATTGGAATGGTTACAAAATGACCAAAAGCCTCGACTCAACACGCCTAAGAAACCTAAAAGAAAAAGGATTTAAAATACTATTTCTCACCTGCGCAATCATATCCGTCCTAACCACACTAGCAATAATATACATACTATTAAGCGATTCAATACGCTTCTTTTCAGAAGTCCCAATCACAGAGTTTTTATTCGGAACAGAATGGTACCCCACCATGCTACCACAAGAGTTCGGGGTACTACCACTACTTTCAGGAACCATAATGATCACCATTGGAGCAGCAATTGTCGCCATCCCACTCGGAGTTGCAACAGCAGTATACTTAAGCGAATATGCCGACAAAAGAACTCGAAAAACCATCAAACCAATATTAGAAGTTCTAGCCGGAATACCAACAATAGTCTATGGTTTCTTCGCCCTAACCTTCATAACCCCAATCCTACAAACCATATTCCCAGACGTAGGAATATTCAACGCAGCCAGCGCAAGCATTGTAGTAGGCATAATGATACTTCCAATGGTATCAAGCCTCAGCGAAGACGCAATAAACGCAGTACCCAACGAAATAAAGAGAGGAGGTTACGCATTAGGAGCAACAAAATTCAGAGTAACAACAAACATAACAATACCAGCAGCCGTCTCAGGAATACTCTCATCATTCATACTTGGAATATCAAGAGCAATCGGTGAGACAATGGCAGTAACAATAGCAGCAGGCCGAAACCCCAACATAACAGCAAACCCATTCGAATCAATCCAGACAATGACTGCAGCAATGGTCGAAATCGGTTCAAGCGACGTAGCAGTAGGCTCACTACCCTACCAAAGCCTATTCGCAGTAGGCCTACTCCTCTTCATAATCACATTACTAATGAACTTAGTTAGCCAATACATGAAATCAAGATATCAGGAGGTATACGACTGATAGACATAGAAAAAACCCTCCAACAACTAAAAACCTTCAAATTAATAAAAGGCCAGGAAATGGACAGCCCTGGAGGAAGGTTATTCGCCGCAATATGCCTAATGGCAACACTCGTAGGGGTCATAGTCCTATTTGTATTACTAGCAGATGTATTAAGAAGCGGTTGGGGTTGGCTATCAATAGATTTCATCACAGGCCTACCATCCATACTACCAGAAGAAGCAGGGATCTATCCAGCCCTCATAGGCTCAATATACCTTATTATACTAACCGCATTCTTCACACTACCAATCGGAGTAGGAACCGCAATCTACCTTGAAGAATACGCAAAAGACGGAAAAATAAAGAAAATAATAGAAATCAATATATCCAACCTTGCAGGCGTCCCCTCAATAGTATACGGGTTATTAGGTCTCGCATTATTCGTTAGAGCACTACAAATGGGAAGTAGCTTAATAGCAGGGGCATTAACACTAACACTCCTTATACTACCAATCGTCATCGTATCCTCACAAGAAGCATTAAAATCTGTACCAAACAGCCTAAGAAGAGCATCATATGGATTAGGAGCAACAAAATGGGAAACCATCCGAAACGTAGTTCTACCAAAAGCACTACCCGGAATAATGACAGGAACAATACTATCACTATCAAGAGCAGTAGGAGAAACCGCCCCACTAATAATGATCGGCGCAGCAACATCCATGTTCACAACACCAGATGGCCTATTCAGCCAGTTCAGCGCACTACCACTACAAATATACGGATGGATACAAGAACCAGTAGCAGCATTCCAAAACGAGATAGCAGCAGCCGGAATCATATTACTCCTGGCATTACTACTCACAATGAACTCAATAGCAGTATATATAAGAAATAGATACGAAAGGTGACAAAATTATGCTAAAAAAACTTTTATCAACAACTGAATTAAACGAACCAAAACCCAATAAAATAGGAAAAAACAAACCAAACAAAAAAACAAACCAACCAATCGAGATTGATGGAGAATACATAGAAGACCCAGCGATGAGCGTAAGAAACCTAGAAGTATTTTATGGCGAAACACGCGCACTAAACAACATAACACTGGACATACCAAGAAACAAAGTAACAGCAATAATCGGTCCAAGCGGATGTGGAAAATCCACATTCATAAGATGTCTAAACCGAATGAACGACATGATAGAAAACTGCACAATAAAAGGACAAGTACAATACAACGGAACAAACATCTACGAAAAAAACCTTGACACAGCAAAACTAAGACGAGAAATAGGAATGGTCTTCCAAAAACCAAACCCCTTCCCAAAATCCATATACGACAACGTAGCATACGGACCTAAAATCGCTGGAATCAAAGATAAAGAAAAACTAGACAAAATAGTGGAAAAAAGCCTAAAAGACGCAGCACTCTGGGACGAAATAGAAGACAGACTAGACGAATCCGCTCTAGACCTAAGTGGAGGACAACAACAAAGACTATGCATAGCCAGAGCACTCGCAGTAGAACCAGAAATAATACTAATGGACGAACCAGCCTCAGCACTAGACCCAGTAGCAATGTCCAAAATCGAAGACCTAATATTCAAACTCAAAGACAAATACACAGTAGTGATCGTAACCCACAACATGCAGCAAGCAGCCAGAGTAAGCGACTACACAACATTCCTATACATGGGAGACCTAATAGAATTTTCAAAAACAGATAGACTATTCGAAAACCCCAAAAAACAGAGAACAGAAGACTACATCACAGGAAGATTCGGATAACCCAAAAAATAACTCAAAAATAGTTGATTAAAATGAAAGAAATAGAAGAAGATAACCAACAAAAACCCCCCAAAAGAAAAAGCTTCGAAGAAGCAATCGAAGAAACCAGAAACGACGTCCTCAAACTATGCCACTACGCCAGAGAAACAATATGCAATTCAGTAGACGTACTAGAAAACTATGACGCCAATAAAATGGAACATGTCCACCAACTCGAAGAAAAAAGCAACAAAATAACACTAAAAGTAGAAAAAGACTGCATGCGCCTGATAACCCTACACCAACCAGTCGCAAGCGACTTAAGATTCATAGCATCAATGATGAAAATAGCAGATAACCTAGAAAGAATATGCGACTTAGGAGAAAGACTAACTCTCATAGCTGAAAAAAGAGGCGACAAACCACCCCTAAAACCCCTCGTAGACACACGAAGAATGGTAGACACAATATCAGAAATGATAGAAATAACCGAAAACTCAATAATGAACGACCAAATAGGAGAAATAGAATCACTATCAGAATACGATGACATAGTCGACGAAGCATTCACCCAAATACAAAACGAACTATTCATATTCATGGTAAAAGACCCAAAAACAGTCGACGAAGCAACCGACCTACTATTCGTAGCCAGATACCTCGAAAGAGCAGGCGACCTAGTATGCAAAATCGGAGCAAGAATAGTATACATGCTAGAAGGAAGAAGAGTAAAAATAAAATAAAATAAAAACAAACCACCCCAACCCAACATCAACAAAAACCAAAAAAACCTATAAACTCCCTAAAAACTCCGTTAAGACAAATATAATAAACCTACAAACAAAAAAACTCCTTCTAAACTCAAAATCCAACACTTAATTTCTCCAGACACATTGATTTATCTTAACTCAGGGCTAAGACCTCTCCTCTTTAGAGAGAGGAGGATGTCACTACAAAAAATAGATACCTTGAATAAAAACAAGTTATGATCCCTATAGATTTTTGAAACCATTTTTAAATATAAAAATAAAGTAATGTGGAAATGCAAAACAAAATAAATATCCATCAACACACAACCAGTCTGAAACCTACCCCTGATTTAATTCCGGCTGGATGTCAGAATATGAAAAGAGTGATTAAATAAATTAATATATTACTGGAGATAAAGATGCAGGAATTAATCTGGATTCTAACGGCAACAACCATAATAGCGCTTCTAGCTTGGATTGGGATATTAACTCTAGCATTAAGTAATAAAACTTTCAAAAAACTCATTAAACTGTTAGTGGCTTTCGCAGCAGGAACATTGATCGCTGCAGCATTTATACACCTAATACCTGAAGCATTTTACGAGCTTGGAGTTGGACATGGAGAGCTTACAGCACCACTACTGATAATAGGGGGCTTTGTTTTCTTTTTCATACTTGAACAATACCTTAATTGGCATCACTGCCATAAAGCACCAGAAGAACACGTGAAAACCCCATTTAGCTATATGATACTGATAGCAAACGGAATTCATAACTTCGTTGATGGAATATTAATAGGCGCTGCATTCCTTGTTGACTACAGTCTTGGGATAGTAACTGCCATAGGAGTAGCAGCACACGAGATACCACAAGAACTAGGAAACTTTGGAATATTAGTCTACGGCGGCTGGGAAAAACTAAAAGCACTATTCGTCAACTTCCTCGCAGCACTACTAATAATACCAGGAGGAATAGTAGCATACATAGGAGCAGAAATAATCGACCCCGTATTCATAATACCTTTTGCAGCAGGAGCATTCATATACATAGGTGCGGCAGACCTAATACCAGAAATACATAACGGAGAAAACATAAAAACAAGCATAATCATCCTAACAATGTTCCTACTAGGAATAGCAATCATATTAGGAGTGGAAACCTTTGTACCACACCAACACTAAAAACAAAAAACAAAAAAAGAAAAGAAAGGAAATGGGTTTTAAATAAACCCAAAATCAACCTCCAGAAACAACTCTATGAACCCCTATACGGCTAGACCCCCTAATTTCTTCATCCATCGGCACAAACCTATCATCCATAGTGAAAACCATGGATTCAGCATCAATATCAAGTTCCTCAACCAGACTCGATATCTTCTCCCCTTCACTCACCTCTACTTCAATCTCTTCATCCTCTAACTCAACAATCACTCTTCCGATTCTTTCCCCTCCTCAATCTTCTTAATGTCATCAAGATGCTCTTCAAGCAGTTTCTCCTCGAGTTCCTTAGACTTTTTACGTCCTTTTCTCTTCCTAGACATATTCATCACCTAGAGGCAAGATCAAACCCTACATACCTATCTAGAAATTAAACTCTAAAAATCTATCGATAAAACAATACAAATATACACCACTAAACTATTCCCACAAACAAAAACCATCTTATATATAAAGTATAGATCTATTTAAAGCCCTAATTCTAAACAAAAACCACCCCCTACACCCTTCTTAAACTCTAAAATTCAAACTACATCGATTTAGATAGAGAAACCCAAAACTCTTTATAATCACCTAAAACGGTATTCTCCCTCAACTCACGAATAATGCCAAAGACAACCTCTATTCACAAGACCTGACCTCTGTCACTCCCTAAATAAGAGATTTTTAGACACTTAATCAGGATAATATTAACATTATTCATTCCTTTAATAATTTCTAAAATAACAAGCCGTTTAAAACTGATTAAACAGGTTTTAACCAGAAAAATATTTTTTCAAGAACTTGTTTAATAATATAAAAAATTCGAAAGTCTAAACTAAAACGATAAAAATGTAAAATTACATTAAACCGTTTGGGAAAAAACCTTTACGTTTTCTATGTGAAGATTAAACCACTAATAAAATAAAGGAAATAGTATTAAAATGAATTTTGAAATGAATTTTAATTCAAAGAGAATAGGAACTGCAATTTTATTGGGAGCAATACTAGGAATTTTCTGCATAATCGGTGTAGGAGGCCGAATAGGCTTTGAAGGCAATGAATGGTTTATAACAGGAATGTGGTATAACAGGGTAGTGATGGGTGCAATAATAGGTTTCGCAGGAACTTGGACTTTAATCCCTGGAAAGGATAACTGGCTTAAAAATTCAGCAATAAGAGGCCTCATACTTGGTGTATTTGTAACAACGGCAATAGCAATAACAACTGGATTCAATGACATACCTAGTTGGTTTGCAGGAGTTGTTTATGGCGTAATAATTGATGTGATAACAACATACTACATTAATAAAAAGTGAAACCTCTCCTCCTTCCTAGAGGATGAGGTTTTAGCTCAGAGTTTGGGTAAAATAGGGAAGAAATTGAGTAGGGGTTATAGTGTTAGTCCAGCGTCATCGAAAACCCGGATTGACATGAATTCTTGCATTGTTCCTTCCCCAGGAGTTGCATAGACAGCGTCTTCGATTTCGGCGAAATCTTCAATCTCTTCAATCCCCTCTTTTGCGACTATGGCAGAGCCTTCTTCATTAACACCAGTGAAAATACCTATTTCACATCCAGGGGTATTTATCCTATGAATCAAAGCGGGTGTTGTTCCGAGATATCCTATATCAATGTCGTTATCTCCAAAACCACTTCGCATTAGTTCAGCTCCATTTGGATATATTGATGGTTCATCGATAGTCAAGCCAACAGCTTCAAAAAAACCTTTTTCACTAGCCACTATATACGCGAGTTGGTGAAGGTCGTTTTCAAGGTGACCGATGTTTATTTCATATCCATATTCACCACCGGTCTCTTCAACAACCTCTTCAGCAGATAACTCGATGTTTTCAATCGCCCATTCAATATATTCATTCTCTATAATATCTTCGGCGTATTCTTCAGCATCTTCATAACCAACCTCGTTCCAACGAGCAAAATCGAATATCTGATACTCTTCAAGATCCTCAATATATCTTTGAGTACCATCCTTATTCAACTCATATTCGAATTTTATAGGTCCAAAAGCCTTTTCCACTACTTCTTCACCCCTATCTGTAAAGTCTCTCGATAAATCAACAACCTCGTCATATTCATCACTATCTTCATCAAGAGCTTCATTAATCCATCGAGTTGACTTAACTTGCACCCAGGCAATTCTTTTCAATATATTTTCTGAATCATCATTCTCATCGAACCACTCTTTATTGTAGGCCATAACACAACATGGATGGTTTGGCCATATCTCACCGCTCTCCATAATGATGTTTCCATATCCGGAAACAACTGCTTCCGCGTTAAACGGCTCCCAAGCCATAAAGCCATCAATAGAGTTCACACCGAGCTCTTCAACCATCTGCGGTGGAGATCTAACTATTAACTGAACATCTGTATCAGGAATAATCCCATCTATACAACCACCAACAGTAGCTACCGCGGCTACACCACCTGTCAACTTAATGAAATCTCTTCTTGAAAGCTTCCTAAGTTTTTTCAAACAAATCACTCCATTAAAAGACGTATAAATCCTCTTAAACAACCTAAAACACGTATAAGGTTGTTACAACAAACCCCTTTTATAAGTCAGTTTTTTAGATACAACTTAATTAACTTCTTTTAATTTTTGTTATCTCTCTAGCTATTGAAAACTCTTCTCCAGAGATATGACCGACAGCCCCTAGGTTTTCTATAGCTAACCTACTATTTTTAACAGCATCTTCACTAGCAGATATATTCACAACTTCTCCAACTAAAAGTATGTGATCTCCAACTTCGAATTCATCGTAATACTCACACTCTATATTTACTTTTGCTTCAGCAACACTTGGAGAATCAATCTTCTCAGAACTAACGGTATTTAAACCTGCTAATTCGAACTCACTTTCTCCTTTAGGTAATGATTTTCCTGTTTTAATTCCTTCAACCATCCATTCTTCTGTCAGTGGGGTTACCACAAAATCACCGATTTCTCTCGCGTTAACCAAAGTATCTTTTCCCTCACCAACACCAATAACAATCAATGGAGGGTCAAAGGACAAAGGGGTTAAAAAACTATACGGAGCTAGATTACTATTACCATCACTATCAACAGTTGATATACATACTGTAGGCCGAGGAGAAATTAATCCATAATACTTATCCAAACTAACATTCATAATATAAACCTCCAGAAAAAGGCTTGATTTAAATTAAAGCCTTCCAAATATTCCTTAAACAATATTGGTGTTTATATCATTTATTTTATTCCTCCAATTTCTACAAAACTTTTTTTAAATAGTTTTTAACTATATAGATCTATTTTAATGAGTAAATTTATTTTAATTTAATCTTTTAATTTGGTGATGGTATAGTTTAATATCCAGAATTGATGGGAAATGATATTTTAATCAAAATAGTATTCTTGTATTGAGGGATGTTAGTTAGAAATTAATATTTGGTTTGGTGTGTTTGATTCGGTTGCCGTAAATTAATTTGTGTTGATAATGGTTTTGGGTTTGATTGAAGATGGCGAAAGAGATTAGTGTTGGAAACTCTGATTCGGATTTGGCTGTAGGGTTAGAGGAGTTTTTATCGGATTTAGAGGTTTTAAGGGCTGGAATTAAAGAACTTCTTCCTGCTTGGAGAGTTAAGGTAGAGTGTAATCAACATACAGGTATGTTGCGGCAGGATTTTTTAACTTTTTCTGCTGATTTCAGTGCCAATGAGTGTTATGTAGCTAAAATAAACAATGAAGTTGTTGGATTCATAATTTTCAGACGCAACGGATATATATCTATTTTCGGTGTACATCCGGAGTATACAAGAAATGGTGTTGGTTCTGTTTTAATAAATAGAGTGAAACAAGAGTTATCTGAATTATGGTGCCATGTAAGGATAACTAATAAAACGGCGATAAGATTTTATGAAGCAGTTGGGTTTGAGAAATCCAAGATTGTGGATAACTATTATTCAAATGGCGATAGCGCAATAATAATGAAATGTCAAACTAATAAGTGAAATCCTCTTCTCCTTGAAGAGAAAGAGGTCCTTAGTCATAGATTGTGAAAAAAGATTATTTATTTATTCGGCAGATTGGAGGCATTTTCCTCTTGTGAACTGTTTTTTCATGCATATTTTTAACTTTTATAACCAACTCACTATTTATATCTAGAGAGTTTGAAGTCTGATTGATTGAGGACTCTTTTTCTTCGAGTTTGTGAATAATTGAATCTAGAGTTTGGTAGTCCATACCAATCTCATTTTTATCGGTCTGGCCCTTCCATAAACCTGCAGTTGGTTCTTTATTGATTATTTTTTTAGGTACGCCAAGATGTTTTGCCAACTCCCGTACCTGGGTTTTATATAAATCTCCAATTGGCTGGATATCAGCAGCTCCATCACCATGCTTGGTGAAATATCCGATATATATCTCACTTTTATTCCCTGTCCCCATTACTAGCATGTTGTTAATGTTTGAGTAATAATACAGAATGGACATCCGGGTTCGGGCTATTAAATTGCCGTCAGCTAGTTTTGTATTTGATGGTCGATCTATCTCTGGGATAGAAGTTGAAAAAGAGTTTATGATGCTTTCTATTTTGATTTCTCTAAAAAAGATATCTAGGTTTTTCTTGATTTGTTTTACTTCTTTATTACTATTGCTTATGGGAAGTGAAATCCCTAAAACATCTATATTTTCTATCTCAGAACATAAATACGCTAAAACAGTAGAATCAAGCCCACCGCTCAACCCAATAACTACACCTTTTGACCCAGAACGTTCTACTTCTTTTTCTATAAACTCAGTTATTTTTCTAGTTACATCCTTTGGTGAAATCTCCGGAATAACCATTTAGAACCGAATATTACCCGTAAACTTATAAATCTTTGTAAAAAACACCGAAACTTATTTAGGTAATACCTACCCACTGGTTGAATGAGGTGTATATTTTGGGAGAAAAATTAGAAAAGCTGGATATAGAGAAAGAGAGTGGATGGCTCTACTATGCTAAAAATGTTAATGGTACGCTCAGCGTATTTAGATCAAAAATGAATCGAGGCGGAGGAAAGATGGACAACCCAGAGAGAGAAGAGATTAAAAACACAGAGATAGAGCCGGATTACAGCAAATTTATTTATTATGTAGATGGAGATGGAGATATAGCAAGGGCGGAAAGGAAAAACGCTTAAAAAGCGAACCTCCTTAAACCCCAATATTTTTTATTTTAATCCAGGCCTAAGAACCTCACCCAGTTTCTCTTTGTAGAAAAAAAGGGATTTTAGAGATTTTAGACTATGTCTTTTTTTCTTGAAGACCAGCCTGCGAGTCCCCCTAAAACAACATTTAGATTGTTAAATCCATATCTCTCTAGAACACTTGCTGCAGTCATAGACCTTATACCACTACCACAAAAGATGTATAGTTCACCATCTTTAGGGATTTTATCAGTGTTTTCTGTAAGCTTAGTTAATTCTATTTGAATCGAACCTTCGATTTCACCATCTCTATTCAATTCCTCTTCATCTCTAATGTCCAGTATGTGGTTTACCTTGCCTCGATCTATTTTTTGACATAACTTATGGACCGTTATAGTATCGATCGATTTAGTTCGATATCCTGAGGTATGCCAACTTAACAAACCTCCGGATAGATATCCCTGTATGTTATCATAACCCAATCGGATAAGTTTTTTTACGTTGTTCTCAACATCGTTTGTAATCAATAAAACAGGTTCTTCGTAATTTAAAAACCAACCTGCAAAACTAGGTAGGTTTTTAGACATGATAGATATAGAGTTCATGAGATGTGCAGACCCAAACTCAAGCTCAGTACGGGTATCCAAAATTTGGTAACCATTCAATCTTTCTTTAACTTCCTTTGGTTTAAGGGGAGTAGGGACAGGAAGTCTTTTTAATACAGGTGGATATAGATTAAGCTCCTCCATTCTCCTGAAATATGGTGGTCTTTTAAGTTCAACACCTACCTTTTCAATAAATTCATCTTTATCTTCAACCTGGAGCATTGGATTTCTCATTCTCTCAATACCTATAGTACTCCAATCTCTATCTGAGATAGAAGCTCCACATGCAGAGCCAGAGCCATGTGCAGGACAAACTATAACTTCATCACCTATAGGCAGGATTTTCCGGAAAATCGATTGATATAACATTTCAGTCATCTCCTCCACCATCTGACTCCCAAGCAAATCAGTCCTTCCAACCCCCCCAGCAAATAAAGAGTCACCAGTAAAAAGAATCCAAGGCCCACCATCTTTGTCATACAATAAATAACTCATACTACCAGGGGTATGGCCAGGGGTTTTAATCGCCTTAATCAACAAATCACCGACCTTAAACTCATCTCCCTCAACAACCTCACCACCATACCTATAATTTAATTGACTATCCGCATGAAAAACAGAGCCATCACATCGATCAGAAATCTCCCGAGAACCAACAACATAATCTTCATTACGATGAGTTTCAAGTACAAACTTAATTCTCGAATCATTGGAAAGACAAATATCAAAATAAACAGAAACATCTCTTCTTGGATCTAAAACAACCGCTTCCCCCTTATCACCAACTACATAAGAAAAATGCGCCAAACCCTCAGAAACCACTCTTTCAAAAAACATCAAATAACATCTATTAATAACACACATAAAAAACATTCGTTCAACCAAACAAAAAAAAACAGAAAACTATAAAACAAATAAAAACCAGCTTTATAATCTAAATAAAGCAGAGAGCTCCACAACTAACTTGAATCATTCTTAACTCAGAGCTAAGACCTCTCCTCTCCAGGGAGAGGATTATGCCACATATATCAGAAAGCGATAGCAGAATAACTAAGGGAGAAATGCAAAACCATAGTCCAACTTACCTTTGACCTCAAAAAAACCATTATATCCCTTAAAAAACGGACATAGATATACCAAACTAATACTAAAACCTAAAACTAAGTGAGAAATAGAGTTATCCCCTTTGCCGAGAAGACAAATTACAGTTTTTCAAGCCGAAAGCCCACGACTTTAGTCGTGGAATGAAGCCGACAACTGTGAACTGTCCTCACAAACCATAAGGTTTGGTAAGTGAAGATGTCACTGAGATAAGAGATAGGTGAGATATATTAGAGTAGACTTCCACGTTCATTCCGAATATTCCGAAGATGCAACAGGCACTATAAAAGAAATTATAGATTCTGCTGAAAAACAAGGACTAGATGCAATAGCTATAACAGATCATGACCGAATTGAAGGCAATATAGAAGCCCAAGAAATATGCAAAGAAAGAGAACTAATAGTGATTCCAGGAATTGAAGTGACAACACAAGACGGCCACCTCATCGTATTAGGGATTAACAAAAAAATCGAGTCAGGCCTATCAGTAGAAAAGACTATAGAAATAGCTAAAAAAGAAAACGCCTTCATTATAGTTCCACATCTATTCCATAGATATAGACATGGAATCGGTCAGAAAATAGATAAACTAAAAGACAAAATCGATGCAGTAGAGGTCTATAACTCACGTTATATAACCGGAATAGCCAACGCTAGAGCAAAAAAATATACCAAGAAAAACAACATCCCTATAGTTGCTGGAAGCGACTCTCATATCCCCGCAATGGTTGGACGAGGAGTTACAAAACTGGATTGTGAAAAAACAGTAGAGGGAATATTCGAAGCAGTAAGATCCAGCCAGACAGAGATAGAACTAATAAAAACACCATTAACCCTTTTCACTAAACAAGCTTTAAGCTCTTTTTTCAGAGAAATAGCTAGAAGACTAAGTAGATAAACAAGGAGATAAAACACAATACTCATTCAAAAAAACTATTATCTTGTTTTAGTTCCATCCTCCTCTCCCTAAAGAGAAGAGGTTTTAGCCCTGAATCAAGATAAAACTAGTTTTCTTGGATCTCTTTGAATATTTCTTTTGACCTAATTTTTTTGATTAAATCACTGTTTGTGAGTTCTCTCAAACTGTTTATTCTGTTTTCTTTTTGATTATCTGTATACCTATCAAGGTGTAAGGACTTCATTCCTATCTGTCTTGGAACTTCGAAATCATGCTCCCTATTATCCCCCACATGGAGAATTCTATCTGGAGCAACATCCAGGTCTTTTGCAACCAGCCTATAAGAATCAGGGTCGTTTTTTACTTTTTTAAAATCTGAAACTGAGCTATAAACATAATCAAAATATGAAGGTATCCGACTAATCTGTGTATCAAGTATCTCTCTCGGAGAATTTGAAACAACAATTAATGTATAATCCTTATTTAACTCAATCAAAGCATCTCTAGCATCACCATAAAGCGATACCTCATGACTAATCTCATTAACCACTTCTCTAGGAGATTCAGTTAATTCAAAACGATTAAACCAATATTCAGGTAAATACCACCTAATATCACTGGGACCAATCTCCTTATACTGTCCCTTAACTTCAGAAACAGCCTCATCCAGTTCAACTGAATGTCTATCAGCATATAGTTTTGGAATTTCTTGAAACCAAAACCTCTTCAAAATATCAACTCTAAACAAAGTCCCATCAGCATCAAAAGATATTATTTCAACCATAAACAAACAACCCAACTAAAAACCATGATCTATTAATCTAATTAATCTATTAGTTTAACAAGTAATTGAATCCAACTGCAAATAAGTTGTATCAATGATTTGTATTTTTGATCTTTCTATTTATGTGAAGAAAAATAGTTAAAATAGTTTTTTTGACTACAGGTTTTTTTTGATTTCATGATACCAAACATCTACTTCACTATATAAGCCTGTTTTTTTAGCTAGTTTAACGGCTATAGCATGCCAACAATACTCTATATCCGAGTTTCTTGAGGAAACTTCGTATAAATAATCTTCACAGTCACAAAAAGCATCATTTATAACTACATGGTCTTCACTACCTACAACAACCCAGAAATCCCTATATTTCTTAACACAATCCTTTTTAACGCCTTTAACAGCCTTTTCCCCTCTCTTCCCATGTATTTCGATAACATCTTCTTCAATATCAGATAACTCAATTTCTCTAGTGATATAACCCAGCTCCAAGAATAGAATGCTATAGTTACTAGTTACAGTATTAGTTACAGTTCTAGATATTTTTCAACAACAAAGATTTTTGGATGTACAAAAACCTCTAAATAAAAAACTGCATGGAGTAGTTTAGTTGTTTACCAATTAATCAAAAGATCTATTTAATATAAATAATAGATGGTTGGTAGGTTTTGGTAGGTTTTAACCTGTTTTTGAGTTCTATTGGTTTTTTTGTTATTTTTTTTCGTAGTACATCATTGAGAGTACGAATACTAGTATCATTAAAGTGAAATTTAGGGCATATCCGGAGATATACAATTCAGGTATATCGACTAAGGTAGCGTATGGGGTGAAAGTTGCGAATATTAGCAATGAAACTATAAAGGCATTTCTTGTGGATCTATTTAGATCTACTTGTGCAGGTTTAGTGGATCTAAATGCTATAAATCCAAAAAAACCGAAAAAACCATAGAATGCCCAATTATCTGTGAACAAACCTAACAATCCTAAAAAACCTAATATCCATAAGTATTTGTACCAATCTTTAAGTTCAACCATAATCTTCAAACCTCTTTTCTTCTTTTAACTAGCCTACAAAGTGATGTTTTATTTGCTTTAGAAGGCTTGACAACCTTAAGATAAGTTTTTCCAAAGGCTTCAACCTCATTAGCAAAGTCGTGACAAAACCAATGTATTTCCAGCTCTATTAAAATATTTGAAAAATACCGGATTTTATAGCTATATTCGAAACATGTTTTATCTTAACTCAGGGCTAAGACCTCTTCTCTTTGAGGGGGAGGTCATTTCATTGGTTTTTAACTTAATTTTGGTCTTCATAAATAGAATTTAATTAGATTTTCTTTGTTTAGAGCTTGTTTTTGGGAACTATTTAATGGAGATGTCTGAGTTTTTGACCGGCGAACTTCTTTATTGCTTGTTTTTTCCGGTTTAGGATAGAGTTGCGGGTATGTTTTTGGTTTTAAGTCAAAAGGTTTTTATTGTTGGAGATTTAACTATGTTGGCTGAATGATTTATTTTTTCTTGTGAGGTGTCATTGTTTTGAAGTATACAAAGTTTGAAAAGGCTAGGATAATTGGGGCCAGAGCTCTACAGATATCTCTTGGTGCACCGGTTCTTGTAGAGACGGATGAGGAGATGGAGTCTATTGACATTGCTAAGAAAGAACTTGATGAAGAGGTTATACCTCTAACAGTTCGTGATAAAACTAAGAAACGTAATCATTATTTCGGTAGTTTTGATGAATATCGGGAGAGTCAAACTGAATCGACTTAAAATTTCTCTCCATTTTTTGGTGTTTTTTGAGCCAATATTTTATGGTTTTGAATAGTTTGGTTAATTTAGATGGAGTAGTTTTTGAGAGAAATTTTTAATATTTTGTTCTGGTTGATAGGTTTAAGTTGGTTTAAGTTGGTTTGTAGTGGGAAAATTAAATAATAATTACGGCCAGATATTACGAAGGCAGTTGACGTTTGTTTGGCTGAGATGTGTCGTAATTTGAAAAAAGGTTTGGACAAAATAAGGACGTCGGTATGTGTGTTTTGAAACCCAAATGGGCAGTAGAAATATAGTGTTGTGGTGTTTGGTTATGGAAGAGTGAGATTCTTTGTAAGCACCTTTTCAGCCATTTGGTTTGTTGGGTTAAGATATTGATTTAAGTGTTTATGGTTAATGTAGAAAAGTCAGGAGCAGGATCAATCAACATGAAGGGCGAAATTAAAGACATTCGGACTCGTAAGCTATTGAACAGTCGTGGTGAGGAGACTATAGAGGTTGAGGTTGATTTAGGTGGTGTTGTTGGTAGGTTTTCTTCTCCGAGTGGTGCGAGTGTTGGTGAACATGAAGCGGTTGCTTTACCGGATGGTGGCGTGGAAGAGTCTATTAGTTTGATAGAGAATGAAGTTAAACCCCGGTTGTTAGGTCGTGATGCACATGAACAATTCGAAATCGATTCTTTTTTAAGAGAAATCGATGGAACTGGAGATTTTAGTCGTTTGGGGAGCAATGCTTCAACAGCAATTTCTATAGCAACTGCTAAAGCGGCTGCTAAAAATGAAGGGATGTTTTTATATGAATATATCTCTGTTTTAGCTGGATATACCCCAAGTATGCCATTGCCATTGGGGAATATAATTGAAGGTGGTGAGCATGCTGGTGAGGGTTCTACAGAGATTCAGGAGTTTTTAACAATCCCAGTGAACCCTCCTACAGTGCAGGATGCAGTTTTTGCTAACGCTTTAGTTCACCATGAAGTTGGAGAGAGACTTTCCAACCAGATATCTAGTTTTGGTGGTGGAAAAGGAGATGAACTTGGGTGGGTAGCTCCTTTAACAACTGAAGAAGCTCTCGGAATACTTAATAAATCGATAAATAAAATCAGTGAAAAACTTGGTTTTGATATTAAAATTTCTCTTGATGTCGCTGCAAGCGAGATGTGGGATGGATCTGTATATAAATATCGTAGAGATAAAGATAGAAACACTGAAAGCCAGATAGAGTTTATAACACAATTAATAGAGGATTATGATATCTTCTACGTTGAAGACCCATTAGATGAAAATGACTACAAAGGCTTCAGCAAACTCACAGAAGAAATCGGTGACCGAGCCCTAATATGTGGAGACGATTTGTTCACAACTAACAAACACAGAATTAAGAAAGGAATGGAGATTAGAGCAGCCAACACAGTCCTAATAAAACCAAACCAAATAGGTACTTTACAGGATACATTAAAGGCAATAGAAGTTTCTAAAGAATATGATTGTTATACAGCTGTTTCCCATAGATCAGGGGAAACAACCGACCCCGCAATAGCTCACTTAGCTGTCGCGTGCTCCGAAATCATTAAAACCGGGGCAATTGGTGGTGAAAGAACCGCCAAACTAAATGAATTAATTAGAATTGAAGAAAATGGAAACATACCAGTAGCTATTACTGGAGATTAACCTAAAAAAATGAGGTGTTAAATTGGAAACACAAGACGTATTAGAAGAAAAAGAAACATTGATTCCTACTGAAGATTACTTTAAAACAGGAGTGCACATCGGAACACAGAACAAATCTAAAGACATGCAAGATTTCATCTACCATGCAAGAGATGACGGTTTATACATATTCGATATAGAGAAAACAGATCAACGAATCAAAACAGCAGCAAACTTCCTATCACAGTTTGAACCAGAAAAAATCTTAGCCGTATCCGCACGGGAATACGGAAAAAAACCAGCCGAAATGTTTGCAAAAATAATTGGTGGAAAAGCAATAGTCGACCGAATGATACCCGGAACACTCACAAACCCAAACCTAGATGTATACACAGAACCAGAAGTAGTAGTAGCAACAGACCCAATAGGAGACCAACAAGCCCTAAACGAAGCAAACACATCAGGGATACCAGTAATCGCCTTATGCGACACAAACAACATGGTTTCAAACGTAGATCTCGTAATACCCGTAAACAACAAAGGACGGAAATCACTTGCAATGGTATATTGGTTACTCGCAAGAGAAACAGTAAAAAGCCAAGGAAGATTAAGCGAACAAGACAAATTCAAATACGAACCAGAAGATTTCGAAACAGAAATCTAAACTCAAAAAACCCAGAAACCACGGGCCAAAACCCGTGGCCCAATAAAAAACCCTTGATATAGGGAAATAAAAACGCTAAAGAGAGCCCTAAATATATTTTTTAGAACACTTTCACGTTGATTCAGGGGTGAGAACTCTCCTCTCTAGGGGGATAAGGATGTCCCTGAGGTTTAGTGTGGGAACGAAAAATCTTTGTTCAAATATACAATAGAAATAAATATGAGGAATCCAGCAGTATCTGGCACCTTCTATCCCGGATCTAAAAAAGAGTTAATTGATTTTATAGAGAAAAATGTTAGCGTTACTGAATCTAGAGATGGATTGGTAGCTATTTCTCCACATGCAGGATATAGATATTCAGGTAGAGTCGCAGGAAAATCTATTTCAACTCTAAGAGATGTTGATACATACATTATTGTAGGGCCAGACCATCATGGACGTGGAGCCGCTCTATCCCTATCAAAAGATCGTTGGAAAACACCCTTGGGCGAAATCGAGGTAGATACAGGGATATCAGATAAACTAACAGATATAGCTGTATATGACTCATTGGCCCATGAACAAGAACACTCGATAGAAGTACAACTCCCCTTCTTACAATACCTCCATAAAGACTTCAAAATCGTGCCAATCTCTATGGGACTACAAGACAAGGAAACCGCTATTGAGTTATCCCAGAAAATACTAGAGATAATGGAAGAATATGAAGTAGCTTTAATTTCAAGCAGCGATTTCACACATTACGAATCAGAGAGTTCTGCAAAAAAGAAAGACAAAAAAGCTATAGAAAAAATACTAAACCTAGACATAGATGGATTTTACAACACAGTAAGAAAAAACAACATATCTATCTGCGGATATGGCCCAATAGCTGTTGCAATAGAGATTGCTAGAAACCAAGAAGTAGAAGGTGAATTACTTGAGTATACAACAAGTGCAGAAACAACCGGAGATAGAAATCAAGTCGTAGGTTACGCAGCAATAAACTTTAGATGAAAACCTGAAATAAGTTAGGGAAAACAAGGCTTTGAAAATTATCTTAAAGTGGTTTAATTTATGTTTTGATTTCGGGCTAAAACCCCTCATTAGGGTAGGGAGATAAAGGTGCCATAAATCAATCTTTCAGAGAAAAAATTAAATTATAAGTAGAAACGGGTCTGTATCTCTAATAAAGACTTAATAATCTTGAATTATCTAATCAAAGTGGTTTATAATGATTAAGTTTTCTGCACCTGGAAAAGTGTATTTATTTGGTGAACACGCCGTTGTTTATGGCGAACCAGCGTTAGCATGTGCAATAGATGAGAGAGTTTTTGTTACAGTTGAAGAGAGATCGGATAATGTAATAAAGGTTTTTTCAAATGATCTTTTTTTTAAAGACGTAACGGTAGAATTAATAAATGATGAAACTCGCTTAATCCCGGGAGAAAGAACATTAAAACCACTTGAATATGTCTTCGAATCAATTAAGGAAATTAAATCGATTGAAAAAGATATACCTGGGTTTGAGATGAATATAGAAAGCCAATTGCCTTATGGTGGAGGATTAGGTTCATCCGCAGCAGTAACCGTTGCATCAATAAAAAGTCTATCCGAATTACTAGGTTTAGAGCTAACTAAGGATGAAATAGCAGAAACTGCATACAGAGTTGAAAAAAAGGTTCAGAAAAGAGCTAGTCCATGTGATACTTTCACCTCAACAATGGGTGGTTTGACATGGGTTGAAACAGGAGAAGAATTGGAGAAAAAAGGCTCTCTAGAGATTCCTGTTGTAATTGGATTCACCGGCCAACCAGGTCCAACTGGAGTTCTAGTTGAACAAGTAAGTAGACTTAAAGAAAGTTTCCCAGAAATCATCGAGCCGGTAATAACATCTATAGGTAAAATAACCAAACAAGGCCTTCAATCAGTTAATAAAAATGATTATGATGCAGTAGGTAGATTGATGAACGTAAACCATGGACTTTTAGATTCATTGGGTGTTGGAACCCAAAAACTAAATGAAATAGTATATATAGCTCGGGAAGCAGGTGCTTCAGGAGCAAAAATAACCGGTGCTGGTGGTGGTGGCTGTATACTTGCCATAGGAAATAATTCACAAAAAATCAAGTCATCAATTAAATCAAATGGATATGAAGCATTTGAAACAAAGATAACAAGAACTGGAGTACGTGAAGAATGAAGCTACTTAAAGTAGGTGGAAGCGTTATAACAGAAAAAAATGGATATAAGTCTATCGATGAAAAAACAGTTAACAGAGTCACGAAAGAAATAGCTAAATCACCAAAAAAATTGATATTAGTACATGGAGCAGGTTCATATGGCCATCCAATAGTAAAAGAAGAAAACCTAATTAAACCCAAAAAAATAACAGAGAGAGATAGGTCTAGAAAAGCTTTAATTTCAATGGAAAAAGTTAGAAGAAGTGTTAAAGAACTAAATACATTTTTTGTAAAATCATTAAATGAACATGGAGCCCCAACCCTAACGATACACCCATCCTCATGTGTAATCTCCAAAAAAGGCCAGATAAAAAAATTCGAACTAGAATTAATCTATTCAGCAATAAAAAAAGAAATGATACCAATATTACATGGAGACATGGTATTAGATACAGAGTTCGGAGGATCCGTACTATCAGGGGACAAAATAATCTCATACATAGCTAGAAACAGCAAACTAGAAATAGATAGAATAGGAATGGCAACAAAAACACCAGTACTAAACAGTAATGGCGAAAAAATCGATAAATTCAAACAAAAACATAAAAAACACCTCAAAACATCCGAGTCAACAGACGTAACAGGTGGCATGAAAAACAAAGTAAAAGAACTCTTAGACACAAACATACCATCCTATATATTCGATGCAACAAAACCCGAATCGATAACAAAATTCCTTGAAGGCCAAAAAATAGGAACCGAAATAAAATAAACTATAAAACTATGGTTGTTAAACTATTTCCAGCAATACACTAAATTAAAGCGATTTTAGAGAATGCTCCAAATAAACCGAGTATTTCCATATGAGAAGAAAGTAAAAATTCATTGTATATTAGATTAATATTGTATTTTAAATTAAAAGAGTTAATTCGTTTCATTTATCTTGATTCAGGGCAAAGACCTCTTCCTTCAAGGAGAAGAGGATGTCACCGATATTTAAGTGAAATACCTCAGGATCAAGCCCCGAGGTACTCTGCTTGATTTCTCTGTAGATTGATGGAAATTATTTTGGAAAAGTAAATTGTTGTTTCAAGTTCTATATACAGAGTGAGTAAGTCAAGTTTGGTTAAATCGAATGGTTACTAAATCTTTAATCTAAATTAAGAATATTTTGGTAGATAGAGAGGTCAATGATGAAGATAACCGATAGGAAACTAGAACATCTCTATGTGAGTAAGAAATATGATGTTGAGTCGGGAAGTACCGGTTTTCAGGATGTAACGTTATTGCATAAAGCATTACCCGAAGTTGATAAAAACGAGGTTGATACAACTACAACATTTCTTAACAAAAAACTTGATTTTCCATTTGTAATTCCAGCAATTACTGGAGGCCATCCGAACTTGAGAGATGTAAATAGAAGATTGGCTATAGCTGCTGAGAAATTAAATATAGGTATTGGTGTTGGTAGTCAGAGAGCAGCTATTGAAAATGATTCATTGGCTGGTTCACTTAAAATTGTTTCAGAATATGCTCCTAACGCTCTTAAAATAGCTAATTTAGGGGCACCACAATTCGCAGATGGATATGGTGTTGAAGAAGCCTATCAAGCTATAGATATGATAGACGCGGATGTATTCTGCATCCACCTAAATTTTCTACAGGAAGCCATTCAGTTAGAGGGAGACACAAATGGAAAGGGAGTTATAGATGCTATTGAAAACCTTTCCAACCGACTAGATATTCCGGTGATGGTTAAAGAAACAGGTGCTGGAGTCTCAAGGCCTGTAGCAGAACTGCTTAGAGATGCTGGGGTTGATGCAATCGATGTAGCGGGTCTTGGAGGCACCGATTGGACAATAATTGAAAGTATACGGGCTAGGAATGAAGGAAATATATTAAAAGAGCAGTTGGGTCAGACATTTAGTGGTTGGGGGATACCTACTGCGGTAAGCCTTTTAGAGGCAGATGTGAACTTACCGATCATGGCTAGTGGAGGAATAAGGTCTGGTATAGATATAGCGAAAAGCATTGCATTAAACGCTGATGTAGCAGGGTCAGCACTACCATTAGTAGAGCCAGCAACAAAAGATATTGAAAACCTGACAAAACGAATAAACCAATTAAAAGAAGAGTTAATAATAGCAATGTTTTTAACTGGTTCAAAAAACATTTCAGAACTTAAAGAAACACCCAAAGTGATTACAGGCGAAACAAAAGAATGGATAAAAGAAAGATCACTATAAAAAAACCAAGCATTAACCTCTTGAAATAAACGTTATACATTTCAATCAATTAAACCTAAAAACTATCTTTTAGTTTGGAGCTATTGTTCTCCCAACATCCTGAATTGATTGAGAAATTATAAAAACAAATAAGAACCAATTAACTCGAACGAAACAAGAAACATGGTTTTTCATCTAAGTAAGATATAGATGGAATATTGACTTAATGAATTAACCAATTATTTTATTAATTAAAATTCACCCAAATTGGGTACTAAGCACTAATGAGTGTTTTCTAAAAAAATGATATATAAACAGAAAAACAAGAAAAAGGAGTAAAAAACATGGATATAGGAATTAAAGCAATTGGAGGATACGAAGAAGTTGGAAAGAATATGACTGCGGTTAGAGTAGGTGACGAGATGGTCATATTTGACATGGGTCTTCATTTAGACAGAGTCCAGATACACGAAGAAACCCAGACAGAGAGGATGCATTCCCTTGACTTAATCGATATTGGAGCGATACCTGATGACACAATACTGAACAGTTTCAATGGTGATGTTGTAGGAATCGTTTGTTCCCATGGTCATCTAGACCACGTTGGAGCAATATCAAAACTTGCTCACAGGTATGACGCACCTATAATAGCAACGCCATTCACTGCAGAGATAATAAAGAAAGAAATACGTTCAGAAGTTAAGTTCAAGGTCGACAATCCGGTGTATGAACTGGAAGCAGGACAACACTACCTACTAAGTCCTGACATAGAACTTGAGTTCATAAGAACACAACACAGCATACCTGATTGTGTATTACCAGTAATACACACACCTAAAGGAGCTGTTTTGTATGGCCTTGATTTTAAACTGGATCGAAGGCCAGTTCTAGGTGAAGAAACAGACGTAAAGAGACTGAAAGAATTAAGCGATGAAAATGTAGTAGCGGCAATAGTCGACTCCACCAACGTAATGGATGAAGGAAAAACACCATCAGAGTCTATAGCGCGAGAAATGGTGTGGGATACATTACATGAAGCAGAAAACGAAGATGTAGGGGTTTTTGTAACAACATTTTCATCACACATAGCCAGAATCAAATCAATTATAGAAGCTGCTGAAGAAATGGATAGAAGACCTGTATTATTAGGTCGTTCAATGGAGAGATATACAGGAACAGCTGAAGAGATGGGTATAGTGTCTCTACCAGACAATGTAGGGATATATGGAACCCCTCAAGGTAGAGATCAGATATTAAGGAAAATAAAAAAAGAAGGCCGAGAAAACTATCTAATAATCTGCACCGGACATCAAGGAGAGCCTGGCGCAACCTTAACAAGACTTGCAGACGGTACATTACCACTTAAAATCAATGAAAAAGACCACGTAGTGTTTTCAGCCAAAGTAATACCAAACCCATTAACCAGAGCAAACAGATACTCGCTAGAAACAAAACTAAAAATGCAGGGAGCAAGGCTGTTTAAAGAAGTACACGTATCTGGCCATGGATCAAAACAAGACAACTACGACTTAATCGATATGGTGCAACCAGACCACATAATACCTGCACACGGCGACCTCAACATGAACAGTGCCTATGCCGAACTAGCTGAAAGCATGGGATATTGCTTCAGCGAAGATGTACATATACTTAGAAACGGTCAGGAACTCGTTTTGGGATAAAAAACCCGGTGACCTTTCATGAGAGAAGATATCGAGAAATATTCACTAGCAAATGCCATAGATTATGGTGGAGAAGCTGATGTAGGAGCCGTTATGAGCCGTATAATGGGGGAACGCGAAGACCTCAGAGAAAAAGCAGCGGAAGTAAAACAAACAGTAAAAGAAGTTATCAATGAAATCAACAAAATGTCAATTGAAGAACAACGGAAAAAACTACTCGAAATAGCGCCAGAAATACTCGAAGAAGAAAAAGAAAAAGAACAAAAAGACCTACCCGACCTACCTGGCGAAACTGAAAACGTAAGAATGCGTTTTGCACCAAACCCAAGCGGACCCCTCCACTTAGGTCACGCAAGAGCAGCAATACTCAATGATGAATACGTAAAGAGATACAACGGCGATTTCATACTAAGAATCGAAGACACCGACCCCAAAAGAGTATACCCTCCAGCATACCAGATGATCGAAGAAGACATAAAATATCTAGAAATCGATGTAGACGAAAAAATTATACAAGGAGAGAGAATCGAGACATACTACAAATACGCTACAGAACTAATCAAGAAAGATAAAGCATATGTATGTGAATGTCCGGCAGAAAAATTCAGAAAACTTAAAAAACAAGGAAAAGCCTGTAACTGTAGAAACCAAACCCCAGAAAAAAACCTAGAACTATGGAACAAAACACTTGAAGGCGAATACAGAGAAGGAGAAGTGGCACTCCGAATAAAGACATATCTAAACCATCCGGATCCAGCAATAAGAGAATGGCCTGCCTTCAGAGTAGTAGACCAAGAACACCCAGTATATGGAGACAAATACCACGCATACCCCTTAATGAATTTCTCAGTAGCAATCGATGACCACCTAATGGACATATCCCATATAATCAGAGGAAAAGACCACATACCAAACATGATAAGACAAGAATTCATATTCGACTACTTCGATTGGAAAACCCCAGAATACATACACCACGGAACACTATCAATCGAAGGCGTAGAACTATCAACAAGAAACATAAAAAAAGGAATCGAAGAAGACAAATACAACGGTTGGGCCGACACAAGACTAGGAACATTAAGAGCTCTCAAAAAAAGAGGAATACAGCCAGAAGCAATTAGAACAGCCATGAAAGGACTAGGAGTTTCAGAAGTAAACTCAAAATTCAGTTGGACCACACTATACGCAGAAAACAGAAAAATAATAGACAAAAAAGCAGATAGATACTTCTTCGTACCAAACCCCATAGAAATAGAGATAAAAGACGCAGAACAATACACCGCAACACCACCACTACACCCAGACCGAGAAGAAACAAGACAAATAGACGTACCCAAAAACCCTACACTACTGATACCAAAACAAGACGCAGAAAAAACCGAAAAAGGAGATATTGTACGGCTAAAAGACCTATACAACATAAAAATAACCGATAAAGGAAAAGCAATATACACCGGAAACAGCCTGAAAGTACTACAAGAAGGAGCCGACATAATACAATGGACAACAAAAGACAACATACCACTAAAAATAATAAAACAAGGCGAAATCGAAGAAGGCGTAGCAGAAAAAACAATCCAAAACATCAAAAAAGACGAAATAATCCAGTTTGAAAGATATGGATTCGTAAAACTACACCAAAAAAACCCCTTCAAAGCCTATTACGCCCACAGGTGAAGTGACCTTTACCTAAAGAGGGGAAGGCTTCCATCCGACCTTATCCTAGCAGAGGGGTTTGCTATAACATCATGCTTCTCTCACAAACCTAATCAACATATAAATATACTTTGAGAGAAGTTTGGATTAAGACAAATAGCTTATATATCATACTCGTGATAGGTTTTTATTCATCTCTGGTAGCCTTTCACACCCCCCATAGATCCTCCATAGAACACAAATGTTCTGGATTGGGGGTTACCTAATACATCTTTTCGATGTCGGTCTCAAGCTATAGATAGTATCCCTTGAGACACTATCGAGTTGCTTTTTGTTTGAAAGGACGGACAACTCAACCAACTGCCAAATATCGGTGTGTTCAGACCACTTAACTTTTTACTATCGGGCTGCAGTCCCCCCTCCGTGAACAAAGAGGGTCTTAGCCCTGTTTTAGGATAATCAACAAAACAAACACAAAAACAAACCACCAACACCGAAAGAAGTATATATTTTTGGGGATATGAGTTGTGTGGATCGGTTAAATCAACTCGCTTCCTTTTGCTATATACTTGATCCTTATTTTAAGGTCCTCTGGGCAAAACAAAAAAGCCCAAATAAGTTAATAGGCAAAAGGTTCAATAAGGTTGAAAGTGCATTTCTATCGGCGTCAAACCAAACCATTTATGGTGCGGCGATGATGCAACAGACCGATGAATTATGATGACAATTTGTCTAAAGGAGGTAATCTAATGTCCAAAGTATATGTTAAATTTGATGTTCCACAAGAGATTTCCGATAAAGCGCTAGAAGCAGTAGAAGTAGCAAAAAACACAGGAAAAATTTCTAAAGGCACAAACGAAGTAACAAAGTCACTAGAAAGTGGTTTAGCTGAACTAGCAGTAATAGCAGAAGACGTAGAGCCTGAAGAAATAGTAGCACACCTACCGATACTAGCGGAAGAAAACGAAGTTCCCTACGTATATGTATCAAGCCAAAATGACCTCGGCGCAGCCGCAGGCCTTAACAACGTATCTTCAGCATCCGTAGTAATAGTTGATAGTGGTGAAGCCGACGACCTAATAAAAGAGATTTCAGAAAAAACAGACGAACTCAGAGAGTAAAAACAACTAAAAAAACCGGCCACCCAATATAAACGACCGGAAGTAAAGAAATAAATAAAAAAAATAAAAAAATGTTTGATAAAAATGACGGATGATGAAGCAACACCCGCAGAGGTTATAGAGGTCCTTGAAAGAACCGGTATGCATGGAGAAGCAGTTCAAGTAAAATGCCGGATCTTAGAAGACAACAATAAGGGCCGAATAATCACTCGGAACGTAATGGGGCCAGTGCGTGAAGGCGACATACTAATGTTAATCGACACATCCAGAGAAGCAAAAGACATATCAGCAAGGTGATAAGGTTGGTGAAAGACCGAGAATGTAGTTTCTGTAGCGATTCAATACCACCAGGGAGAGGCAAAATGCATGTCCAGAATTCAGGGAGAGTCTACTACTTCTGCTCCTCTAAATGTGAGAAAAACATGGTAAAGCTAGGTAGAAAATCTAAAGACATCGAGTGGACATCCGGTGATTAAATGCGAACATTCCTAGCAGTAAAGCCAGATGGAGTAGAGAGAGGACTCATAGGCGAAGTAATAAAGAGAATTGAAGACAAAGGCCTCAAAATAATAGGCCTCAAAATGATATGGCTTGACAGAGAAAAAGCCGAAGAACACTATGCAGAACATAAAGGCAAAGACTTTTTCAACGAGTTAATCGAATACATAACATCTAAACCGATTGTAGCAATGGCAATAGAAGGACCAGATGCAGTTCCAGTAGTAAGAAACTTGATAGGAACAACAAATCCCGCCGAAGCCAACCCAGGAACAATCAGAGGCGACTATGGATTAGAGATAAGCGAAAACATAGTTCACGCAGCAGACTCACAAGAAAACGCAGAACGAGAACTAAATCTATACTTCAACGAAGAAGAATTTCAAGAATACTAAAAAAACCCCCGGATCAATCCCGAACAAAAAACGGGAAACTCGGACATAAAAAAACAATAAGGATGATATTATGATTAAAAATCCAGGCACCATAAACCTAATAAACGAACTTAAAAAGAAATCAAGAGAAGAAGAAAGCAATCTTTGGAGAGACATAGCAAGAAGACTAGAAAAACCACAAAAAAACTATGCTGAAGTCAACCTAAGCAAAATCGAAAGACACGCCGAAGACAACCAAGAGATAATAATCCCAGGAAAAGTCCTTGGAGCAGGAAGAATTAACAAAGAAGCTACAATAGCCGCAATTAAATTCTCAAACACAGCAAGAGAAAAAATAGAGAGAGCAGGAGGAGAAACAATCACGATTCAAGAACTAATGGAGCAAAACCCCTCCGGAACAGGGATAAAAATCATAAAATAAACAGAGGTGAACAAAATGAAGATCATAGATGCCGATGGCGCAATACTAGGAAGACTCGCAACCGAAGTCTCAAAAAAAGCACTAGATGGAGAAGAAATAGTCATAGTAAACGCAGAAAAAATAGCGGTAACAGGCAACAAAGAACAAATCTACCAAAAATACAAAGAAAGATACGACAGAGGAAGCAAAGACTGGGGACCACATTACCCAAGAGTACCAGATCAAATCGTCAAGAGAACAATAAAAAGTATGTTACCAAAAAAGCCAAGAGGCAAAGAAGCACTCAAAAATATCAAAGTAAACATGGGCGTACCAATAGAATACGAAGACGCCGAATTCAATAACCTCGAAATCAAATATATTGACGAATTAAGAGGAAACAACTACATAAGAATAAAAGACATCAGCAAATACTTAGGTTGGTCTTAAAATGGATAAAATTGTACAATCAAGTGGAAAAAGAAAAAACGCTATCGCAAGAGCAACATTCAAAGAGGGGGAAGGAAAAGTATACCTAAACAACAAACCCCTCGAAATAATAGAACCAGAGCTACGGAGATTAAGAATAAAAGAACCACTAATAATAGCAGGAGAAAAAGCTGAAAACATCGACATAAAAATAAAGGTCGAAGGCGGAGGAACTTCAGGCCAAGCAGACGCAGCAAAAACAGCAATAGCAAAAGGACTAGTAAAATACACAGAAGACGACGAACTAAAACAAGCATTCCTAGATAGAGATAGAAGCTTCCTAATAAACGACCCAAGACAAAAAGAAAGAAAGAAAGCTGGTGGAAGAGGCGCAAGAGCCAGAAGACAAAAATCTTACAGGTGAACACCAAATGATGATCCCCGTCAGATGCTTCACCTG
This sequence comes from Methanonatronarchaeum sp. AMET-Sl, assembly GCF_029854155.1. Taxonomy (NCBI): domain Archaea; kingdom Methanobacteriati; phylum Methanobacteriota; class Methanonatronarchaeia; order Methanonatronarchaeales; family Methanonatronarchaeaceae; genus Methanonatronarchaeum; species Methanonatronarchaeum sp. AMET-Sl. The sequence goes on along the minus strand of NZ_CP122958.1, from coordinate 1,424,022 downwards.
CGGCAAAGTAATCGGAAGCTCCTGGGAAGAATTCAAAGAAAGAAGACAAAAAGGAGAAGAACCAGGAGAAATACTCAACGACCTAGATATAGAACGATACTGCTGCCGAAGAATCTTCATCGCCCACCAAGATCTAATAGACGAAATCGCCCCATACCACTAAAAACAACAAAGAACGCGCCAGGCTAGTTCAACACCCCAAGAACTCAAAGCCACCAAACCAGAATTCAAAAACCAGTAAACCCAACAAAAAGAAACCAAACCCATAAAAAAACAGTCCAACATAGAAATATCGGCAGACAATCAAAACAAAAAACAAAAAAGAGGCAATAATAATGGAAAACATACGGACACCTATCGTCTGCATGCTCGGACACGTTGACCACGGAAAAACAACAACACTAGACAAAATACGGGGCTCAACAGTAGCCGAAAGAGAATCAGGTTCAATAACCCAACACATAGGAGCAACAGAAATACCACTAGACATAATAGACAACCTATGTGGACCACTACTAAATAAAAAAGACTTCAAAGTCCCAGGACTACTTTTTATAGACACACCAGGACACCATGCATTCACATCACTAAGATCAAGAGGAGGCTCTCTAGCCGACCTAGCAGTACTAGTTGTAGACGCAACAGACGGATTCCAACCACAAACAGAGGAAGCCCTAGACATACTAAAAAGATACAAAACACCCTTCGTAGTAGCACTCAACAAAATAGACAAAATACCCGGATGGCAAACAACACCAAACCAACCATTCCAACAAACCATAAAAAACCAAAAAAACAAAACACAAACCAAACTCGAAGAACAAATCTACGAAGTCGTCGGAAAACTACACGACGCCGGATTCCAATCCGAAAGATTCGACAGAGTCAAAGACTACAGCAACACAGTCGGAATAATACCAATAAGCGCAAAAACCGGAGAAGGAATACCAAACCTACTAATGGTGTTAGTAGGCGTAGCACAACACTACTTCCAAGAAAACCTCATAGTTCAAAAACAAAAACCAGGCAAAGGAACAGTCCTAGAAGTAAAAGAAGAAAAAGGCCTCGGAAAAACAATAGACGTAATCCTTTACGACGGCATAATAAAAGTAGGCGATGAAATACTAATCGGAAGCCACCAAAACCCAATAAAAACAAAAATCAGAGGATTACTAAAACCCAAACCAACCCGAGAAATCCGAGAAACAGGACAGAAATTCCAGAAAGTCAATAAAGTCGACGCCGCATCAGGAATAAAAATCGTCGCACCAAACCTAGAAAACGTATTCGCAGGATACCCATTCCAAGTAATCAACCAACAAAACGAACAACAAATAAAAGAAGAAATGCAATCACAAGTAAACGAAATACTAATAGAAACCGAAACAAGCGGAGTAATAGTAAAAGCAGACACAATCGGATCACTAGAAGCAATAGTAAAAAACCTAAAAGAATCCGAAATAAACATCCGCAAAGCAACAATCGGCGACGTATCAAAAAGAGACGTAGTCGAAGCCGAAATGATCAACGAAGAACTAGACCGCGTAATACTATCATTTGACGTTGACACATTACCAGAAGCCAAAAAATACGCTGAAAAAAAAGGCGTAAAAATATTCACAAGCAAAGTAATCTACAGATTAATAGAAAAATACCAAGAATGGGTCGAAGAAATAAAACAAAAACGCGAAAAACAAAGACTCGAAAAAATAATACGGCCAGGAAAAATCGAAATACTACCAGACCACACATTCAGACAAAACAACCCAGCAATCGTAGGAGTCAAAGTCCACAGCAACATAAGACCAGGATACAGATTAATGAAAAAAAACGGCGAACCAATCGGAGAACTAAAAGAAATCCAAGAACGAGGAGAACAAGTCAACAAAGCCGAAGCCGGAAAAGAAGTAGCAGTCTCAATATCCGGACCAACCGTCGGAAGACAAATAGAAGAAGGCGACATACTATACGTAGACATACCCGAGAAACACGCCAAAGTAATCGAAAAAGAACTAAAAAACAAACTAACAGAACCAGAGAAAAAAACATTCCAAGAAATAACCGAAATAAAAAGAAAAGACAACAGATACTGGGCAATATAAAACATATTTCTTTTAACAAACTTAACTAACAATCCCCTCCCTAAACAATTAAATAATTAAATTTAAACTTCAGGAAAATACAGCCTGACAAAAAAAGGTGATAAAATGGTAGAATTTAAACTCGTAATATCAAACCCCGAAAACGGAAAGACATACCAAAAAGAAATCAGCGGAAATGAAGGAACCACATTGATAGGAAAAAAAATAGGCGAACCAATAGATGGAGAAGAACTAGGACTCACTGGATACCAACTCAAACTAACAGGCGGAAGCGACTCAGACGGAATACCAATGCGAAAAGACATACAAGGACCCGCAAGAAAAAAAGTATTAGTAAGCGGTGGACAAGGATTCAAGCCAACAAGAGATGGAGAAAGAAAAAGAAAAACAGTTAGAGGCAACCAAATAAGCGATCAAATCACCCAAATAAACCTAAAAATAACAGAAAAAGGCGACCAAGAACTAACAGAAATATTCACCACAGAAACCCAAGAAACCCAAGAATAAAAAACCCAAAAGAAACAAAATGCCAAACAACAACCTCAAAAAAACCAGAAAAGCCGGCAAAATACTAAGAGAAGTCAAAAAAGAAATAAAACCCAAAATCAAAATAGACACACCAGTAATAGAAATCGCCGAACAAATAGAAAACCAAATAAAACAAAAAGGCGGAAAACCCGCATTCCCCTGCAACATATCAATAAACAACCTAGCCGCACACTACACACCAACCAAAAACGACCAAACAAAAATACAGAAAGGCGACCTCGTAAAAATCGATATAGGAGTCCACATAGATGGCTATATAGCAGACTCCGCCTTCACAATAGACCAAGGCAACAACCAAAAACTCGTAGAAGCAACAGAAAAAGCACTTCAAAAAGCCATAGAAACAGCAAACAATGGAGCAGGAACACCAATAAAAGAAATAAGCAGCGCCATCGAATACGAAATAAAAAAACGAGACCTCCAACCAGTAGTAAACCTAACCGGACATGGACTAAACCAATGGAACACACATGTAAACCCCTCGATACCCAACATAAAAACCAACAACAACCACAAACTCAAAGAAGGACAAGTAATAGCAATAGAACCATTCGCCACCAACGGATCCGGAAGAGTAAAAGAAAAAGGAAAACCAGAAATCTACAGCCTAAAAAACCAAAAAACAAAAACCAGAAACCGTAAAGCCCGAAAACTACTAAAAACAATAAAAAAACAATACAAAACACTACCATTCGCCAAAAGATGGCTCCAAAACAAAAAACACAAAAAACTAGACTACACACTTAAAAAACTAACACAACAAGGAGCCCTAAGAAGCTACGCACCACTATACGACAAACAAAACAGCAAAGTATCACAAGCAGAACACACAATAATAATACACAAAAACAAAGCCGAAAAAATAACCTAAAACCAAAAAACCAAAAAAACTTTTTTTACAAAACAACCAACACCACCAAACCATAAACACAAAAACTAAACACAAAAAAATAACAAATAACGTCTTTTCAAATACTTATCAATGACAGAATCAGACCTCAAGATACCTAGGGAAATCAACCAGAAACAAAGAGAAAAGATAATAGAGAAAGCAGAACAAAGAGCCATGAAAAAATATATGCGTAGCTACAACTGCGCAGAATCTGTTTTTGAAACAACAATCGAAATACTAGAAACAGAGTTCAACTACACATCCAAACACCCAAAAAACATAGTTAAAATAGCAACAGGTTTCGGGGAAGGTGTTGGAAAATATGGCCTCATGTGTGGGGCTATAAGCGGAGGAACAATGGCTTTATCTATTATATATGGATATAAAAACCCTGCAAACCCATCAAAAAAAGACCGTATCGGAGAAAAAGGAATTTACAAAATATTCAACCAACTACCACATAGATTCATAAAACAATTCGATAAAACAGAATGCTATGAACTAACAAAAGATTTCTATAAAACATATAGCAAAGGCCATATAATGCAATGCCAAAAAATAACATCTAAAACCGCAGGCATGGTTATAGACATTATAATAGAAGTGGAAACGAAAGGTATCGAATCCCTAGAATTCAAGAAATCAATATAAAATAAACACTATACTTCAACATAAAACTTCAAATACAAGAGTTTTAGATTTTTACAGAGTTTTGCAAAAACCTTATTAGTAATGATTAGATAACTATTTCTCGGTGTTTTTGATGTGTTGGGAGGAAGGAGAGGGTGTGAAAGGGGGAATGAAAATAAATTTCCTCTCCTTCTCCGAACAAATATAAACAGTTGAATTTTGTTTTATTGTTTTGTCCTCAACACCAGTTTGTCATTATTGATTATTAATTTTTTGATTTTTTATTTAAAACACGAATGAACTTAACATCGTTATATATATAAGTTTTACTACCTAAACAGGAAGTTTTGGACTAAAGTTACCACTGAGGTAACGGGGAGAGTTATTCGCATAATTGAAGGAAATTTCTAAGTATTTTTTCACCTTCTGGTGTGTGAGCAACCTCTGGATGTCCTTGGATGCCAAAAATTGGTTTTTCTTTATGAGCCATTGCTTCAACATCACATAATTTGGATCTTGCTGTTATCTTAAAACCTGAGGGGGCTTCAGAGACTTCATCAGAATGTGAAGCCCAAATAACTGTTTTATCTCCTAAATCTCTGAAGAGGCCATTATTGTTTAGTATCTCAACATCAACCTCTGCATATCCACCGGAACTACCAGGTTTGACGACACCACCGAAGGTTTTTGCAATGATTTGATGTCCTAGGCAAATTCCTAGCACAGGTACATCGATGGATAACAAAATATCTCTGGAGTTACCAGTTTTCTCGATATCTGGTCCGCCACTTAAAATAACTCCATTCGGATTTAATTCATTCAATTCAGATGGGGAAATAGTGTTTGAAACAAGCTTATTATCAATACCTATATCTCTAAGGGAACGGTGAATTAGATGAGTGAACTGGCCATGATTATTGATTATTACTATCATAATTGAGTTCCTTTACCTCTTTAGTTTTAAAGCTTTTTCTATAAATCTCAATACTAAATAAAAGTTTTGTTTTTATTATAATAATAACAGAGATGAAATTAATTATATACAAACAGGTTAAATCTAGTTTATACAATAATGGTCAAAAAAGAAGACATCACCGACTTAATCATAGAAAACAGACGAACAGTAATAGTAGTGCTGGCTATCATCAGCCTCATTATGGCAGTTGGTGCATTAAATATCGAAACATCGACAGACCTCGAGGATTTTGAAGTCGACAACATAGAAACCGAGAAAATGGAGTATATACAAGAAAACTTCACCACAGACGGAGCTGATGAAGACCAAACAGAAATAATTCAACTGATATTCAAAGGAGATAACGTACTAGATAGGGAATCACTTGAAAACTCACTCCACTTCCAGAAAGAACTACATGAAAACTACGCAATAAACCAAACACTACAAGAAAACGGAATAACAGATATAGCTAACTTCATACCACTATACCACATCACAGAAAACAAAACCGAGCAACTTGAAGAAAAAGCCGAAGACATAGAAAACAGATCAGAAGAACTTGAAAAATGGGCAGAAGAACTTGAAGAATGGGAAAAAGAACTTTCAAACCAACAATACAAGCAGTATATCAAACTAGAAAACCAAACTAAAGAACTAAACGAATCAAAAGAAGCTATAGAAGAATACAGAGAAATAGAAGAGCTAAACATAAATGAAACAGCCGAAGACCCAATCGAAATAACAATAGATGAAGACTACATAACTGACTTTCTTTCAAACATCGTAGATAACATATCAAAAATAACTGAAAAAGAAAACAAAATCCAAGATAAATCTGACGAGATAAATCAAGAACTAGACAAAATTCATGAAAACTCCACAAAGATAAATCAAACAAATTATGAAGAAGAAATTGAAAATAATACGATTTCTAGTTCCACTGCGATTATAAATGAAACTACTCAAGAAATAGAAGAAAACGTCCAGGACTTTGAAGACCCTGCACAGAGAGACGAACAACTAATCGATGAAACTAAAGAGAAACTTTCAGTAATCGAGGATGAATTAGAAATAATAAATGAAACAGCTAATGAACTAGGTAATGAAACTGAGTTTGAATATGAAATTGAGAATATCAGTAGTTCTATTGATGAAATTGATGGTTTAATTGAAGAGGTTCGGGTTATTCATGGTGAGATTGAAGATGAATGGCGGGATCTGGCTGGTAAAGTTGAGGAAGACCTTGATTCTATTGATGAAATAAAAATTGGTGACCCAGATCCGGAGTTGCTGGAATCTGAAATACAATCTATAGTTACTCAGGTTATAGTTGGGGATTTTGAGGAGGATGAGTTGGTCGATGAGTTTTGGGATGAACTTAAGGAAGGTGAGTTCGAGTTTGCTGAAGGTGAAATAAAAGTAGTATTGGATGAGAATATCCCAGAGCTTGTTAATACTCTGGAAAAGATAGAGGAGATTCTTGAAGAGCTGGATGAAATTGAGGAAGAGGAAATGGAGTTGAAAGAGGAGAATGATGAACTTGATGAGGCTCTTGAAGAACTTGATGATGATATTGAGGAGGTTGAGAGGCTTGAAGAAGAGATTATGGAGCTTGAGCCTCCTTCTATTGAAAGGCAGATTGAGATTGTAGAGAACATGAGCGATGAAGAGTTCAAGGATACCTTGGACTCTGTATTGCAGGTCAATGGTGAGTTTGACCAGGTTAACGAGTTACTTCCTATGGGTTATGTAGAGGGAAGCCTTGAAGCCGAATCCAGAATGATGTTAGTTGAATTAAAAGATGATGTTGTCGAGGATATCTATGGCTTTGATGAGATAGAAGATGTCCAGATTGAGATTAAGAATATCGCTGAAGAAGAAACCGATGAAGATATATTGTTGTTATCAACCTCTCTGATTGATGATGAGATTGATAGGGCAATGGAAGACACTCTCTCGATTATAGCGCCTCTAGCAATTCTTCTTGTTTTAGGCTTACTTATTTTAGTTTACAGGGACCTTTTTGACATTTTTGCTGGAATGTTTGGTATAGGTCTTGTTATTTTATGGACTTACGGTTTTATGGGTATCGCTGGAATCAAGTTCAACCAGATGTTCGTTGCAGTACCTGCTTTAATGATAGGTCTTAGTATAGATTACGCTATCCATGTTTTCATGAGGTATAGGGAGCAGAGGGAGAGGGCAGATCGTGATGTAAGTTTTATAGGTCGGTTGTTACTTTCAATTCCTGGTTTAAAGGAACTTTTTAGAGAAAATGTAGGTAGTGAAAAGGGAATGAGGATGGCATTACCTGCAGTGGGATTGGCTTTGGCGTTGGTAACAATCACCACTGCAATTGGTTTTTTAGCAAACCTCACTAGTAATATTCCCCCTGTCCGTGAGTTTGGAGTTGTCAACGCCTTCGGTGTTTTTTCAGCATTAATTATCTTCGGAGCTTTAATACCGGCAATTAAAATTGAACTGGACACATACCTGGAATCAAAAGGTAAAAACCGGATTAAAAAAGCTTTCGGTAAAGGTGGAGGTTCTTTATCTAAGGCCCTTGGTTTAGGTTCTTCACTTGCAAAAGATAAATATATGGTTGTTGTAGTTCTAGCAGTCTTCTTAGCAGGAGCCGGAGTGGTAGGAGCATTATATGTAGACACTACCTTTGAGGATGAGGATTTTTTACCGCAAGATGATTCTGGATGGGTCTCTATGGTTCTTGACTCCGATGATTATCACACGAGAGAGGCTGTAGAACATATTAATGAGAACTTTATTAGAACCGATCTGAATGGAGAGATTTTGTTTGAAGGGAACATCACAGATGACGATGCACTTTTGATGCTAAATAAATCTGAAGAGAAACTTAGTAATCTAGATGTAGTTGCTATATTGCCTGATGGCGAACCGGACTTAGATAGCCCTCTTGAGTTGATGCAGGACGTAAAAGAACAAAATGAAACCTTTAACGAAACTTACCATGCTGCAGATACAACAGGTGACGGGATACCTAATAAGAACATAACTACTTTATATGATAAGTTATTTGAGATAGAAGAGGATCAGGCGTCAGAGGTTATCCATAAAGTTGGCGATGAATACAAAGCGCTTTTGATTACGGTTTCAGTATTAGGCGATGCAAGTGACAGAGAGATAACTGAAGAATTTCGAGATTTAGCCAGTGCTGTTGTTATTGATGGAGTTGATGCTACTGCAACAGGCACACCTATTGTTATGTACACCATTCAGGACCAGGTTCTTGAAACTGTACTTGATGGATTGATAGCTGCATTTATCGCTGTATTAATATTTCTAATGGTTATGTACAGATTGACTGCAGGCAGTGCTTTATTAGGTTTTTTCACAACCCTACCAGTACTTCTTGCAGTTTCATGGATATTGGGTACAATGTACCTACTTAATATACCATTCAATGTAATAACCGGTACAATTACAAGCCTGACAATAGGTCTTGGAGTTGCATACAGTATACACATAACTGAGAGGTTTAACATCGAAACAATAGATAGAGATCGGGAGGTTGACGAAGCACTGGATGAAACAGTCTTAGGTACTGGAGGAGCCCTACTAGGAAGTGCAGCAACAACTATATCAGGATTCGGAGTACTTATATTTTCAATAATAACTCCATTACGGGAATTCGGGTTAGTAGCAGCATTATCGATTTTATATGCATTTCTCGCAAGCGTAATCGTCTTACCAAGCCTAATAAAAATATGGAGCCTATATATAAAATCTGAATCTCCAGAAAACCTAATAAATAGATTCACCACCAAGAAAGAACCGGATAAAGGAAATTAAAACGGAGTTGATTAATTTGCCAGATAAGAAAAAAATAGATAGAAATGATGCAATAAACAATCTTGAAGAACTAGGACTTTCAAACTATGAAGCCAGGACTTTCATAGCCCTCAATAGACTAGGTCGAGGAACAGCAAGAGAAATATACAGGGTTTCAGATGTACCAAGATCTCAGATATATGGCGCAGCAGAAGAACTTGATAAGAAAGGACTCGTAGAAATACAGAGGTCTAAACCAATGAGATTCAGACCTGTTGAACTGGATGAGGCGGAGAAAAAACTTCAAGAGGACTTTGAATCTAAAAAAGAAAGCGCTTTAACCTACATTAAAAATGTAAAATCTGAATTATTTGACACTTCAGAAGAAAAAGAAGACGTATGGACCATACATGGATATGAAACCGTCAATAGGCGTATTCGAGATATAATAAGTGAATCTGAAGATTATATTATACTTAGTATAAGTGAAAAACATTTGTTCAGCAATGAAATATTAGATGAAATTAAAAATAAAGCAGATGAAGGCGTTGAAATTAATGTTCTCTCCCACCAAGATGATTTATCACAAGAACTTACTGAAATTCCGAATACCGAAGTGATTAAGCCTCCAGAAAGCTTAAAGAGAAAAGATATGGGTGGTAGAGTAGTCGTTTCAGATGGTGACACAGCCCTTCTCAGCGTCTTAAGTGAAAACAAGGAAATACAACATCCTGAGTATGAATCTGCCATCTGGAGCCGTGAAACAGGTTTCTCAAAGGTCTTAGTACAATTGATAGAAAACTGGTTAAAAGAAATGATACAGAAATAAGATCGATAGGATAAACTTAAAATTAATTTTTTATTGGATTTGACCCGTTAACCTAAATATAGGTAGGTTAGTATAAGTAGTGTGTAAAGGGTTGAAGGAGGATTTATATTGAAGATGCTTGTTGTTTCGGATATACATGGTAAAGCCAATATGGTTAAGCGTGTTGTGGATAAGGCTGGTGATGTTGGTTTGGTTGTTGTTCTTGGTGACATTACAGATTTTGGACCTAAAAAAAAGGCTGAGGAGATATTGGGGATTTTGGTTGATAGGTATGGCCAGGTGGTTGGTGTGCCTGGGAATTGTGACCCTAAGGAGATTGACGAAGTTTTAGAGAGAGATGCCAACTCAATTGACCAGGATAAAAAGGTTATAGATGGATTGACTTTTGTGGGGTTAGGTGGTAGTAATCCTACTCCATTTGATACTCCACGCGAGGTTGGTGAGAAGGAGATTTTTAGTGTTCTATCTAATCTTTTAGAGGGAGAAGATGGTCATGACGTGGTTTTAGTTAGTCATGCTCCACCTAAAAAAACAGTTGACCTAACTTCTGGGACTCATGCGGGAAGTGAATCAGTTAGAGAGGTTGTGGAGAAATATGAACCAAAACTTGTTCTCTCTGGACACATCCACGAGGCTAAGGGCACAGCATACATTGGTGACACCCTGGTTGTCAATCCTGGTGCTGTTAGAGATGGAAACGCAGCTGTTATAGATATGAAGGATGGAATAGACATAGAATTCATTAATGTTTGAAAGAATTAGTGTTTCGAAGAAGGAGGTTTTTTGGGCCTTCCTTTAAATTAATTTATTTTGTTTTTTCAAGCTTCATTTCAAGATATGATTTTCGTATAAAATCTTTTTCTTCAAACCCCAACTGTTTGATATGTTTTTTTGCGCCTTTTAGGGCTTTTTTATATTCTTTTGGGCTTGATGTGGTTTCTATTTCAATAAAAGTTCCTAAATCATCTACTTTGTCTATTAAAATTTGGTAGTCTTCGATTTGATATTTTTTTCTGGTTTTCTCTACTTTTTCAACTGGTTTAAATCCTAGTCGCTTTAATATTTTTTCGTGTTTTTCGGTTTCATTTATTTTTGTCTCTATTTCTTCTCGGCTTTTGCTAACTTTATCTATTTTACCGCCTTTATACGTTAGATAATGTTGGTTGCCAACTTCACGTATACGTAGGGCTTCATCGGTGTCGCTAAAATCACGTGATGGGTGGTTAAAATAAAGGTCTCTTTGTCTATAACTTTTGATATATTCGGCTGTCTTATTAAGTTGGTTTTCGATTTCTTTAACTGGCTTGTTGGCTTTAACTTTGATTTCAACTTCAATGTTCTTAGACATAAAAAATCAATAAATAAAAATGTTATTTAAATACTAAAGAAATAGTTTTGTTTTGGTTTTTTACATTGTTGATGTGTTTTTGATGGTTTTATGAGGAGAGGGGATTGGCCCCCCTCTCATGTTCATTTTTTATTTTTTTGGTATTTCTTCTTGTTTATTGTTTAGTATTTCGGCGTCTGTATCTTTGGCTTGCATTATTTCTTCTATGTCTTCTTGTTCTTCTGTGTATTCTTCTATGAGGCGTACTTTGTTGAAATCCATGTATTCGATTATGTTTTCGACTATGCGTGGTTTTGAGTATACCCACATCATGTTGTAATTGGCGTGTCTTGGGACTTTGATTTCGACTTCTTCATCTATTTTTATGTCGAATTCGTCTGATGTTAGGTTGTCTACGTAAAGAGATATTAGTGATTTTATTTTTTCTTCGTCTTCTTGGATTACGTCTTCTATTGTGTATTCGTAGTTTAGTGTTTCTCCGGCTAGTGGGTGGTTTAGGTCTACTCTTACTTTACCTCCAACTACACTGATTATTACTCCTTGTCTTCCTTCGATTTCGACTCGCATTCCTTTCTGTGGGTTTTGTTGGTATTTTTTTTCAAATTCTCTTTTTGGGAAGCTTCTTACTAATTCGTCTTTTCTTTCACCAAAACCTAGTTCTGGTGGGACTTCTACTTCGTCTTCATCTCCGATTTCTGAGTCAAATAGGGCTTGTTCTAATCCATCGACTAGGTGGCCGGCTCCCAGTATTATGGTTTTTGCTCCATATGTTATATCTAGGTCTAGGTCGTTTTCCTCTGCTACTTCTTCATATGTAGTGTCAAATACAATTCCGTTATCGATCTTTCCTGTGTAATTTATTTTTACAAAATCTCCTTCTTCCATATTTTATCTCTCCAATGATGTTTTTAAGATTGAGTTTTAATTTATTTTTAATCTAATGTTTTTTAGGTATGTTCTTTGTTTTTCTGTGGTTTTTTGTTTGTTATTTCTGTTTTCCTTGTACTTTTGCTTCTATTAGTTTTAGGTCGATTTCTTCTTCGCAGTTTCCTGGGAGGTCTCCGATTATTTCTTTGATTTTGAATTTTTTGCCTTCTTCAATTCCTTCTGGGTTGCATACTTTGTACATCTTGCATTCGAGTTTATCGCAGTTTATTGGTTTGTATGTTAGTTTTGAGCTTTTAAATGCTTTGTCGCTTTCTATTGCCATTATTATTGGGGATTCTATTACTTCTACGACTTTTACTCCTTGATCGTGTATTGGGCATTTTCTTGTTTTTTCTCCTTTTATTTTGACTACTCTGTATTTTCTTCCTTCTTTTAGGTTCATGCAAGTGTTTTTTAGGTCACAGTTATCGCATTCTGGTGTTGGACCTAGGAATACGAATTCATTTCCTATTTTTGATGTCCTTGCTCCGGATAATGTTACTTTTCTTTCAACTTTGTCTGTAATTTAAATCACCTCAGTTTCTTTTGCTAGTTTTCTTGCGGCTTCTTTTGTTAAGCCTTCATTGCCCAGTATGGTGTATCTTTCTGGACGTATTTTATGTGCGTTTGTTAATGCTTTTATTATTGTTTCGGGATCTATGTTGAGTGTTTCTGCGTCGGTGGGAGCTCCTATTTCTTTTAGGATGTATTTCAGGTCTTTCCAGTCTCCTCCATGAAGATACATCATCAGTATTGACCCTACTCCACATTGTTCTCCATGAAGAGCTGGTTTTGGAGCTATTCTGTCAAGCATATGGCTAAATTTGTGTTCAGCTCCAGATGCTGGTCTTGATGAACCTGCTATGCTCATTGCCACTCCTGATGAAATCAGGCCTTTGACAACGATCCAGGCTGATTCTTCTAGTCCTTTTTTAATTGAATCTCTGTTTTCAGCAAGTTCTTCGGCTGTCATTTTAGATAGGGCTGCTGAATAATTACTGTATTCATCGTTTCTAAGTTTTCTTGCTAGTTCCCAGTCTTTAATTGCTGTATAGTTTGATATTATATCTGCACAGCCTGAGCATGTTAAGCGCCATGGAGCTTTTGATAGTATGTATGTGTCGGCTATAACCCCTATAGGTGGAGTTGACTCTACTGAAACTTTGTCTTCACCATCCATAATGCTTGCTCGGCCTGATGCTATTCCATCGTGTGAGGCTGCTGTTGGCACGCTTATGAACTGGGTTTTGAGTTTGGATGAAGCGACTTTAGCGACGTCTATAACTTTGCCTCCACCAACACCAACTATGAATTTATTATCAAGTTCCTTACCTAATTCAACTACCCTATCAACTTCTTTGTGGCTAGCTTTTTCGATTTCGATTAAGTTTGGTTCATAACCATTTTCTTCAAGTGTGTCGGCTGTCAATTGTCCAGCCACTTTTCGGGTTGTTGGGCCTGTAGCTATGATTACCTCTCCATTTAACCCTAAATCATTACATAGCTCTGCGGAACGCTCTATTACTTTATGGCCAATAAGAACGTTCCTAGGAAGTTTCATTAACTTTGATTTCTCGAATAACATCCAATATCACTCAACACAATAACAATATGTATAGATTAACAATATACGGTGGTGTATTTAATGATAGATAAAATCCTTGAATTCATTGACAAGTTTTATGTCCAGCCGATAGTTCAGGATGCAGGGTATAACCCTGTCAACACCATAACTTGGGCTGTTTTGTTAGTTATATTTCTCTTCATCTCCTTAAAAATACTGCAGAAGCTGGATATAAAACTAGATAAGGGGTTTGTATACTCTTTAGTTCCCTTTATTTTCATTGGATCTGGATTAAGAGTGGTTGAAGATACAGGTGTTATTGGTGAGCCCTACAACTATCTTTTAATCACGCCATTAATTTATTTTTTAGTAGCCTTAATAACGCTTTTAATCTTAGTTTTAGTTTCTATTTCCCGTGGAAAGGGCTTAAATAATGTTTCTCAAAACAAATCGGTCTTTATATCTGGATCTGTATTGGCTATATTTCTTGCAGTTTACCTATCCTATATATCTATTGGCCTATCTGATACAAGGCTTTCTGTTTCGTTTGAAATAATAGTTGCTACCTTAACAATAACAGGCCTTGCTTTCTTAATCTCAAAATGGATAGATTTTAAATTGTTACTTGATAATCTCTATCTTTTTATATTCGGTTCACATATGTTCGATGCCTCATCAACCTTTGTAGGTATTGAGAGGCTTGGTGCAACTGAGAAACATGTATTACCCGCCTACCTAATTGAGTTAACCGGTACAGCAGGCGTGATGTATCCTCTTAAAATAATTGTAATACTTGTTGTTTTATGGCTAGTTGACTCAGTATTCGAGGAAGATGATACAGAACTAAAGATGATTGTATTGTTAGCTATACTGGTGCTTGGATTGGCTCCGGCACTCAGAAATACAATGAGACTCGCCTTAGGGGTCTGACATCCTCCCACGACTAAAACCGTGGGCTTTCGCCTCAAACAACTGTAAAACTAATAAAACCATTTTTTTTATTCTAAATTGATGTTTTTTATAGGGATTTTTTAGAGTTTTTATGGTGTTTTTTGGCAAATCATTTTTTATTGATTGACTATAATACCTACCGAGTGAGAAAATGGCTGGGGAAATCGATAAAAAATCAAATTTCAGCAAGTGGTATAACGAGATTCTTAAAAAAGCGAATATAGTTGATGTTAGATATCCAGTTAAAGGGCTTTATACCTGGCATCCATTTGGATTCAAACTTAGAAACCTTGTTTATAATGAACTTAAAGACCTACATGAAGACACTGGTCATGATGAGGTTAGGTTTCCATTATTAATCCCTAAAACCAATCTACAGAAAGAATCCGAACACGTAGCCAGTTTTGAAGAAGAAGTTTTCTGGATAGATCGAGCAGGTAAAAACGAGCTTGATGAACCACTAGCTCTAAGACCAACCTCTGAAACGGCGATGTATCCATTGTTTGCAGAGTGGATTAGGTCACACACCGACCTTCCATTTAAAATATATCAAGTAGTCAATACCTTTAGGTATGAAACAAAACACACACGCCCATTAATAAGAGAGAGAGAAATCAGTAGTTTTAAAGAAGCACATACCGCTCATAAAGGCCCTGAAGAAACGGAAGAACAAATCAAGGAATCAATAGATATCTATAGTAATTTTTTCAATAGCCTGGGTATACCGTACTTTATAACCAAACGACCCTCTTGGGACAAGTTCCCAGGCTCAAAATATACAATAGCGTTCGATACCTTGATGCCGGATGGAAAAGCCCTACAAATTGGAACAATACACAACCTCGGTACAAATTTCTCAAAGACATTTGAAGTCCAGTATGAAGACAGTGATGGAGAACAGCAATACGTCCACCAAACCTGTTTTGGAATCAGTGCAAGAAGTATAGCCGCATTAATAGGTGTTCATGGAGACAACACAGGTCTAGCGCTCCCACCAAAATACGCTCCAACCCAAATAGTAGTGATACCAATAATATTCAGCGATGAAGATGAAGAAGAAATACTTGAAACATGCCGAAACATCAAGAAACAACTGGAAAATAAAGGCATAAGAGTTGAAATAGATGAATCGGAAGACAGGCCAGGAAGAAAGTTCTATAAATGGGAGTTAAAGGGAACACCACTCAGAATAGAGATTGGCCCCAGAGACCTTGAAAACGAAGTTATGACACTTGTTAGAAGAAGTACAGGCGATAAAAAACAAGTTAGCCTTGAAAACCCAGTTAATACAATTGAAAAAGAATTTAACGAAATTAAAAAAGAAATGTCAAACCAAGCCAACAAAGAGTTCAATAAAAATACAAATAAAGTAAACAGCCCTGAAGAGGGAGTTAAAGCCCTATCTAATGGCGGAGCAGTTACAGCAGATTGGTGTGGCACAAAAACCTGTGGAAAAAAACTCGAAGAAAAACTATCAGCCGATATACTAGGAACAATACTAGATAGTGAAGCTGAAGGCCCTTGCATAGGGTGTGGAGAAACAGGTGAAAAAAAGATATTGATTGCTAAAACATATTAACAACCAATTAGGCTGCTCTAAACCCAGCCAAATCTATTTTATTTTTTTATATAAGGCCTTTTTTTATTTAAAAAAAGTTTCATAGTAAGTTTATTTATTAATTTAGGTATTATAGGTTGACCAGTCGCAAAACCCAGTGGTTTAGTGTGGTATATATCTATAGGAAGATAACTCAGACTCCTCAAAAAAAATATGGTGGGGTGTAACGGTCATTTAACAGGGCCAGAAGTCTACGTATTTAACCAAACCTCGGGCTGTTTCAGCCAAGGTAATAAACGTAGCCTGGAAACCTTAATTACCCCAACTTTCAGGAATCCCTGCCCTTCAGCGCGGATTAGAGGTCAATTAATCGTTATATCCATTGAAAAAGTTATATTATGGATTAATTAAGCAGATTAAACTGTGTTAACCCTAAATATAATGCATCTCTTTTTTCTATTTACCATAAGATATTTAATGTCATTTTAGATAATAGGGTAACGGGAAATTATGTTTATCAATTATGGGAGGTATTTCTAAAAATGAAAAAAGACATTGATTCTGAGTTAATGGACTCCAGAGTTTCAGAGAGCGGGGGAATAGATTTAGAAAACATTGATTTAATGGATATAAGCAGGAGGTCGTTTCTTAAGTTAGCGGCTATAACAGGAGCGGCAACCTTCATAGGACACTACAGCACCGATATAGTAAAAGCTATAAACGATGAATCGACACCGAAAGTCGTTTGGTTACAAGGAGCTGACTGCACAGGATGCACTATATCATTCTTAAATTCTGAAGAACCAACTGTAGCTCAAGCAATAATGGGTATCGGAAACTATGAAGTTGATCTTGGATATCACGAAACTCTTGGTTATCAATTTGGAGTTACTGTAGATGGTGAGCCGGTTACTGAGGATTATAACGCCAATCATGCTCTTGATCAGATTTTAGAAGAGGAAGAAGATTACATCTTGATACTAGAAGGATCTGTACAGGAAGCTATGGATGGAAACTACTGTAGATCCGATGGTAAACCATTTATAGAAAAACTTGAGGAAGTTGCTGAAAACGCACAGATATCTATTGCGATTGGTGCCTGTGCTTGTTGGGGCGGCATACCTGGAGCCGAAGGAGGGAATACCGGAGCAACTGGATTACAATTCGACAAAAAAGAACTTGGAGGTTTCCTTGGAGAAGACTACACATCCCAATTAGATTACCCAGTAATCAACGTTCCAGGCTGTCCAGTACATCCACATTGGTTAATGACCGTGGTTGTAGCAGCATTACTAGGCAAGTTGCCTGAACCTGAGAACATAGGTGAATGGGTTGACGACTATCACAGGCCACTTGATATATTTGGTACGATTGAACACGACTACTGTACCTTGAGAGGTTTTTATGGAAACGGAGTTTTCGCAGAAACCTATGGTGAAGAAGGCTGTTTATGGAAAATTGGTTGTAAAGCACCAGTAACCTATGCAAACTGTCCTAAAGAAAAATGGCACAGAGGAACGACCTACTGCATGCAAGCATTAGGGCCATGTGTTGCCTGTACAGAACCAGATTTCCCAGAAGCGTTTATGCCATTCCGAGAACCAGTTCAGAGATTACCCACATTGCTTGGTTTTGGATTAGACGATTTTGTGAAGATTGGTGGAGCAGTTACAGCAGTGGGTATAGCTGCACACGCAATAAGAAGAGTTGCAATGGGAGAAAAAGAACAAGAACAACCCAAAAAAGAGGTTTAAAATATGTCAAAAGAAGTTGTAGTTGATCCATTCACTAGAATAGAAGGCCACCTAAAAATCAGAGCCGAAGTAGATGACGATGGAAACGTAGTAGAAGACTCCGCATACAGTGCGGGAACATTATTCAGAGGATTTGAAAACATAATAAAAGGCCATGACCCCGTCGACGCAATACATATAATGAGCCGTATATGTGGGGTATGCCACCTAGCACACGCAGAAGCAGCTACCAGAGCACTAGAAGGAATATATAATGTACAGCCACCAGAACAAGGAGCATTAATGAGAGACATAACAAACGGAGCACAACACGTAGAAGACCACGCAGAAATCTTTTACGCACTCCAACTACCAGACCTAGCCAACCCTAGATATGTTGGGGACAATGGATTAATCGAAGACCCTACACTAAGAAATGAATTGAAAAATAGGTTTCCAGCAATAAACGACCCACTCGGACCAGGAGATTCATACTTAAAAGCAGTTGAAACACGAAAACACATAGCTCAGGTAGTAGGAATAATCGATGGTATAGCACCACATCCACGTACATTTGCTCCCGGAGGAATTTCATTCAAACCCGACAGCCAATCAATATCAAAAATCGCTGCATCATGGGGACAAGTAGTAGACTTTGTCGAAAACTATGCGTTAGGAAGACCTCGCGACCCAGTCAGTTGGGAAGACTGGTTTGACTTAGTTCAAGAATGGGGAGACAGCAACACTCCACTAACAGATATACTTGAATGGATAGATCAACAAGAACAACAAAAAGGAACCGAAGGCCTTGGCGACGTACCGCTATTCTTAAAGTATGGAGCCTTAAACGACCTTCATGGTGAAACAAACCTAAAGATGCATAGATACGGAGTAACCGATGACCTAATGATGAGTTACGGAGGATACGAAGAATACAATGACGGCTGGCTTGATGATGGAATTTTCGATCTACAAGACATGGATGCTGGAATTCAAGACATAGACACAGATAAAATAACTGAAGACGTCAGCCGAGCCTTCTACGAAGATGACACAGGCGGACATCCATCAGAAGGGCTTACAGAGCCATTAACCGACCTAGAAAACGAAGACTTCGGAGTCTGGGACCCAGACGAGAAATACTCTTGGTCCAAAGCACCTCGATACGAACTCAATGGAGAAATGAGAACAGTTGAAGTAGGTCCATTAGCCAGATTAATAGTAGATGACCCAACAGGACTAATACCAGCAATAGCAACAAGCGATGAATGGGAAGAAATCGACGCCTTCCCCGTAAACACATTCACAAGAATGGTTGCACGTGTACACAACACCGTGTTACTAATACCAAAACTACTCGAATGGGTAACCTCAGTAGATACCGAAGGGAAGTTCTACGAAGAACCAGATTGGAGTGAAGGAAAAAACAGCGAAGCACTAGGCCTCTTTGAACCACCAAGAGGAGCATTAACACATTACATAAGAACCGACAGCAATGGTGAAGTTGAACACTACCAAGCAGTAGTACCAACAACCTGGAACATGACACCTAGATGCCAAGATGGATTACAAGGACCATACGAAAAAGCCATACAGAGCATAGGGCCAGACAAATGGGGAGGACATACAGAGATACCAGAAAACCCAATACAGATGATGCATACAATAAGATCCTTCGACCCATGCATAGCATGCGCAATACACACAATAGGTCCAGAAGGAAATAAAAACAAATTTGACGTATGGAGGACCTAAATGTCAGAAAAAGGAAACCTAATACATCGATATGGAGTCAACGAAATAGTTCAACACTGGCTCCACATGCTATCGGTCGTCCTACTAATCATAACCGGCTTCATAATATACTATGGAGCAGGATGGCTAGACCCATTGATAGGAGAGTTCGGTAGAGCATGGGTAAGAGAACTCCATCTATGGCTAGCAGTAGTACTACTATTCGCATGGATCCTATTGGCATACAACATACTACTCCACCTAGTAGAAGGAAAAATCAACGCATACCTAATAACCAAAGACGACATCCGAAGAATGAAAAAAACCCTACTCAACTACGTAGGAAAATCCGACTACGAACCATTCAGCGTATACAATGAATCAGAAAAAAAACACGAAACAATGCACGCACCATTCTGGAAACCATTCATAATGATAGAATCCATCTTCATACTAATAGTATTCCTAACCGGCATCTCAATGTGGGCACCAACCATAACAGATTTCGGAATACTAACACCACTAATACAATGGATAGACGCCCTAACCCTAACAGTGATAGGGTTTTTAGCACCAACACAATCCGCCTTAGGCGTTGCAAGAACACTCCACATACTCGCAGCATGGTACTTCGTATTCGAAGTAATATACCACGCATGGATAAACCTAGCCGACCCAAAATCATGGGAATACGTAAAAGCAATGTTCTACAGAGGAACAGAAGACCCCAACAAAAACTCATACACAGAAATAAAAAAATAAAAAACAAAGGGTTATTTCCCCCAAAAACGGGAATAACCCAAACAACTCCTTTTTTAAATAAAAAATTAACCTTTCTAAGAATTTAAGAGAACAATAAGACCTCCCCCTTCTTTAGCGAAAACAGTATGTCAACCAAACCTAATTAAATCAATAACTTAAAAACCAAAAAGAATACCTAAACCAACAAATTCCCTCAACCTACTCAAAAAACTCAACATATTTTTATTTACATTAAAAATTAAGGATTGGTATATATGGCAGATATAGCGGTACTAGGCCTAGGTAATTTAATTCTCGGTGATGATGGAGTAGGGATAAGAGCAGTACAAAAACTTGAAAACAAGGTACCCGATCACATTGATGTCATAGATGGCGGTACTGCAGGTTTCGGCCTTCTTAACATATTTGATCAATATGAAAAACTCATAGTAATCGATGCATTAAATTTTGGAGGAGAAAAAGGCGAGGTCAGTAAACTGAACATAGACGAAGTAAAAGATATAGGCAAAATCAATATCTCCGCACATGATTTAGATTTTATAGATGCCTTAAAAGTTGGTAACGAACTTGGTAACGTCCCAGAAATAACCATATATGGAATAGAAGTAGGCTACGTAGATAGAACCGAAGTAACAATGGAACTAACCCCTGAAATTGAATCAGCAATAGACAAAGTAATAAAAATGGTCTTACAAGAACTTGAAATAGAAAACAAAAAACAAAAAACATAAAAAACACTCTCCATATACATAGAAAACCAATAAAAACCAAAAAATAGATTGAATAAAAAAATGTTTTAATCCATTTTAAATGGGGATAGACAGAAGCCCCCCCTCCGTTCAGGGAGGGGGATGAATGTCGTGATGTAGGAATGTGGGGTTTTTTAGGGTAAACTATTTGATAGGGTATACACCTATTGTGATATAATGGGGAAAACACGGTACTCACGTTACCAAATAAACTACCATTTCGTCTGGATACCTAAATACAGACGGGATGTTTTAACAGGTGATGTAAAAGAATCTCTCGACAGGATAATAAAAGAGATAATAGATAGGATGAATGGAGAAGTATTATCTCTGGAGATACAGCCAGACCACGTTCATCTTTTTGTTTCTATGAAACCTAAATATTCTCCAGCAAAGATTATCAACGCTGTTAAATATGCATCTTCAAGAAGGGTACGAAACGAACATCAGGAGTTAGAGGAAATTGGGGGATAGTCTTTGGACGAGGACATACTATGTGGGTACTGCTGGAAAGGTATCGGATAAAATGATAAGGAGGTATATCGAAGAATGTCAGAGTACGTGAAAACGGTCAAAATACCGATACATCACCTGACAACAGATAAGAAACTATCATATCTTAATAACCTGACAGGGAGACAGACTTATGCTGTTCAACTCTTCTGTGAGAGGTTGAACGAGAATGATATTGTTCCAAAATACAGGTCTGGAGTGCGTGAGTTTTCTGATTATGTCCGTGAGGAGACGGGGTTGTCTGCTGGTTTCATTCAGCAGGCAGAGGATAAGGTTCTATGGATGTACAAGCAATACAAGAAGAGTCATGATAAGTGGGAGTGGGCGTTAAGTAATGCTACGGAAGGTACGAGATGGTATAAGAAGTTGGAAGAGCGAGAACCGTCTGTGCCGGATCCAAAGAAGTCTTTGAAAAAGATACCTACTCCTTTTGATAATCGTACGGGGGAGGTGCAAAAGACGGATAAACTTGACCTGACAGAGTGGGTTGCTCACATATCAACACTAAAGAAAGGTGAAACGATAGATATACTGCTCAATCCATCTGACTGGCACAAAGAACAGCTCGAAGAGGCTGAAGAGATTAAGACTTTCGAGATTGTTCATCATCCTGAAAGAGAATGTGAGTATATAGTTCATATAGTTTGTAAGTATAAATCTGACACCGTTCGGACAGGTTCTGTGTGTGGAGTGGACTTGGGGATCAAGCGAGACCTATCAGCCGTGCTGATAGATGATAACGGTGTAGAACAGTTCACCATCTTGCAGAACGATAAGTCTGAACGGCTTAAAGAACTTGACGACAGGATAAGTCATCTGCGTAGAGAAGAAAAGTACGAAGTTTTGAAGAAACTTCGCAATAAGCGTGAGAGAGTTGCTGAGGACTATGACAGGAAAATGGCTAAACAGTTCGCAGAACTGTTGCCAGACGGTACAACAGTGTTCTTCGGCAATCCAAGAGATATACGATACAACAAGTACAAAGGAAATGGCGATAAAGCGGGTAGAAAACTGCTACAACACTGGTCGTTCAGCAGGATAATAGACCAGTGTGTGCTGAAACTGAATGAGACAGGTAAAGTCGGTGAGAAGATAACCGAATGGAACACTTCAAGACTTCACTATAAATGTAATAAACAGGTCAAGAGACCGTATGATGACTCTTTCCAACGTATCAAATGTTCTACGTGTGATGATGAACTTGACGCTGAGTTCAATGCGTCAGTCAACATTGCTGTGAAGGGTATATCCCAACACAGCGATAAGTCCATTGAGCCGAGATACATTCTGGCAAGATATGGCAGGGGCAATAGATGACATAGCCCGAACTGGAGATGATTTGGAGGCGAAAATCCAATGAGTCCAGAACCTTCTGAAACGCTGAAGAAAACCCAACGCCTTCAGGCGTTTGGGAGGATGTCACACTGATGAGAAATTGTTCTATCTTCTTCATCAACAGGACCTATTCTAATATTCAATGAAGCATGATATAGTATCTATAGTCTCTAAACCTAGGTAGACAAGGATACGGTAAAATTCCTATGTCTTTAAGCATGGGTATATTACAAATATTTTATACTTTTATAGAAGTTATCTATAACCAGTTGTGGGAGTTATGTTTCAAATCAAAAAATGTATTAATTATTCATTTATAGGTTGTAAATCGGTAAGTAAAAACCGAAATAGATTAATTCTATCCTTAATTCCCACTATTAGGAGGCATTCTTATGCAAAATTTTGGAGAAGCAAAATATTTAATTCATGCTCAAATCAAAGCAAATGGAGTTGTAGAGAAGCCAGATGTTGTTGGAGCAATATTTGGCCAAACGGAGGGTTTAATCGGTGATAGTTCAGATTTAAGGGAACTTCAGAAAGGAGGTAAAGTTGGTAGAATAAAAGTAGACATCAGTTCGAATGATGGTCGGTCAAATGGAGAAGTCCTGATACCTTCAAGCCTCAACAAAATAGAGACAGCTATACTTGCAGCCTCGCTTGAAACAATTGAGAGAATAGGTCCATGTAAGGCAAACATACGAGTAACAGATGTCGAGGACGTAAGGGAAACTAAAAGGGACAGAATTGTAGACAGGGCTAAAGAAATCCTCTCAAAAATGTTTGAAGAAACAGATATGGAAGATGAAGAGATTGCAAAAACTGTGAAGAGGTCGTTTGGTGAAACAGGAATTACTACGTATCAAGGCTTAAGTTCAGGCCCAAACGTAAGGTCCACAGACGCTATATTAATAGTTGAAGGAAGATCAGATGTTCTAAACCTACTTGATTACGGTATAAAGAACTCAATAGCAATTGAAGGCACTGATATGCCGGACCAAATCGAAGATATATGCAAAGATAAAACAGTAACCGCTTTCCTCGATGGAGACAGAGGGGGAGACTTAATCCTAAAGGAACTATTACAACGAGCAAACATCGACTACGTAGCCAGAGCTCCTGAAGGTAAACAAGTCGAAGAACTCGACCACGATGAAGTGCTTGAGGCCTTGAGAAAGAAAAAACCAGTTTCACAGGTAAAAAAAGAAATCAGGCTAGCTAAAACAGAAAAAAAACCAAAACAAAAAACAAAATCAAAAGACGATGAGATTCAAGAACAACAGGAAGAACCGGTAGGCCAACCTGAGATAGAAGAGCGGGAAGAACCAACTAAAACAGAGGTAAAAAGAAAACTATCGAAACAAAACAATGGTAAGAGAAGTAAAATACTTCAAAAAGCTAAAAAAGGCCTTCAAAAAGCAAAGAAAAGTAAAAACAAACTTAAAGAAAAGAAATCCAAAGATTCACAGACAAACCAAAAGACGGAAAAAGAAGAATATATTGAATCAGAAACCCAAATCGCTGAAAACAACGCAGATGAAACTGAATATGAACCAGAAACAATTCGAGAACTATACGAAGAAACCCTGAAGTCAGTAGAAGGAACTTTAAAAGCAGAGATGTTGGATGGGAATTCACAAATCATTTCTGAAGTAGCAGTGCGAGACCTAGCGAAGAATATAAAAGAAGGGAATGGATCGGTAAAGACAGTGATATTCGATGGAGTTATAACCCAGAGATTATTAGATATCTGTTCAGACAAAAAAGTAAAGAGACTTGTTGGAGTTAAAATGGGGAATGTAAGTAAAAAACCATCTGATGTAATGGCTCTGACAAAAAAAGATCTATAAAAAATGGGGTTTGATAACCCTTAAATCCCTTTTTTCCTTATTTTTTTCTTATTTTTTTATTTTAACTCAGGCATTACGACCTCTTTCTCTTCAGGATGGAGGAGGTTGTCATTTTAACATACTCGGGGGATTGGGTCTCCGGCAGGTGGTTCTATGTATCTTTTTCCGCCTATAGCTGTTTCTAGTGTAACTTCTCCGTTTCCTTCGACTACGGTTCCGATTATTTCGGTATCTTTTGCACCTTCTAGTTTTCTTAGTTGATTTAGGATTTTATCTGCTTTTTCTGGTTTTGCAGCTATTATTGCTATTCCTTCATTAGCGACAGTCATTGGGTCTATTCCAAGGATTTCAGATGTTGATTTTACTTCTTTTTTTATTGGTATTTTCTGTTCTTTTAACTCAATATCGACTTTAGCCTTCTTTGCCATTTCATTTATAGATTTGGCCAATCCGCCTCTTGTTGGGTCTTTCATTGCTGTGACTCCACCAATTTTCAATGCTTTCTTTATTATGTGGTTGATTGGTTTTACGTCTGATTTTAGTTTGGATTTGAATTTGAATCCTTCTCGATGGCTTAATATGGCAAGGCCGTGGTTTCCTATCGAGCCTGTTATAATTATTTTGTCACCAGGTTTTAATCCCTTGTCACTTATTGGGTTTTTTGTGTAACCTATCCCGGTTGTATTTATTATTATGTCATCGATTTCTCCACTTTCCATGACTTTTGTGTCTCCAGTTACTATGTTGACTCCTGCTTCTTTAGCTGTTTTAAATAAAGATTGGATTGTTTTTTCAACAACCTCGATTTCTAGTCCTTCTTCTATTACTAGTGCTGAGGTTAAAGCTAGTGGTTCGGCTCCCATTACAGATAAGTCGTTGATTGTTCCACTTACTGCCAATCGCCCTATGTCGCCTCCAGGGAAGAAAAGAGGTCTAACGATATGGCTGTCAGTAGTTATAACGATATGTTCGTTATTATGGGGGATGGCTGCTCCATCGTCAAGTTGGTTGAGGCCTATACCTTCTTGTTTTTCTGTAGACCATTTTAGTATACTGTTTTTTATGAGGCTATCCATTACTTCGCCTCCGGCTCCATGTTCAATTGTGATTCGGTTTTTTTTGTTTTCAGTCATCTTAAATACCTAATTGAATAATTTTTTAGAACAAGTGTTTCTAACTCTAGTGGTTTAGTTGTTTGAATCTTTCATTTTTGGATTTCGATGTTTTCTATGGTTATTTCTCGTCCTTTCTCTATATCTGGGTCAGGTTTCTCACATTCTGGGCAGTTTAAAGCCATTATTATGTCTGTTAGATGTTCTTTTGGCTCTACTTCTCCTTTGTATCCACAGCTACAGTTGATGGAGACGTTTACGTTTTTTATTTTTATTTCTACTTCATTTAGTAATTCGATGTCTTCTTTGATTACGTTTATACAGAAAATTAATTGGTCTTTGTTTATGTGGGCTAGCTCTCCTTTTTTTATAGTTATTTTTTTGATTGATTTTGCTTCTTTTTGATCTGCGATTTCAAGTGTTTTTTCAATTATGGCTTCAGCAACACTGAATTCATGCATTTAATTACCTCATTTTTTTTAAAAACTGGTTAGGGTGTTTTTATTTTTTTCCACCGTATTTGTACCAGATATTGCATTCTCCTTCTCTGCTAACCATGCAGGGACCTCTAGGGTTTTGTGGAGTGCATTGGGTTGAGAAAAGCCCACAATCGGTTGGTTTTCCTCTAGCGGTCAATATTAGGTGGCACATACATCCTGGATGGATGTCTCTTGAGTTTTCTACTTCAATGTGGTATTTCTCTCTTGCGTTGTATTCACTGTATTCATCTCTGATTCTAAGTCCAGAGTTTGGTATTGTTCCGATTCCCCGCCAATCTGCATCCGTTTTTTTGAATACAGTTTCCATCATTTCTAGGGCTTTTGGATTCCCTTCTTCTTTAACTGCTCTTTCATAAGCGTTATCAACGCTGGGTTGGTTTTGGTTTATTTGTTCAATGAGTTTTAGTATTGCGTAAAGTATGTCAAGGGCTTCGAAACCACTGACTACAACTGGCATGTCGTATTGATTTGGATATGCATGGTAGTCATCCGTTCCTATTATTGTTGAAACGTGTCCGGGAGCTATAAAACCATCGAAATCGACGCCATCTATATTTAATAATGCATCCATTGCTGGAGGTATCAATCGATGGGAAGAAAGTATGGAAAAGTTTTCAGGTGGGTTGTTTAGTATTGCGGCAGCATTTGAAGGAGCAGTGGTTTCAAAACCGATTCCAAAGAAAACTAATTCATCCACCTTTTTTGAGAGATCTAGAGCTTCTTCAATACTGTATACCATTTTAATATCATTTCCTTCTGACCTTGCGTCAAAAAGACTTTTCTCGGTTCCAGGAACCCTAAGCATATCTCCAAAAGTAGCGATGGTAACCCCGTTTTCAGCAAGCCATATTGCCTCATCTATCTCTTTTGAGGGTGTTACGCAGACAGGACATCCAGGCCCCATTTTAAGTCTAACTCGGTTTGGTAGAATCGATCTTAAGCCATGCTTTAATATTGATTGTTCGTGTGTTCCACATACATGGAGAGCCTTCACTCCATTTTCTGGACAATGTTCATCTATTTTTTCGGAAAATTTTTTTGCTAACCCTTTCTTTGAATCCATTTTTATCAAGCCAGTGGAATAAACAGAGTATAATTAATAAAAACCCTTCTCTTTCTCTAAAAAATTATTTTCTGGGTATTAGTTAGTTGTTAGATTGATTTTATTCCTGTTTTGCTTTTTCTTCATATGAATCTAGGTATTCACGGAATATTTTAAGCCTTTCTTCAGCCTCTTCTTCCGGGAGCACTTGGATCGCTTGACCTACATGGTTGAGAACATAATCTCCGATTTCAACATCATCTAGGAAGTCTATACGTATTTTACGTTTCACTCCCTCGAACTCAACCATAGCTTCATTCCCATCTATCTCAACGACCTTTCCAGGTACAGCTATACACATATCGACATCAACATCATCTTATTGTTCCTGTAAGATTACCTTTTTTATCTTTTTTGGTATCGAATTAAGTATACATAATATTTTTGTAGGTATTTTGTTGGTTTAATCCGTAATTATCCGTAATTATTATATTTAAGAAGGAATTACTGGTTATGTCTTTAACCAATCAGATTTGAGTTTGTTTTATTGATTGGTGGATAAGGGATAAATATATAAGTCTCTAGGCTACTGAAATATAGGAAGTTTTAATATTGGGTAAGACAAAAGTTTGAGGTTGCATGTTAAGGCCTAGTTTTATGTTGAATGTATTGATTGGAAAGCCATCTTGTTTCTTTGGTAAGTTGGTTCAGGGTTATTTATGGGCTCGTAGCTCAGCTCGGCAGAGCGTCTGGCTTTTAACCAGACGGTCAGGGGTTCAAATCCCCTCGAGCCCGCTTAAATTGCTTTTTGTATTGTTATTATTGAATAAACTTGAGTTGAGTGGATACTATGGGTAAAAAATACAACGTTATGGATCACAGCCTAGTTCCTAAGCATGAGATTGTGCCTGAAGAGGAAGCCCAGGAAATTCTGGAAAAACACGATATCGAGGCCAAAAACCTTCCTAAAGTTCTTAAATCGGACCCTGTTGTTAAGGAGATTGGGGCTAAATCTGGTGACATACTGAAGGTAACTAGAGATAGTCCAACTGCGGGTAAATCTGTTTTATATCGACTTGTTGTTGACGAAGAGATAGGGGGAGATGTATTTTGAGTTATAAAGAACTAACTGAATCATATCTTAATGAAAGAGGGATTGCCAGCCATCATATTAAATCTTTTAATGATTTTATTGAAAACAGACTTCAGAGAATTATTGATGAACAAGCAGTTATAGAGACTGATATAGAAGATGAAGAGATAAGTTGCTTTAACGTAAAACTTGGTCAAATAAAGGTTGAAAACCCTATTGTTAGAGAGGCCGACGGCTCTACAAGCAAGTTATTTCCAACTGAAGCCCGAGTCCGAAACATAACATACGCTGCCCCAATAAAACTTGAAATGATTCCTGTAGAAAACGAGGAAGAGAAAAAAGGAGAGTGGGTTGAAGTAGGGTCATTGCCAATAATGCTCCGATCCGATAAATGCAACCTAAATGGATTAAATGAAGATGAGTTGATTGAGAAAGGAGAAGACCCACTTGATCCAGGTGGCTATTTTATAATCAACGGATCTGAGCGGGTATTAGTTACACTAGAAGACCTTGCTCCTAACAGAATTATCGTTGAGAAAAACGATAGATATGGAGATGAAATTGAGGTCGCTAAAACTTTTTCTAAAAAAGAAGGATATCGAGCACTCATTATTGTCGAAAGAAACCGAGATAAATTACTTGAAGTATCTTTCCCTGGTCTTTCAGGCAGAATAAACTTCATAACACTAATGAAAGCCCTTGGTATGGAGACAGATCAAGAGATAGCGCAAGCTGTTTCCAATGACCCAGAAATCATTAAATACATGTTTGAGAACCTTGAGGAAGCCGATGTTGAAGACAAAGATGAAGCAATATCAGTCATAGGTAAGAGAGTGGCAGCTGGACAAGCTAAGGAATACAGAATACGTAGAGCAAACTACGTGTTAGAACATTACCTACTACCACACCTTGGTAAAGAACCTGAAGACAGGATATTAAAAGCACATTACCTTGGTAGAATGGCTGAATCATGCTATGAACTTGCTTTAGGAAGAAGAGATGAAGATGACAAGGACCACCACAGCAATAAAAAACTAAAACTGGCAGGAGACCTAATGGAAGACCTATTCAGAGTCAGCCTAAACCGTCTTGTAAAAGACGTTAAATACCAGTTAGAAAGAGCCAACACAAGAAACCGAGAACTAAAAGTTAAAACCTCTGTAAGACCCGATGTCTTATCTCAAAGACTACAAAGCGCAATGGCAACTGGAGAGTGGGTTGGAGGTAGAACAGGAGTTTCACAACTCCTAGACAGAACCGACCATATGTCAACACTTGCACACCTAAGAAGAGTTGTCTCACCACTTTCAAGGTCACAACCCCACTTCGAAGCAAGAGACCTACATCCAACACATTGGGGACGTATATGTCCAAACGAAACACCTGAGGGACCAAACTGTGGATTGGTAAACAACTATGCAATGTCTGTAGAACTTACAAGCGGGGCACCTGAGGAACGAATACAGAAAGCCCTGTCAGATCTAGGATTAAATAGAATAGAGAGGATTTAAATGGAAGGCGCAAAAGTTTTTCTAAACGGTAGCCTCGTAGGAACACACGATGAACCAAAGAAGTTTGTTGAAAACTTCCGGGAAAAAAGACGAAACAACGAGGTTCCAGAAGAAGTTAATGCTTCATATCAAGAAGAAACAAACGAAATTATAATCAGATCAGATTCAGGACGGGCAAGACGGCCTTTAATAGTCGTCGAAGATGGAGAGCCTGCAATAACTGAAGAACACATAAAAGGAATTAAAGAAGGAGAATACGAGTGGGATGACCTAATAAAAGAAGGAATAATCGAATACATAGATGCTGAAGAAGAAGAAGACTGCCTCGTAGCAATAGAACCTGAAGAAGTAACAGAAAAACACACCCACCTCGAAATAGACCCAGCACTAATACTGGGAATATCCGCATCAATGGTCCCATACCCAGAATACAACGCATCACCAAGAAACACAATGGGAGCAGGAATGGTTAAACAGGTCTTAGGCCTACCACAATCAAACTTCAGACTCAGATCTGACACAAGAGCCCACCTACTAAGCTACCCACAAATGCCATTAGTTAAAACACGAGTAATGGAACAGATAGATTACGACCGCAGACCAGCAGGAGAAAACTTCGTAGTAGCTGTACTTTCATATGGTGGATACAACATAGAAGACTCAATCATATTTAACAAAGACTCAATAGAAAGAGGCCTTGGAAGAAGCCATTTCTATCGAATGTATGAAGGAGAAGAAAGAAGATATCCAGGTGGACAGAGAAACAAATTCGAAATCCCCGACCCCGAAGTAAGAGGAGCCCGAGGAGAAGACGCATACAAACACCTAGACGAAGATGGATTAGTCAACCCTGAAACAGAAGTAGGGCCAAACGACGTATTAATCGGAATGACATCCCCCCCAAGATTCCTAGAAGAACCAACCGAACTCGGACTATCACCACAAAAAAGAAAAGAAACCAGCGAAACAATGAGATCCAACGAAAAAGGAGTCGTCGACACAATAATACTAACCGAAACAGAAGAAGGACTCCGACTAGCTAAAGTCAGAGTCAGAGACGAAAG
Organism: Methanonatronarchaeum sp. AMET-Sl; assembly: GCF_029854155.1. NCBI lineage: Archaea > Methanobacteriati > Methanobacteriota > Methanonatronarchaeia > Methanonatronarchaeales > Methanonatronarchaeaceae > Methanonatronarchaeum > Methanonatronarchaeum sp. AMET-Sl. The sequence continues at coordinate 1,392,912 of NZ_CP122958.1, read as the reverse complement.
AATACCCGAACTAGGCGACAAATTCGCGTCAAGACACGGCCAAAAAGGAGTAATCGGGAAAATAGTACCACAAAAAGACATGCCCTTCACCGAACAAGGAATCGTACCAGACTTAATAGTAAACCCACACGCAATACCAAGCCGAATGACAGTTGGCCACGTACTCGAGATGATAGGCGGGAAAGTAGCCTCACTCAGAGGAAACAAGGTCGATGGAACCGCATTCAGCGGTGAAACAGAAGATAAACTAAGAGAACAACTAATGGAAAACGGGTTCAGCCACACCGGAAAAGAAGCATTATACGATGGTCGAACAGGAAAAAGAATAAAAGCAAACATATTTACTGGAGCAATCTTCTACGAAAAACTATACCACATGGTATCTGGAAAGATCCACGCCAGATCCAGAGGTCCAGTACAAGTCCTAACCCGACAGCCAACAGAAGGAAGAGCCAGAGAAGGAGGACTAAGGTTCGGAGAGATGGAGAGAGACTGCTTAATAGGACATGGAGCCTCCATGGCCCTAAAAGACAGATTACTCGATGAATCAGACAGAGTAATCGAGTTAGTATGTGAAGAATGTGGACAAATCGCAGTATTCGATAAAAAAAGAAACATGTCTTACTGCCCAGTATGCGGCGAAGACGTAACAATGTCAAAAGTAGAACTCAGCTATGGATTCAAAGTCCTACTAGATGAAATAAAAAGCATGGGCATAATGCCCCGCCTAAACCTAGAAGACAAAATATAAAGGAGTTTTTTAAATGAACACACCCCTTAAACGTATCAGAAGTGTTGATTTTGGGATTCTATCCCCTGAAGAAATAAGAAAAATGAGCGTAACCAAAATCATCACACCTGACACATACGATGATGATGGATACCCCATAGAGATGGGGCTTATGGACCGAAGACTTGGAGTCATAGACCCAGGCCTAGAATGCAAGACATGTGGAGGCCGTCCAGGCGAATGTCCAGGCCATTTCGGTCGAATAGAACTTGCCGCACCTGTAATCCACAGTGGATATGCAAGAGACCTAAGAAGGCTATTAAGAGTAACATGCCGTGAATGCGGAACACTCCTCTTATCAGAAAAAGAGAAAAAAGCAATAATCCAAGAACTCAAGCAAATGAAAGAAATGAACGAGCCGGTTAAAAAAATCGTGCGCAAAGCAATAAGAGAAGCACGAAAAACAAAAGAATGCCAAAAATGTGGTAGAGAACAAAACAAAATAAAATTCGAAAAACCAACCACATTTTACGAAGACGGAGAAAAACTAACACCTTCAGACATAAGAGAATGGCTAGAAAAAATACCAGACGAAGACGTTAAAGTACTCGACATAGATCCAGAAAACGCTCGACCAGAATGGATGGTCCTAGATGTACTGCCAGTACCCCCAGTAACAATAAGACCCTCAATAACACTAGAATCCGGCCAGAGATCAGAAGACGACATAACACACAAATTAGTAGACATACTAAGAATAAACCAGAGATTCCAAGAAAACCGAGAAGCAGGAGCACCACAACTCGTTATAGAAGACCTCTGGGAACTAATACAATACCACGTAACCACCTTCATAGACAACGAAGTATCAGGAATACCACCAGCCAGACACAGATCCGGAAGACCACTAAAAACACTTTCCCAACGACTAAAAGGAAAAGAAGGCCGCTTCAGAAACAACCTATCTGGAAAACGAGTAAACTTCAGTGCCCGTACAGTAATATCACCAGACCCCAATATATCCGTAAACGAACTAGGAATTCCAACCCAAATAGCAAAAGAAATGACATTACCCATCGAAGTAACAGAGAGAAACATCGAAAAAATGAGGGAAATAATAAAAACCGGGTCTGAAACACATCCAGGAGCCAACTACGTAAAAAGACTCGACGGAAGAAAACAAAAAATCACTGAAGAAAACAAAGAACTGGTCGCTGAAAACCTCGAAGTAGGTTGGAAAGTGGATCGACACATCAAAGACGGAGACATAGTGCTATTCAACAGACAGCCATCACTACATCGAATGAGCATAATGGCACACCGAGTCCGAGTAATGCCCGGAAAAACATTCAGACTAAACCTATGTGTCTGCCCACCATACAACGCAGACTTTGATGGCGACGAAATGAACCTACACGTACTGCAAGGAGAAGAAGCAAGAGCCGAAGCAGAAGTACTAATGGAAGTACAACAAAACCTAATCTCCCCAAGATTCGGAGCACCAATAATAGGAGGAATCCACGACCACATAACCGGTTCATTCATGCTAACAAGAAAAGGAACACTACTCGACAAAGACGACGCCATAGAACTACTTAGAATGGCAAACATATACGACCTCCCAAAACCAGCCACCACCAAAAACGGAGAAGAATATTGGACCGGCAAACAGATCTTTAGCCAAGCACTACCAAACGACCTTAACATGGAATACAGAGGCGAACTCTGCGAAAACTGTAGAAACTGCGCCATGGAAGAATGTGAAAACGAAGCATACATCAAAATCGAGGACGGAGAACTAAAATCAGGAGTTATAGACGAAAAAGCATTCGGAGCCTTCAGCGGAGTAATACTAGACAGAATAGTAAGAGATTATGGATCAGATAGAGCTCTCAAATTCCTAAACGACGCAACAAGACTGGCAATAAGAGCAATAACAACATTCGGTTTCTCAATAGGAATAGATGACGAAGACCTACCAAAAGAAGCCGAAGACCAAATCCAGAGAATAGTTCAGAAAGCCGAAGAAGAAGTTGAAAAACTCGTCGACACATATGAACGAGGAGAACTAGAACCAATACCCGGTCGATCAATAAAAGAAACACTCGAAATGAAAATCATGCAAACACTAGGAAACGCAAGAGACAAAACCGGTAAAGTAGCCGAACAACACCTAGGAATG
>NZ_CP122958.1:555000-785000 GCF_029854155.1 Methanonatronarchaeum sp. AMET-Sl | reverse complement strand
TTTTAGAGCTAAAAGAAAAAATAAACCAGTTGTTCTACACTCCCATACAACTGGTGAAGATTTTAAAGGGAGTTTTATGTTTAGTGATTTGGTTTCGATACCTCTAAAGAAATATCTAGGTTTCTATTACACCAAGGGAGATGTTGTTCTATGTCCTTCAAAATACACGAAACAAAAACTATTTGAATATAATGTAAATAACCCTATAGTCGTTTCAAATGGAGTGGATCTCGAAAAATATAGTTTTAATAAAAAATTGAGAAAAGAGTATAGGGATAGATATGGTTTAACCGGTACTGTTGTATTTGCTGTTGGCTCACCATTTGAGAGAAAGGGTGTTGAAACTTTCATTGAAGTTGCTAAAACATTGCCTGAATATAGTTTTGTTTGGTTTGGGCCATTAAGAAAACTTCAGAAAAAATCAATACGTAAGTTGATAGAGAACCCTCCAGATAACGTCAAGTTCACCGGTAAAGTTGATAATGTTGTAGGAGCTTATTCAGCAGGAGATATATTCTTTCTTCCAAGCTATAATGAAAACCAAGGTCTAGTTGTCCTAGAAGCAGCTGCATGTGAACGTCCATTAATCTTAAGAGATATACCGGGATTCAAGTATTGTAGAGATAAAACTGAGTGTCTAAAGGGCGAGAGTGAACAGGAGTTTAAAAAACATATTGATTCAATTGCCCGAAACAAGGATTTGAGAGACAGATTGGTTTCAAATGGGTTGGAACTAGCGAACCGCCATTCACTTGAGAATACTGGTGAGAAATTGATTAAAATTTATAAGGAGGTCTTGAACTCTAAATGAAGGTTGCTTTATTTACAGACAGTTACTTTCCACAGATTAATGGGGTCACATACTCCATATCTCTCCTTAAACGGGAATTTAAAAAAAGAGATATTGATGTAAAGGTGGTTTTTCCTGAATCAAGTAAGTATAATGGTGCTGAAAGTGAAATCGGAATAAAATCAATTCCATTACCATTCTACAAAGGCTATAGAGTTGGTTTCCCAGAAAGTATCTCAAAACGTTTAGGAGAGGTTGATGTTGTCCATACGCACACACAGTTCTCACTAGGGGGTTTAGGTGCTTACATCGCAAGGAAAAAAGAAGCCCCCCACATAAGCACTGTTCATACATGTCCTGAATATTATGTAGATTACATAACAAGATTCAATCCCATAAAACGTTTTCTAAAGTATATCTATAGAGGTTGGGAAAAAAGATTTCTAAACTCGGCCGAAACAGTAACAGTCCCTTCAATTGAAATAAAAAAAGAAATGGCCCAGAAAGGTGTGGAAAACTTAAAAGTAGTTCCTAACGGTGTGGACCTAGAGTTCTTCAATCCTAAACAAGAAAAATGCCTCGAATTCGAAGGCCCAATTATTGGTTACAGTGGTAGACATAGTAAGGAAAAAAACATTGAGGACCTAATAAAAGTTGCAGAAAAATTAAAAGAATATAAAGTCGTGATAGTTGGAGAAGGTCCTTATCGACAGCGATATGAAGAGATGGCTAAAAAACTATCCAACGTCGTTTTCTACGATTTCTTACCGCGAATAAAACTCCCACATTTTTATTCCACACTTGATGCCTTCATATTTCCTTCAACCGGGGAGACACAGGGATTGGTTGCCTTGGAAGCTAATGCTTGTGGAACACCTGTTGTAGCAGCTAATACCAAAGGTCTTAAAAACAGTGTTATTGATGGAGAAAATGGTTTCCATTACAACCCCAGTGATATAGATATGTTGGAAGAGAAAATCAGATATTGTGTTAATCAAAAAAACGAACTAAAGGACAAATGCATATCTCATGCCTCGAAATATTCTTCAGAAAAAATGAGTGAAGAAATCATTGAACTTTATCGAGAAAACGAATAAAAAGTAAAATAAAAACTCTATATCTCTTTTATATAGAAAAAATATTTATTGAAATCTATATTCCTAAAAATATTTTAGATCTCTCTATTGAGTTGATTGAGTATCTAGACTCTTATTTGTTAGTGTTTTAATTGGTTTTTTGTTTTTCGATTAATTTATGTAGTTTACGTATGTTTCTGTTTTCTCCAACTGATATCATTGTGTCTTCTTTTTTTAGTGTGAATTCTCCGTCTATTTTTGTTAGTAATTTGTCTTTTCTTTCTATTGCTACTACTGTTGCTCCTGTTTTTTTTCTTATGTCTAGTTCTTTCATTGTTTTGCCTTCAAGTCCCTGTGTCTCTATTCTTGCGAACTCGAGTTTTGTTCTTGGTGTTAGTATGGTTCGGTCTTCTATTAATAATGATGCTATTATTTCGCCGGCTACTACTGGGAGTGACAGTACAAAGTCGGCTCCAGCGTTATAAAGTTTCCATACCGTTTCTGGGCTGTTTGCTCTTGCTATTATCTCCACATCTGGTGCTTCGTGTTTTATTACTAGTGTTGCGTAGACGGATGATGGGTCGTTGTCTAGTGTTAGTATGACTGACCTCATGTCTTTTAAATCGATTTTTTTGAATGTCTTTACATCTGTTACGTCTCCGACTATGTCGATGTTTTCTCCTGGTTTTATGTCGATTGTTTGTACTTCAAGGCCTGCTTGCTCTAGTGTTCGCACTGTGGAGGGTCCAACTGTTCCATATCCACATACTAGTACTTTTTTTGATTTGTCGTGATAACTTTTGATTTGACGTACTTCTAGGTTTCCGAAATATAGGGTTGGTGTTGCCACTAGGAGTATCGCGTTTTCTTTTATTTTTGTTTCAGGTTCTGGTGATACTATGAATTTGCCGCCTGTCCATAGACCGATTATCGTGATTTCTTTGTCTTTAAAGTCATCTATGTCTTTTATTTTCTGGCCGATTAAGGGGCTTTCTTCTTCTACGAGTAGTTCAGCTATCTTTATGTCTGTGTCTACTGTTATTGCTTCACTGAATTTTTCTGCTACAGATGCTAGTGCCCTGTTTGCTAGGCTTTCTCCTAATACTTTTCTTGATTTTACTACGTAGTCAGCTCCTGCCAACATGTGGTATCTTTCTTCTCCTTCTTCTCTTGTCATGCTGATTACTCGTATTCGTGGATTGGCTTTTTTAGCTGAGAGTATTATCGTTGGGTTGGTTGCGTCGCTTACGTCGGTGACGATTGCCCGGGCTTTTTGGGCGTTTGCTGCTTTTAAAGCTTCTACTTCTTCTGGGTTTCCAACGATGGCGTCATGACCCATGTCCAGTAGTTTTTCAACTGTCTCTTGGTTTTTGTCCATAAAGAGGTATGGGATATCTGAGTCTCTTAGTTCTTCTGTTAATATTTCGTCGCTTGGTGAGTGGCTGCATATTATGACGTGGTCTGTTAGGTCGCTTGAACGTGGTATTTTTCTTTGGAATGCTCTTTTGAATATAGGTACTACAAATAACGGTAAACCGACAAATACAAGGAGTACAGCGGTTAGGTTCATTGTTACTACGATTGTGTTCATTCCAAGCGTTGTCCAGTGCTCTGTGTCTCCACCAAACCCAGCTGTTGTTAATATCTCTACTACAATCTGTAATGATTGATAGAATGTTCGTTCTTGACCCTCGAAATAAAACATTCCCCATTGATAGAGGTATGAATAAACTAAGATTAAAGCAGTTGCGCCAATAAAGGCCTTTCCTATTCTTTTAAGCCACCATTTCATCGGTTTACCTCAAAGTGTTTATATCGTTTATTTAATTACCAGTATTAGTTGTTTCGGCGTCGGGTTGGTTTGGAGTGATATTTCTTTCTGGGTTTTTGGTTATTTGCATTGTTTTTTTCTGGGTTATTGGGGTTTGGTTTTGGTTTTGTTATGTTCCTGTTTCCCATGAGTTGAGGTATTTTTTTTGTTTTTCTGTTAGTTGGTCTATTTCTATGTTCATGCTTTCTAGTTTGTTTTCTGCGACTTTTTTGTCTATGTTGGTTGGGACGTTGTGGACTTTGGGTTTTAGGTTTTTGTTTTGGTTTATGTATTGTACGGATAGTGCTTGGATTGCGAAGCTGAGGTCCATTACTTCTATTGGGTGTCCGAGTCCTTGTGGTGCTGCTAGGTTTACGAGTCTTCCTTCTGCTATTATGTAGAATTTTTGGTTGTTTGGTAGTCTGTATTCTACGACTCCCTCTATTGTTTCATTTGTTTCGGTGGCCAGTTCTTCTGCGGCATCTAAGTCGATTTCTACGTTGAAGTGGCCTGAGTTTGCGAGTAATGCTCCGTCTTTAACTTTTTTTAGGTGTTTTTTACGGACTACGTCTCGGTTTCCTGTTGTTGTTATTAGTAGGTCTGCTTTCTGTATGGCTTTATTCATTTTCTGTACTTCGAAGCCATCCATTACTGCTTCAAGGGCTTTGTTTGGGTTTGTTTCGGTTACTATTACTCTGGCTCCCATTCCATCTAGTTTTCGGGCTACTCCACGTCCACAATATCCATATCCGGCTACTACTGCTTGTTTTCCAGATATCTGTATGTTTGTTGTTGCTGTTATTGCGGATATTGTTGATTCACCTGTTCCATGTATGTTGTCGAAATGTCTTTTCATTGGTGTGTCGTTTACTGCTATGACTGGGTATTTTAGTTGTTTTTGTTTGGCCATTGATTTTAATCGATGTACTCCTGTTGTTGTTTCTTCGGTGCCTCCCTGGATTTTTTCTATGAGTTCGGGGTATTTTTTGTGTATTCTGAATACGAGGTCGCCTCCATCATCGACGGTTATGTCTGGTTTTTGGTCTATTACGTTGTCGATTGCTTTGTAGTATTCTTTTCGATCTACTCCATGTTTTGCGTAGCTGGTTATTCCTTTTTGTTTGTCTAGTGCTTTTGAGACATCGTCTTGTGTGCTTAATGGGTTGCAGCCGGTTATGTATACGTTGGCGCCTAGGTCTCTAAGTGTTTCTACTAAAACTGCTGTTTTAGGTTCGACGTGTAGTGCCATTCCGACTGTCTTTCCCTCTAGTGGTTTTTTTATTGACATTTCTCTCCGTATTTTCTTCATAACCGGCATGTGGTCTCTTGCCCACTTGATTTTTCGTTCTCCATCCATCTTTCTCACTTCTTATTAATTAGATCTTTACTCATTCTATCTGCATTCTTAATCACGTTTTCTTCATCTAAACTCTGTATCTCGTCATTTATCATAACTATATCTCCATCGATTATTACAGTTTCTACATCTCGGTTTGTTGTGGAGTAAACCAGGTTTGAAATAACATTATGTCTTGGTGTCATCCCTGGTGATTCGGAATCAATTATTACAAGATCGGCTTTCTTCCCTACTTCTATTGATCCTAAACTGTCTTCCAAACCGAATGCCTTTGCTCCATTAATTGTTGCCATTTTAAGTGCTTCTTCTGCAGGAACGGTTGTCGGATCCATCTTACTGGATTTATGAAGCAATGCAGCTAACTTCATCTCACTAAAAAGGTCTAGGGAGTTGTTTGAAGCCGCACCATCTGTTCCTAGAGCTATCGATACATCTTTACTTAATAACTCTGGAATTGGTGCTATACCTGAAGCAAGTTTCATGTTGCTTGTAGGGTTGTGTGAAACTATTGCTCCAGAATTAGCAATCAAATCTATGTCCTTCTCAGTTAAATGGACCGCGTGGGCACACACTGTGTTTTTATTCAACAACCCCACTTCATGAAGTAATTCCGTTGGGGACATACCATATAACTCCTTAGATCTAAGAACCTCCTTCTTGGTTTCAGCAAGATGTATCTGTATCAATGAATCTCCAGCAGTTTCCCGAACTTCCTCAAGGAATTCTTTAGAACAAGTAGTGGGTGAGTGGGGGCCATAAGTAGTTATTATCCGGCCATCTGCCGCTCCATCCAACTCATTATATACCTTCATGCCTTCTCTGAGTTCTTCTTTAACTCCTTCTTCATCTTTGTTTATAGTTACCAAACCGAAGGAAAGAGCTGCACGCATACCAGATTGGTCAACTGCTTTAGCAACCTCTTTCTGCTCGACATACATGTCTGCGAAAAACGTAACTCCATTTTTTATCATTTCAAGACATCCAAGCATCGAGCCAGCATATACATGTCTTGGTTCAAGAAGGTTTTCCAGCGGCCAGATATAATCTTCCAGCCAGACATCAAGTGGTAAGTCATCGGCAACACCTCTAAACAACGTCATAGCTAGATGGGTATGTGTGTTGATGAGTCCAGGTATAACGATCGATCCATCAAGCTCGATAACCTTGCCTACATACTCATCTATGATTGAATTATTCTCGCCGATATCTACAATAACTCCATCTTTTATAGCTATCGAGCCCTGAAAAGGAGGTTTTGTTACCGGTACAACAACCCCATCTTTAAGTATTAAATCAACTTCCATATAAACCACAGAGATAATTGATTCCTACAAACAAGTACAACCACTTCGTTTCAGGAAATGGAGTCATAGGTATTTACCTATCAATAGGTCTAGTTCTTTCTTTCTCTCCTTAGGTATGTTTTCGGGGTTTGTAGCCACTGTGTTCTCAAGAGCGGTTTTACAGATGCAATCTCGCTTCATTGGTATCTCTGGAACCACTTTTGAGATTATGTCCTTGATGGCGTTTTCGTTTCGCTGCATTCTTTCAACAACCAACTCCATAGTTACTTCCTCTTCTTCATGCCAGACATCATAATCTGTTACTGTCGCTATTATCGAGTAACACATCTCTGCCTCTCTAGCTAACTTTGCTTCTGGAACAGCAGTCATACCAATAATGTCAAATCCCTGGTTTCTATAAAAATTGGATTCTGCTCTTGTCGAGAACATAGGGCCCTCTATAGTTACATAGGTCCCGCCCTCTACAACTGAATAATCATCCCTAGCTACATCAGCTATATAGTTAGAAAGTTGTTGACAAAAAGGGTCGGCGAAACCAACATGCGCAACTACGCCATCGCCAAAAAAACTGCTCTCCCGTTTTTTAGTTCTATCAAAAACCTGATCAGGTAAAACTATGTCAAGAGGCTCAACATCCTCCTTTAAACTCCCCACAGCGTTAGCACCAATTATCCTATCAACACCAAGCTTCTTCAATGCATAGATATTGGCCCTATAGTTAACTTCACTGGGACTATACCTATGTCCCTCACCATGACGAGGAATAAAAACTACCTCTCGGTCACCAATATACCCAACTAAGGGCTCACTTGAAGGAGCGCCAAAAGGCGTTTCAACCTTTTTTTCAACAACATCTTCAAACAAACTAGGGTCATAAATCCCACTTCCACCGATAATACCAATCCTATTCATACAAAACCACCAAAACTACAAAAAAACCTATCAAACATAAACACATCGCTCATAATCTAACTAAATGAACCAAGAGACCTAAAAAATATCTCCACCGAACAACCAGTCCCAAAAAACCCAACAACAATACTTCATTTCACCACAAAAACACAAACTCTCCGAAACATTACAATCCTGATTAAAGTTATTGCCCTTAGTTATTTATCATTCTTAGGATGTTAAACGAACCAAAACTGATTTATACTAACTCAGGGCTAGGGTCCTTTTATCCTTATGGAGAGCCAGAGGTCAATTAATAAATTATCTCCAATTGGTTAAGCTAATATTGGTTGTAGCAAATTACTTCTAAATTGAAGCTTGATGTTTTCATTAAGGGGATTTAGATGTCGGAAGACTTGATTTATTCTATACAAAAACATGACGCTTCAACCTTGCATTATGACCTAAGGCTTGAAAGGGATGGTGTATTGAAAAGTTGGGCTATTCCAAAAGGCCCTTCAAAAGACCCAGGAGTCAAAAGACTGGCCATAGAGACTGAAGACCATGATATTGATTATGCGTTTTATGAGGGAGAGATAGAGGAAGGAAATTATGGTGCGGGTGAAGTTGTTTTGTGGGACAGAGGCAGTTATCAACCAATTAAGTGGGAGAAAAATGAGATAGTGATAGATATCAATGGAGATAAATTAGACAGTAAGTATGTTTTAATTCGGTTTAAACCTGAAGAAAACCCAGAAAACTGGCTTTTTTTCAAGAAAAAATAAATAAATAGTTGTTAGTTCTAAATCCATGGAGCATTAAGAGGTAGTTAGATGAAATGGGATTTAATATTGATTCGGTATGGTGAGATCGCTCTTAAAAGTAGTTATGTTCGCAGGCAATTGATTGAGAAACTAAAGTCTCATATAATTAAATCACTGAAACAAAATGGTATAAGTGAATATAAATTAAGAAGTCCAAGAGGACGTATTTTTCTAGAAACAGATAATATCCAAGAGAGTTTAGAAGCACTTTCATACGTATCAGGAATAGTTTCATACAGTCCATGCATAACAGTTCCCACAGATATAGATAAAATAATAGAGACCTCAATCAATATTGGTGAAAAACACCTAAAAGATAAGGTTAGTTTTGCAGTCAACGCAAGACGAATTGGAGACCATAATTTCACAAGCCAAGACCTAGAGAATACAGTCGGAAACCACTTAAGAAAAAAATATAACTCAACAGTTGATCTAGACAACCCAGATTTCACCGTCAACATCGAAGTTCGAAACGAAACTACATACATATTCATCGATACCTACAGAGGTCTAGGAGGCCTTCCATATGGAGTGCAAGGCAAAGTTGTCTCCCTTTTCTCCGGAGGAATAGACAGTCCAGTCGCAACATCCCTAATGATAAAGAGAGGTTGTGAACCAATAGCCCTTTACATAGACAAAGGAAGATATGGAGATAAAAGAGAAAACAAAAGAGCTGTTAAGGTGGCTAAAAAACTATCTAGATACACACCAAACGGCATTAAATACATCCAAATAGATTTTGAAGACATATACAACGAAATAAAAAATAATGCTGGAAAAAAAACATGCATAATCTGCAAAAGAGCAATGTACAAAGCTGCAGAAAAAATATCTAAAAAAACAAAAGCTAAAGGAATAGTTACCGGAGAAAGCATAGGCCAAGTAGCATCACAAACACTAGACAACCTCATGACACTAGATGAATCCACAAAACTACCTGTCTACAGACCATTAACCGGATTCGACAAAACACAGACACAACAAATCTCAATAAGACTAGGCCTATACAAAGAATCAAAAAAAGACGTTGGCGACTGCCCAATACTACCAAATAAAGTCAGTACAATCTCAAACATAAATGAAATAAAAAAACTAGAAAACCAAATGAATATAAACAAACACATTGAACAAATAATCGAAGAAACAACCAAAAAACAAACCTTAACGCCCTAAAACCATTTCTGGAGCAAAAAAATGAAACAAAAAAACAAAAAAACAAAAAAAGAAACCACTCGTAAAAAAATTAAGAGAAAATGTAACTGCAAAGAGCCAGACGAAGATTGGCCATGCCCAGACCCACATGAAGACGGAAGCTGGCTTAAAATCTGACCTCCCACCCAACCTAAAGAGAAGAAACCCCCCCCAACTCATCCATCTCTTTCCATACCAAAACTATAAACACTACCAATAGAGAGCCATGATAAGACCCCCAACCCTCGATAGACATAATTAATAGTACACTTACGTGACATCCCTCCCATAAAGAAGAGAGGTCTTAAGGCCTTAATCAAGATAAAATGTTTTTTCTCTAAAACTTCTAGAATTTAGACTGAATCCTTTTATCACTAAAAATGGTTGTTGTTTGGTTTATGAGGGCCGGGACCGAGAATCGAACCCGGATCGTAGCCTCCACAGGGCTACAGGATAGCCACTACCCTACCCCGGCCACAAAAAAAACAGTTAATAAGTAACTTTCTCGAAAGTTAATATAGTCTTGGTGGATATCGACATTATCTCCCACGATTATTTCCGTCAAGCAATCCGAAGTATTTATGGCCTTGGTGGTTATTTAAGTTTTTGTAGTGATTGTTTTTTTAACTATGCGGTGTTTTCTTTTTATCTAAAGAATAACAGTAAACTTTAATTTTGAGTAACCATAATAGTAGTTAACAGTGATTTTGTTTAATCTGAATTGGTGTATTTATGAGTAGTAATACCAAGATTATTAATGATCCGGCTGACTTGGTTCCTCTTCTCCACGTTTTTAAGAACGATCGGTATACGGAGATATTTAGGAAGGTCTATGATGGTAATGTTTCGCAAGCCGAATTGGAGGAAAAGTATGGTCAAGAGGCTGAGGAAATGTTGGATCTCCTTAACTCGATTGGGCTTGTGAAGTCTAATTGGAGTATGAACAATGGTAGCCCGGTTAAAGAATACGAAACCTCATATTCAAGGTTCAAGGCTAATTTTGAGTGTGATTTGAAGGAGATTATAGAGATACTTCATATATCGATGCTTTCTGATGAGTTTTTTGAAAAGGATCAAGAAGCGCTTGAAGGCATGATTGAGAATGGTAGTGAATTTATCTCTGATCTCTCTGAGAAACTTGATCAAAGTGAAGTTCTTGTTAGGGCGATGGCTAGACGTAGTGACTCCGTCTACATACGTGGTAACAAGATTGAGAGGAAATAAAATCCATCAAATATTTAAATGTTTAATTATTGATTAAAACTGAAGATGGATAAGATGGATGACGTTATTGATACCAAACTTAAGATTCTTGTAGAAGTGGCTAGGAACCAGCCTGGTGTGAAACAGACGAACATAGCTAGGAAGTTTGGAATAACTCCCCAAGCTGTTTCTGAAAGCATAAAGACCCTTAAAGAAGATGGATTGATTAAGGAGGGTGAGGAAGGGTATTATGTTACAATGGAGGGAGTTCAGAAAATAATAGATCAATCCGAGTCTGTTAAAAGTTTCTATAAAGATGTTCAGAAGAATGTGTTGAATAAGATTCCATACTTCACAGCTATTGCCGCTACAGAGATTGAAGAAGGAATGGAAGTAAATCTCTATATGGATGGTGGGTTGTTGAAAGCCGGTTGTTCTGGAGAAGGTTCCGCCAGAGGTATCGCAACATCAAACGCCAGTAAGGGAGATGAGGTTAACGTTAAGGATATCTCTGGAATAATAGATATGGATCCTGGAGAGGTTATTGTTGTTAAAGTTCCGCCTAAACAAGAAGGTGGTTCCGACATAGGGTATGAAGTTAAAGTTGGAGAACAAATCGATTTAACCGCTGCAATCGGTTTACCAGGTCTTGTTGCGATGCGTAAAAATAATGGAGAGCCTGACTTGTTTTTTGGAGCTAAAAACGGGGTTGTTCACGCAGCTTCCCATGGATTAAGTGTTTTTGTTTTCTGCAGCCATAATGAAGTTCAGGAACTACTTGAATCCTTAGAGGAGTCAAACATCGAATACACCGTTTTAGATAACGATTGATTTTGGGGTTCTTATGACTATCAAGATTCTTAGAATGGGGCATAGGCCTCAAAGAGACCAGAGAATCACCACACATGTTGGTTTGGTTGGTAGGGCGTTTGGCGCTGACGGAATGTTTTTAACCTCTAATGACCGAAAGGTAAAGGAAAGTATAGATGACGTCTCCAAACGTTTTGGAGGAAAATTTACCGTTGAAATCGATGTTAATTGGCATAAAACATTGAAAGAGTGGAGCGGGACAATAATACACCTAACTATGTATGGAGAGAGGTTAAAAAATAAATCAAGTAGTCTCCAATCAATAACCGATGACATATTGATCGTTGTAGGTGCTGAGAAAGTACCCGGCCAAGTCTACAATGAAGCCGACTATAACCTATCAGTTACTAACCAACCACACTCCGAGATAGCGGCCTTATCAATCCTTTTAGATAGAATACACGATGGTTATCAACCTAACCAAGATTTTGATGGAGAAGTCAAAGTTATCCCATCCAAAAACGGTAAAAAGGTAGAGTACCTCGATTAATCTGTTATACCAGCTTTGCCTTCCAATAATATCTCTACAGAGGAGGAGGGAGAGTTGCAACGGTCAGCATCGGGGCCTGTGGACAACCCATCCGTTGACCCACTCCACCGTCCCAGCCGATACGGTCGATGATGGAACTGGAGTATTCAACAGTTAATCCACGGGAAAAAACCTCGGAACTAAACCCCGAGACAGTTCACAACCTTTATAATAGAAGAATTTAAGATGCCTGAACACACATAAATAAAGAGAGGTAAGTTAGCTAACTTGTTGGCGTTGTTTAACTAAATATATTGAATTCGATCAAGAATTGAATTCGATCAAGACAAAAAGTTATGAAAAAAACTGTTTCAATAGATATAATCCACAGAAACAATCCAAATATATGTCTATTCAATATGTCGTTCAATAACGGTTTTATAATGGTTTAGGCCTCCTGTTCTAAATAAAGTAAAATAAATTGTTTAAAAATTGGTTAAGTGGTGTTATTTTGTCAAGTTCTGATGGTAATAATAAACTGGAAGATCCTTCGATTAGAGATTTTATAAAGCAAGTGTCTGGTGAGGAAGCTCTTCAAGTGGTTCGAGAGCTGCAGGAAAAAGGTACGGCGGTAGATGAAGAGTTGGCTGAAGACGTTGAGCTTGAGCTCAATGATGTCCGAAGGATACTTTATCAACTGTATCAAAATGGTTTGGCCGAGTATACAAGAAGTAGAAACTCAAACACTGGATGGATAACCTATACTTGGAAACTTGATTTAGACAATGCGGAAAACGTGATGAAAAAAAGGAAAGACCAGATAATAGAAGAACTAGAACAAAGACTTATTTTTGAAGAAGAAAACGTCTTCTATTTATGTCCTGAAAACCACGTAAAACTCACTTTTGAAGAAGCAACCGATATAAACTTCAAATGTCCAGAGTGTGGTGAAGGATTAATGCATCACGAAAACGAAGAGATTATAGAAGAGATTAAAAACGAGATAAAAAGACTTAAAGAGTGACATCCTCCTCTCCCTAAAGAGAAGAGGTCTTAGCCCTGAATCAAGATAAAACCCCCTTCCTCCAACTAAATTTCCTTCAAAATAAAAGACAGGGGATTTAAAGCGGGGGTACTAAACAAGATGAAAAAACCCTTTTTCCTCTTTTGTGGGGCTTTAGCTATCACGCAATCTCTCCATTCATTAAGTGAACTGGCTCGAGGTTTAGCCCCAAGGTACTCTCCCTCGTGATCTGTAGATATAGCTATTTTGTCTGGTTTAGGAGATTGTTACTTTTTTTACTCCCTTTATTTTTCTTAATTCATCTATTGTTGTTCCTGGGATTCTTTTTTCTGTTATTATTGTTAGTTTGGGGTTGTCGGTTAGGTTGGGGTCGTCTGCTATTGCTTGGTAAATGCTTATTTGTTTTTTTGATATTGTTGCTGCAACATCACCAAGTATTCCTTTTTTTGCGGCGTCTGTTGGTGTGATGATTGTTATTCCTAATCCTAGTTTTGGGGCTACTTCTTCTAGTAATGTCATTGATTTTAGGTTGTAGAATATGTCTTTTAGGAATTCGTTGTTTTTTATTCTTTTGATTGTTGCGTCAACTGCTTTACGGTCTACGTCTGCTTCTTTGGCTATCTGTGCTTTAGGGATTCTTATGTTTCCTGAACGTATTTTGCCGTCTTTGTCTATTCTGAAGCCTCTTTTTAAGAGGAGTTGCATTACTTTTTTTTGAGCTGGGTAGCTCTCGAAATATGATTCTACTTTCTTCCACATCCTCCAAAACCTGGCCTTCCACCTTTTTTACATCTTCTGGGTTTCTCTACTTCTTCTTCTATTCCTTTTTGTTGTCCAAAACCAAGTATGTCGTCCATGCTGTATAGGCCTGGTGGTTGGTCTAAGAGATATTTTGCTGCCATCAGGGCTCCCTGTACAAATGCCTGTCTGTCATGGGCTCTGTGGGTTATTTCTATTCTTTCACCTGCTTTTGTTCCACTGAAATATACTGTGTGGTCTCCAACTACATCTCCGGCTCGAACACTGTGAACGCCTATTTCGTTTTTCTCTCTTTCGTGTACGCCGCTTCTACCATATACAAACTCACCTTCTCCACGCATTTCTTTTATTATTTCTGCTGTTTTCATTGCTGTCCCACTTGGTGAATCAACTTTCTGGTTGTGGTGAACTTCAACTATCTCTGCGTCATAGTTTAATGTTCTTGCGGCCATTGAAACCAGTTTCCAGAAAACGTTTACGCCGACTGAATAGTTTGGTGATATTATAGCAGATATATCGCTTTCTTGTATGTCTCCAAGCATTGCTTCCTTAACTTCGTCTGTGAAACCTGTTGTACCAACAACGATGTTTATACCTACGTCAATGCAATCCTCAACAAAACCGAGGGTTGCTTGTGGCATTGTGAAATCGATTACTACATCTGGTTTCTCTGAAACAAGTAGTTCTTTAAAATCGGCTGCCGATGAGATCTGGACATCGATTTCTCCAAACCCAAGGGTTTCTCCTAAATCTTTACCTATATCTTCATGGTCGGGGGCTTCAACTGCAAAAACTACTTCATCCTCACTCTCAATAACTGCTTCTGCAATTCTAGAACCCATGTTTCCCAGACAACCGGTAACTGCAATCTTCAAATTTAATCACCTTGAAGTTTGATATGTCCGTGTCCTAAATAGTATGTTTGATGAACTACTCTTCTTATCTCTGCTTCTCTTTATTTCGGTTGTCTTTGTGAATTTTATCGTACTTTGTGTTACAGTTGATTTACGTTTGGGTATCTATTTATTTATAGGTATTTAATTTGGTTTATTGAGTTTATTGTTCGTTGGTGTTATTTATGAAGAATGTAAGTATTGAAAGTGATTATATAGAAGGTGTCGTTTCGAGTATTAACCCTCTTGATGAGAAGGCTATGCAGCAGGCTCGTGAGAGACAGGATTCTTTGACTAAACCACGTGGTAGTTTGGGTAGATTGGAGGAACTCTCAATTCAAGTTGCTGGTATTATGGGTAGTATGCCATCTATTGAGAGTAAGGCTGTTTTTACTTTGGCCGGGGATCATGGTGTTGTTGAAGAGGGTGTTAGTGCGTATCCTCAGGAAGTTACTGGCCAGATGGTGATGAATTTCTTGAATGGTGGTGCTGCGATCAATGTGTTAGCTAGTGAAGCAGGTGCTCGCTCTATTGTTGTTGACATGGGGATTAAGGCTGATATCGATCATCCAGAGCTAGTTGACATGAGTCTTGGTGCTGGAACGGATAACATGGCTGAAGGCCGTGCTATGTCTCGTGAAAAAGCTGTTAAGGCTGTTGAGTCAGGTATAAAGATTTTTGAAGAGGAGTATAATAAAGACGGGATTGATTTGGTTGCTATCGGTGATATGGGTATAGGTAATACGACTCCTAGCAGTGCTTTGATATCTTGTTTTACCGGTTCAGATGTTGAGAGGGTTACGGATAGGGGTACCGGTGTTGATGATGAGGGATATGAAAAAAAGGTTGAGACCATTATTCGGGCATTGGAGATTAATGATCCAAATCCAGATGACCCTTTAGATGTTTTATCCAAGGTAGGTGGTTTTGAGATCGGTGGTATGGCTGGAGTTGCTTTAGCTGCTGCAAGTAATAATGTCCCTGTAGTTGTTGATGGATTTATTTCTGGTGCAGCTGCATTACTGGCCTATGAAATCGAGCCTGAGATAGAGAATTATTTGATAGCTAGTCATAACTCTGTTGAATCTGGCCATGCGGTAACTCTTAATCATATTGGGTTGGTTGAGCTTGTTGATTTCGATATGCGGCTTGGTGAGGGAACCGGTGCTGCTTTAACTATGCCGGTTATTCAGTCTGCATGCAGAGTTTTAACTGACATGATGACTTTTGAAGAGGCTAAGGTTTCGGATAGAGATTGAAGCCATCGATTGATGGGTTTCTCACACCTCTTTCTATCTTTATTTTTTGACTGCCTTGTTTCTCTACTGTTTTTTTGGGTTTTTTAGATGATGTCGTGTAGATATATTTTGTGTTTTCCTAGTTCTCCTCCGAAGTTTCCGGCTGATATACGTTGAACTCCATCGTATTGGGTTACTGTTTCTATTGTTTTTTTCATTGCTTTTTTAACGGTTTTTTGGTTTATTCCGTTGATGACTATCTCTGGTATTGATTTGGTTTTGTTGGGAACTTTAGATTGTTTTATTTTATCTTTTAGTGTTGGACAGTATGGGTGGTTTGTTGTTGGCCCTATCTCTGGGTAGTTTGTTTCAACTTTTGAGCCGGCTGAACATATTTTGAATGGGGTTACAGCTCCCTCTATTTCTTTTATTGCTTTTATTGCGGCGTCACCGGCTTTTATTGCTGTTTCTGTTGAGTCACAGTAATACCATATGTTTCCACCCATGACTCCGGTGTCATACCCGATTTTTTTCTCTATCTGGAAGTCTCCCATCATTATTGGTATGTTTATCATTTCTCTACCATTTCTTTCCTCGATCCATTCATATCCATCTCCACAATGGCCTATTTTCTCCATTGTATCTATTTTTTGTTCTGAGTTGCTGTGGTTATAGACTCTTGTTCCTGGTACGACTAGGATTCCTTGTCGCACTCTTTTAGCCATTTCATGTTCTAGTTTGGGTTTTCCAGCGGTTTTGTTGACCCATATCTGTATTATGGAGCCTTCTCTTCCATCAACTGTTTCTTTATTGTTTAGGTATTTTTCGATTCCGCCTTCAGATTCATTGAATACTGTGCAGGGTAGTGCTGTTGAATCTTGGCTTGCTTGATGGAGTCTTTTTTCATCTATAGCGGTCACCATCAATCTGGTGTATAGGCCATCAAAGGCTTCGCAGTATGTGTCCTCAACTAAAACATCGTTGATTTTTTTCATCAAAAAAATAATACAGGTCCAAGTTATTAATTCATGATGATGGAACGAATATATGCTCCGTGGAGAATTAAGTACGTTAGGAAGGCAAAAGAAGGTGATGTTGATTGTGTTTTCTGTAGTTTACCTACTCGAGATGAACATCGTGATAGGGAGAATCTAATTCTTTATAGGGGGGAGAAGTGTTTTTTGGTGTTGAATAAATATCCATACAACCCTGGACATGCATTGGTTGCTCCTTACCGCCATACCTCCGATTATACTTCTAGGACGGAGGAAGAGGTTTTGGAGAGTCAACGGATATTGTCGGGTTATATAAAGGCGGCTGAAAAGGTTTTTGAACCTGATGGTTTTAATGTGGGTACGAATCTTGGGCGTGTTGCTGGAGCTGGGATCGAAACACATATCCATCAACATATAGTTCCTAGGTGGGAGGGGGATTCGAACTTCATGCCTGTTATCGGTGAGACGAGGGTGATTTCTCAAGACCTAAAATCCAGTTATGATGAAATAAAAAAAGAACTAGAGATCTAGCTCCTAAAAAACTTTTTTAAGCTCTAATGTCTATTATATGGGTTTAGAGCTCTCCAATTCCTTTAATGTTTACTCCTTTTCCTTTTTCCACTTCTCCGATTATTTTAGCTTCTCTATCGTGTTTTTCTAGTATTTTAAGTGGTTTTGTTGGGTTTGGTGTGGTTATGCAGAACCCTGTTCCCATGTTGAAGACTCTGTACATTTCTAGGTCTGTTATTTCGCCAAGCCGTTGTATGTGGCTGTATATTGGCTGTGGTTTTATTGGGTTTTTTATGTTGTATCTATGTTCGCCAAGTCGGTTTAGGTTTCTTAGGCCTCCACCTGTTATGTGCGCTAGTCCTGTTACATTGCATTTTTGGTTGATTTCTAGTATTTCTTTTACGTATATTCTGGTTGGTGTTAGTAGGGTTTTACCTATTTTCTCGCCATCTATTTCTGTTTGGTATGTGATATCTGATTTTTCGATTGATTTTCGGGCGAGTGTTAGTCCATTGCTGTGTATTCCAGAGCTTTTTATTCCTATTATTTTGTCTCCAGCCTGGATTTTTTCGCCTGTAACCAGGTTTTCTGGTTCAGTGAAACCTACGGAGGTCCCTGCGATATCGAAGCCCTTTATTATTTCTGGTAGTGTAGCTGTTTCCCCTCCTAATACAGAGATGTTTGCTTTATCTGCGCCTTTTTTTATGCTTTCACCAATTTCTTCAGCTGCTTTTGGGTCTGGTTTTTCGAATGCTAGGTAGTCTACGAATGCGACGGGTTCGGCTCCTGTGCAGATGATGTCGTTTACGTTCATAGCTATACAGTCGATTCCAAGTCCTGTGTAGTCGTTCATTTCTTTGGCTATAATGAGTTTGCTCCCAACTCCATCTGTTGCCATGGCCATTATTTTGTTGCCTGCTTCAATCAAGCCGGCATAATGGCCTTCTATATTGAGTGGTTGGTACTCTCCTTTCCTGGTGTTTTTTGTTCCTGCTAATGCTCCTGCTAATGCTTCTATAGTTTTTTCTTCCTGGCTTATGTCTACTCCAGCTTCCTTGTAGTTTAATCCCAAATTTTATTCCTCCATATCGAATGATTTTTTCAGTTGGCTATGGTTTATTTCTCCATAGGTCTTGAGTTTTCCATTTTCAATTGTGTTGATGGTTATTTCGGCTGGTGCGAAGAAGTCTTGATCTATTTTGTAGAAGTCGTTACCTGCTTCTTTATATACTTGAAGCATTGATTTACCGTATTTCTCTGATTTCTTTGAGGGTAGTTCATTGAATTTGTCGCTGTCTTTCTTTACGGTTAGGTGTACTTGCCCTCCATATATGACTGCGTCGTTTGTTCGACCCATCGCTTTTACAGGACTGTCTGCTACTGGTGGTATTGGGGTGGTTGCAAAACCTGATAATACTTCTCTAGTTGGGTATCCCAGTCTTTCAAGTTTATAGAGTGCTGTTTCTATCGTTCTTGCAGATATCTGTATACTTCCTACAAGGCTGTTTGTAGGTGCTGTCAATATATATAGACATGATTCTTGCACTCCACAACTATTTGCAAACTCTTTTATTGTCTCCCTTGTTGGTTTTTTGTTTGTCTCCAAAGTAACTACAGCGAAATCTGATTCTTCACTCCAACCGACTTCACATTTAGAGGTGAGTAGTTTAGCTGGACCTGAACCAATAGCACCATCAATCTCTAACTCTGCTTTTTGACAGCCTATACAAGCTAGAGCGGGGTTGTCTGTGTAGTTTTGTGTTGCAGGAAGTTTACTGCCTCCTACATTCATTTCTGTGAATCCAGTTGTAGCCAGCCCTCCTTGACAGGCCATAGCGAAATACGCTCCAGCGTCATACCCCCCATTTGAACAATCGATTAAAGTGGCATCGCCAACCTGAATTATATCTATACCTATCTCTTCGCCCCACCCGATCATCTCTTCTACTATATTGACAGTTGTATCATTAATATTCATTCATGGACACCGAAAATTTTTGGTTTAAAATTCTCTTTGCTATTCGTTGTCTTTATTTATCTAATTGTTTTTTGTTTCAAAGAGCGTTTTTGGTTTTCGTGTTTTTTTGGTTATCTAGAATTTTTGTTACTTTTCTTGTTTTTTTATACGTTTTTTATTAAACTTAGGCTTAATAGTAATATTTATTGTTTTTCGTGTTGAATTCCACATAACCAGATAGCTTAAATTGCTAAAGGAGGACATAATTTGGAAAAAAAATTTTATATTAAGGTTATCTCTATTGTCGTTTTAATTTCTATGGTTTTATTAGTTGGTGGATGTGTTGATTACTTTGAAAGTGATAAAGAAAAAATAACTATCGTTGATTCTACAGGAAATGAGGTTGAAATAAACTATCCTGTTGAAAATGTTGTTACTTTAACCAGTGATTCAGCGGAGGCTGTGAGAGCCCTAGACGCTGAAAACAAAATAGTTGGCATAAGTGAGTATATGGTTGGAGATAGTTTCTGGGGAGATATTGGAGAAAAAAATAGTATTGGAACTATTTTCAGTCCAAACGTTGAAGAGATAGCCAGTCTTGAACCAAAACCCGATATAGTTATTACATACACCGATTGGTCTGAAGACCTAGAGGACGACCTCAAGCCGTTCGGGATAGATGTCGTTAGACTTGATTTCTATAAGATGGATAAAATGGAAGAAGAGATTGAGTTGTTAGGAGAAATACTTGATAAAGAGAATGAGGCAACAGAGCTACTTAATTTCTACAACAAACACCTAGATGAAATAAAAGACCTATCCAGTAACCTCAATGCAAGTGACGTTAAAGAAGTCTACATTGAGGGTTATCAAGAGTGGAGTACAGCTGCAACTAACGAAACAAACTACCATCAAATAATCGAGTTGGTTGGAGCCAAAAACATAGCTGAAGAGTTTGACACCACTTATCCAAAAGTAAGTGATGAATGGGTTCTTGAAAAAAACCCTGATGTAATGGTAAAGATCGTTCAAGATTCCAATACACTTGGTTATGAAGTAAATTCTACCGAAAAGGCAGAACAAATGTACGAGGAGATTGTTGACAGAAAAGGCCTATCAAACACCACCGCAATTCAAGACGATGAACTAATACTTGTATCTCAAAACGTGTTATCAACGATGCAAAACCCTATCGGAGCCTTGATAATTGCAGATTTCATTTATCCAAACATATTTGAAGACATAGATCCAGAAGAAGTGCATAAAGAATATTTAATGAAATTCCATGGCATAGAGCATGAAGGGATATGGCATTATATCCAATAAATAAAATGAAAAAATTTAACTAAACGTATAGGTAGAGAAATGGGGATTGAACAAAGAAGTTACTGGGATTCTGAGGATGGATACGCCAAACAGATAAACAAAAAATATCTATTATTGGCATCTAGCCTCCTACTCCTCTTTCTAACCTCAATTGCCTCACTTTCAGCTGGAACTGCAACTGTTGGAATAGTTGAAGCTCTTAATGCAGTTTTAAATAAGTTTTTTCCATCAACCTTCAGTTCAAGCCACTTAGAATCAACAATTGTGTGGCACCTAAGGATGCCCCGATTATTCATGGCAATCGTTGCAGGCGCTGCACTTGCAGTTGCCGGAGTCGTTATGCAGAACATACTTAAAAACCCTCTGGCTTCTCCTTACACACTTGGTGTTGCATCAGGAGCAGGTTTTGGAGCAGCACTCGTAATCGTTACAGGCGGTTTCCTAGGTCTACAGGTTTTCATCACTCAAGAATGGTTATTGGTAGTCAGTGCATTTATTTTCGCTCTTTTCCCAGCTTTCCTAATAATTGGAATTACAAAGATGAAGGGATCCGATAGCGCCACCCTAATCCTAGCAGGTATCGCAATGATGTACCTCTTTTCAGCAGGATTATCCCTACTACAGTATGTTGGAGACGAATCCGAAGTAACTGCCATAGTCTACTGGCTTTTTGGGAGCCTTGGAAAAGCTGATTGGATGAATACCGGTATAGTTGCAGTTATTTTATTAATAATGTTAATTCCATTAGTTAAATGGACCTGGGATTTCAATGCATTGATGCTCGGTGATGAAACCGCTTCTAGCCTCGGAGTTGATGTTGAAAAAATACGTATATACGGAATGGTCATAGCAAGCTTAATTACCGCAGCCGCAGTTGCATTCCTAGGAACCATCGGTTTCATTGGATTAGTAGCACCACACATAACCAGAATGGTCTTCGGAACCGACCACAGATTCTTATTACCTGCATCAGCCATTGTAGGCTCCATAATACTTGTTGCTTCTGACGCTGTCGCCAGAACAGTTATATATCCAGAGATACTTCCAGTAGGCATATTAACCTCATTCCTAGGTGTACCATTGTTCCTATACCTAATACTTAAAAGGAGGAAACGAAATTGGTAACAATCCAAGTAAAAGACGTAAACTACAACTATAATGGTTTTAAAGCGCTTAAAAACATAGAACTAACTCTAAACAAGGGCCAGGTAATCGGTTTGCTCGGCCCAAATGGTTGTGGTAAAACAACACTCCTCAAATGCATATCTGGCATTCTAACTCCAAGCAAAGGAGATATAGAGATCGGGGGATACAGTCTCCCAGAACTTGATAACACCGATAGGGCTAGAACAATCGGATATGTACCACAGGCTGAAGAAGTAAACTTCTCGATAACAGTTTTCGATACAATATTGATGGGTCGAAAACCATATCTAGGTTGGAAGCCAAGTAAAAAAGACCTAAAAATAGTGAGAAACTTAATCAATCAATTCGAGTTAAAAGATTTAGCAATGCGGGGCCTAGATGAATTAAGTGGCGGACAGAGACAAAAAGTTATTTTAGCACGAGCCTTAGCCCAAAAACCTAAAATACTTGTTTTAGATGAACCAACAAACAATCTAGATATCAAACATCAAATCGAAATGCTTAACATAGCAAAAAAAGAATCCAAAAACGATATACTTGTCCTAATCGCAATACATGACCTAAACCTCGCCGCTAGGTATTGCGACCAAGTTATCATAATGAAAGAAGGAGAGGTATATGCTCAAGGTGGTCCAGAAAAATTAAACAAAGAGAATATAGAGCCGGTTTATCAAGTTAAAATAAAAATAAAAGAAATAGATGGACATAAAATAATAATACCCCATTCTGAACAGAAAACCCCACATCTCTATGAAGAAGACCCAGAAAAAATCCCACCCACAACCAAATAAACTAAAAAACAGTTTACCTAAAAACACCTAATATCTAACTATTTTTTATTATTTCCTCAGGCTTAACACCCCCCCGTCTTTAGAGGGGGACTTCATCCGTTAGCTCTATCTTTTGTGAGGAATAGATAATACGTTGTATGAAGGTCAGTATTATTGGTTCTGGTTACGTTGGTACTACTACGGCTTTATGTCTATCTGAATTGGGTCATGAAACTATCAATATAGATATCGATCCAGAGGTTGTTGAAAACCTGAACAATGGTTTTTTACATATCCATGAAGATGGTCTTCAAGAACTTCTTGACCGACATTTAGGTAACTTGTTTCAAGCTACAACCGATTACCAAGCAGTAAAGAAAACCGACATCACTTTTATTTGTTTACCCACCCCCAGCAATGAGGATGGTTCTCTAGACCTATCTATCGCTTTAGAGGGGGCAAGAGAGCTAGGGAAACACTTAAGAGATAAAGAAGGCCATCAGGTTGTTGTTAAAAGCACTGTATTACCAGGTAGTACTGAAAAGATTGGTGAGGTTGTTTTAGAACAAAGTGGGTTGAATTCAGATGACTTGTTATTGGCCTCCAACCCTGAGTTCCTGCGTGAAGGGACAGCTGTACATGATTTTATGGATCCGGATCGAATCGTTTTAGGTGGAGATAGCAAAGCTATTGAAAACCTCAAAAATCTCTACAAACCCTTGATCGATAATGGTGTAGATATATTTAAAACCGATATAAAGACAGCTGAAATGATCAAGTATGTAAGCAACTCATTATTAGCGACTAAAATCAGTTTCGCAAATGAAATTGGAAATATCTGTAAAAAACTTGAAATAGATTCATATGAAGTAATGGATGGAGTAGGGTTGGATAAAAGAGTTGAACGAAGTTTTTTAGACAGCGGAATTGGTTTCGGTGGAAGTTGTCTAACTCCAGAACAAAAAGTATTGGTTAGGGTTAACGGTGAATTAAAATACAGCTCGATAAATAAAATATTTGAAATCGCAAAAGATACAGAAAACAAGTTAGAGGCATATAGCCTTAACCTAGATACAGGAGAACACGGTTTTAATAAAATATCTACATTAACCAAACGGGAGTATGAAGGAAGTTTAATAGAGGTAAAAACCAGTAACGGAAGAATTTTAGAAACAACCGAAGACCATCCCTACATAACTATTAGTGATGGCTGGGAAGTAAAAAAAGCTAGAGATCTAACTATAGATGAGAAAATACCTTATGCAAACGAATTCCCAGAAAAACCAAAGGAATCTATAGATCTACTACAAATCGTTAAAGGAAAATACAGTGATCTCTTAATTAAACCAACTGAAACCATAGATAAAGAAATAAAAACCAATGAAGATGAATGGGTCTCAATCGAAGAATTGGAAAATAAATTAGGTGAAATTCCAAGTAATATCCAATGTAGGATAAAGGATTTAGTAGACGAAAGTGTCATCGAATCACCTATAACTGTTGATAAAGATCTATATCTATTATTAGGTCTTTATATCCAGTTTGGAGATATAAAAAAACTTACAGAAATGGATAAAACTGTTTTCAAATCAACCGACAACAATGAAATCAATAAAATAGAGAACATTCTTAAGAACTTCGAACTGCCTTATAAAACCACACCAGGCTCTGTAAAAAAACTAACTCTAGAAAACCGGGTGCTAACTGGCTTGATAGAGGAACTATGCGTTTCTGAAAGCCGTAAAAAAATACCTACCCCCCTATATCTAGAGAAAAATGCAAACAAAAAAGCGTTTCTAGAAGGTATGTTCTCCAAAAAACCCGAGAATGAAGACGAACTTAAGTTAATCACCAGCCAGGATTGTTTGGAGCTTGGAGAAGAGACAATAATATTACTTGGAAGTCTTGGAAACAAAACCACAATAGAAACAAATGAAAAAAACCTTAAAACACCGTTGTTAAAAAAGCAAAACAATCCAGTCGGCCGAAAGGTCTTTAAAAAAGACCCCAAGATATCGCGTAAAGAAAGACTAAAGATTTTTAAAGAGAAACAGGAAGGAAAAACCAACAACAGACAAGATGGCCAGGCTGACCGTATAACGAAATTAAACAGTAGAAAAGAAAAGATGGATGTTTACTCTATGGAGGTAGTTGAAAACCATACATTCACAACCAGTTATGGCTTAATTGTCCACAACTGTTTCCCAAAAGACGTTCGAGCATTAAAATCAAAGGCCATAAGGGAAAACATTGAACCAAAAATCCTCGACTCGGTTCTAAAAATAAATCAAAAACAACCAAGAAAGATAATAGATTTATTAGAACAAAAAATCGGAGACTTAAACAACAAAAATATAGCGATATTAGGACTGGCGTTCAAACCAGGAACCGACGACATAAGAGAAAGTAGGTCGATACCTATAATCAAAGAATTAAAACAAAAAAACGCCAAAATAACTGCTCACGACCCAAAAGCAACAAAAAACATGAAAAAAAAGTTTCCAAACATAAAATACAGTAAAACACCAAAAAAAGCAATTAAAAACGCAGACGCATGTCTAATATTAACAGATTGGAGAGAATACAAAAACCTCGATATCAACATCCCATGCATAGAGGGACGTAGAATCGACAGATGTGAAGGAATCTGCTGGTAACCCTACAGTTTGGAATCCAAAACTAGAGACAAGGGCCCTCCACCTATATTTTATCTAAAAATATCAAGTCCTATAAAAACTTTAAAATCCTGCCATTGAAAATATTCTACAGAAATTTGAGTTATAGGGTTTTTTTAGAGAAAAAAAGTGGGTGGGGAGTTCAGTTTTTTTAGGTTGATTTTTATTTGTTTGATTTTTGTGCTTGTATGTCGGCTTTTTTTAGTGATTCGAATGTTCCTATGTCGTATCTTGTTCCATTGAATATGTAGCCATAGAGCTTGTTTTCTTTTTTTCTCATTTTTTCTATAGCGTCTGTGAGCCAGAGTTCGCCTTGTTTTCCTGGGTTGATTTGGTTTATGTAATCGAATATTTTTGGGTTCATTACCATTAGGCCTGCGATGTTTAGCCAGTGGTCGTTTCTTTTGTATGGCTTTGCTTCTTCCATTGTTGGTTTTTCTATCATTCCGTGGACTTTTCCTTTTTGGTCTATGTCGACGATTCCAAACCTCCGGGGGTCTTCGACTTTATCTAGAACAAGTGTTCCCTGGCTGTTTTTTTGTTCGTGGTAGTTTATGATGTCTTCCATTGTGTTGTATGGGGTTATGTAGTTGTCTCCGTACATTATAACGAAGTCGTTTTGTATGAAGTCTTCTGCGAGGGATATTGCGTGGGCTGTTCCTTTTGGTTTTTCTTGTACTCTGTAGTAGACGTCTATTCCCAATCTCTCTCCTGACCCTAGGTAGTCTATTATAGCGCTTTTTTTACGGCCAACTATAATCAATACTTTTTCGATACCGCCTTTCTTTAATACTGTTAATACGTGTTCGATTGTTGGTTTTCTACCTACTCTAATCATTTCTTTGGGTATAGCGTCTGTTATTGGTTTTAATCTGGTTCCTTTTCCTGCTGCTGGAATAACTGCTCTTTCAACCATTAATATCACAACATAAACTTCTTAAAGCCAATTAAAATAACTATTTTGGTTTATTTTAGTTTTTAGCTGTTTTTAGGTCTGTTTTAGTTTGGTTTAGTGTTTTTGGGTGGTTTTTTATTGGTTTTTTATTGGTTGTTAGGATATATTTTTTAGATGGTTGGCTGGGTTGGGGTTGTTTTATTTTTTTTCCCATTTTTTTAGTTCGATTGTTTTTGATAGTGTTTTTCCTTTTTTTATTTGGCTGCGTACTCTGTCTTCGTTTTCTTTTATTAGTTTGGCTTTGTTTAGTATGTAGTTGGTTTCTTGTTTTTTTATTGCGATTGCTCCGTTTTGGTCTGCGTATATGTAGTCGCCGGTTTCTATTGTTGTGTTTTGGATTTGGATTTTGGTTCCTATTTCTCCGTGTCCTCTGGGTTTTCCTGCTTGTGGTGTTGTGTGTTTGGCCCATGCTGGGAATTCTAGTTGTTTTATTTCTTTTATGTCGCGTATTCCGCCGTTTATTATGACTCCTTTGATTTGGTTGTTGATTGCTGATCTTGTTGCGAGTTCTCCCCAGACTGCTTTGTCTCCGCCTGATGCGTCGATTACGATTATGTCTCCTTTTTGTGCTTGGTCTATTGCTTGAACTGGTTTGGACCAATCTCCGTTCATTGTTTTGACTGTTAATGCTCTTCCATGTGTTTTTTCTCCGCTTATGTGTTTGATTTTGTTTATTATTCCTTTGTTGTTTAATGCGTCGGCGAGGTTGCATGTTGTTATTTTGTTTGGTTTTGGTTTGGTGGTTGTGGTTTGTGGTGTTTTTTGTGTGGTGTTTTGTATTGCGTTTTTTATTTCTCTGGTTGATTTTTGTATGTTGTTGGATCTGGTTATTGCTCCGCCTATGATTATTATGTTGGCTTTTTTTGCTGCTTTTGGGGCTGTTTTTTTGTCGAGTCCTCCTGCTACGGCTATTGGTGTGTTTTTTATTTGGTTTGTTACTTGGTGGAGTGTGTTTAGTGGGTTTGATCCGGCCATTTGTTGGTCTATTCCTGTGTGTACGAGTATTATGTCTGTTCCAAGTTTTTTTAGTTCTATTGCTCTTTGTACTGGGTTTTTTGTGTTTATTAGGTCTGTCATTATTTTGGTGCCGTATTCTCTGGATTTTTTTATTGCGTCTTCTATTGTTTTGTCTGCTGCTGATCCTAGTATTGATATTATGTCTGCTCCTTTTTTTGCTGCTATTTCGACTTCTAGGCTTCCTGTGTCCATTGTTTTCATGTCTGCTACTACTGTTTTTTCTGGGTGTTTTTGTTTGAGTTTTTGGATTGATTTGAGGCCCTGGCTTTTTATTAGTGGTGTTCCTGCTTCTATCCAGTCGGCTCCGCCTTTTATTGATTGTTCTGCTATTTCTAGGGCGGTTTGTAGTTCTGTTACGTCTATTGCTACCTGGATTTTTGTCATGTTATTTTTCCTCTGCTACTTTCATGATGTCGTGTTTTGTGATTACTCCTTTGAGTTTTCCTTTTTCGGTTACTAGTATTGCTGGTGTGTATTCTAGCATTCCTATGACGACTTCGAGGTCTGTTACTGGTGTGACTGTTGGGAAGCAGCTTCCCATTACGTCTTCTACTTTTTTGTCGCGTATGTTTTCTGGTGAGGTTGAGTCTAGTTCGTTTATTATTGTTGTTTCGCATATGCTTCCGATTGGGACTCCGTTTCTGTCTATTACGGGTATTTGGCTATAATCTGAGTCTCGCATTACTTTTATTGCGTCTTTTAGTTCTTGGTTGCATTTTACTGTTATTACTGGTGTGTGCATTACGTCTCCAGCGTTTATTCTTTCTTTTTCCGCTTCTTGTAGTGTTTCGTATATTTTTTTGAATGTGGAGAAACGTGGGTCTATGTCGAGTGATTCTATTCTGGCTATTAATGGTTGGGAGACTCCTGCCCGTTCGGCAAGTTCGCTCTGTGTCATCCCAACTTTTTTTCTTAGCCTTTTTAGGTCTCCCAAGCTTGGTAAGTTCATCTTAAAGAAATAGATTTATCGGGTTTATAATCAAGTTTTTTATACTTTGTCTCTAAATGAATGTTTAATGCAGGAATTAAAACGTGCTTTGTTCAAAGAGGTTCCAGTGAAGATCTTGCTAACTGTCTATCATGATGGAGAGACTTATCCAACGAAGGTTTCGCATAGAACTGAAGGGAGTTATTCCCATATAGTTAAGACTATATCTGAGCTTGAAGAGCTTGGTTTGTTAAAATCAGAGGTCTTGGGTAGGCGTAAGGTGGTTTGTTTGACCGATGAGGGCCGGGAGGTTGCTGAAATGATCTCGGATATATTGGATATCTCAGATAACAACCAGGTTGATGATGTTGGTGATGAAAAGGTCCAGGGGATATTGGATAAGGTTGAAATGATATATAGACAGGAACTTAAGGGTAAAGATGAGATATCTAGCGATAAGGCTCGTAATCTCGGTAAAAGGCTTGGTCCTTATAAAAGAGAGTTAAGTAAACTTGAAGGGGAAGTTAATGATGATTTGTTAGTTGAGGCTAAGAACAGGGTGGATGAAGTAATGGAGTTGAAGAACCAGTTAAGTAAGTGACATCCCCTCTCTCCATGAAGAGAAAAATGTCTTAAGGCCTGAACCAAGATAAATCAGTTTTTTAGTTTAGGTCTCCGTTGTCTTCTATTTCTTTTTTAAAGAATGTTTTACCGAATGTGTCTTCAAAAACTTCTCGATCTATCTTTAAAAGTAATTTGGGCCTACCTACTCCTTCTTTTATTTTCTCTTCCTTTATCAGCCCTAGTTCTATTAGGAAGTTTTTTCTGCGTGAAAAGGTTGCTGGAGAGGCGATGTTGTTTTTATCTCCCCATTTGATTATGTCTTGAAACATTTCTTCGTTGTTTGCAGCTGATAATATAACGATGGAGATAACGTCTATTAGTTTCTCATTACAGACTCGGTATTTTTCTCCTTCGAATTTTCTGTTAAGTAGTAAGAAATCTATTACTGTTTGTTTCTCAAAGTATTTCGACATTGTCTCAACTATCTCTACACACTTCATTTAAATCATTAGTTCATTATAGTAATAGATTCATAAATTTTTTTTCATGGTTTAAAGGTTTCTGTGGTGTATTTTATAACACGAGTTTTGTTAGATATGTAGCCATATAATCGATGTGAATATGAATACACCGATTATTAGGAAGGATGTGTTTGCGATTCGGTTTCTTGCTTTGAACATCTTCGTTGTTATTTTTTTATCTGATATGGGCCAGAATGGTTTTACTCCCATTGGGGTTAACATGTCGCCGAATATATGGGATAGTATTGGGGTGAAACCGGTTAGGAATCCAAGTATCCAGGCTCCAATTCTTATTTCAGTGGGTAGTGGTTTGAAGAGGGAGATTACGCCTAAGAATGTGAATGCGGTGAATAATCCAATGATTAATGCGAATAGGATTGTGTGGGTGGAGCCGCGGTGGCTTAGAAAACGGGTTTTTAGGTCTATGTCGGGTAGGTTTGCGAGGGTGATGGCGGTTAGGGTTGTGAAAAATAAAACAAGCCATGGTGTCCCTAATTCTAGGTAGATGTAGGCTACGGGTCCATAAAATAATAAAGCGATACCTATATGTCCTTCTTGGTACAAACCATCCCCTCCAAACATATATTTGTTTTAATACAAAATAAGGCTATCTAAAAACTCTAAAAATAGATACAAGCTAATGAAAAAGATATCGGAATAAAATAACTATTATTATAACCTAAAAAAAATCAAATACAACTCTATCAGGTTTTTCTATAAACTGGTAGTTCTTTACCCCGTGATAAATAGATTGAAGCTAAAAAAGAAATTAATAGTGGGAACCAGTATGTTACAACCCGTGAAACCAGAGCTATAGCAAGGCCTTCAGCGAATGAAAATCCATTTATACTGAAAAAAACCGCCATACTGCCTTCAAAAGTACCTAAACCACCTGGAGTTATTGGAAGCAAGCTAACCAGATAACTTACGTAGGTTACAACCACTATAAAGACGAACCCGATTTCATATCCCAACATATAACCAACTATCCATACCTTAACTGGATACAAAAGCCATATAAAAATCGATATAGAGAAAAGTAAGGTGAAATCTTTTTTGGATAATATTTTACTGGATTCATATGAAGCTTCCCTCAAAAAACCAAGTGCTGATACAGCTTTATTTATCAGGCCCTCCCCGGCTTCAACAACCGGTTCATCCCAATATCTAGACCAAACTGCCAACCCAACCAAACTCAAGACAATTAGGGCTAGAAAACCGAGGCCTAAAAACGTTATTTCTGGTAATCCAAACATAAAATAGCCGAGGAAAGTGAAGATTGATGCAATAGCTAGAAACGGTATCAATGAGATATATTTTTGGGCAAGCATCACCGCAGTTGAATCGGTATACCCCATCTCCGTGTTATGTCTAAAAAGAATTATCTTAGCAGCTTCACCACCCAACTTTGAAGAAGGAGTGACCAACTCAACGAAATAACCAGCCCGCAACAATATATAGGTCTTCCAAAAACCAATGTAGTTTCCAGCTCTCTCAATAATATATTTCCATTGGTAATTTACCAACAATGTTGTAGAGAACTGTAGTAATAGCAAAAAAAACATGTATAGGGGGTCGGTCTTATAGAGGGCTTCAATCAATTCAGTCCAGCCGGCCCAAACCGTTAACCCCATCAAAACTGAGATGCCGAAGATCCATAAAACCGTTTTTTTATTCAAATTTTTGTCCAAACCTAACGCCATCCTTCAATCTTTAATGTACAGACAGGTTCTATCAAATGTAACCAATCTATGTTTAACAAGGTCGACCGAGTTATTATTTAGTTCTTCGTAGTGGTTTTTGAAGGTCTTTCTAGGTTCCCTTACTAAAAACCTAGATCCTTGGGGGGCTGTCTCCATAAACTGGTTATAGACCTTTTTTTTATTTTTTAGGTGCAGCGCTGTGTATACGGCTTGGTATTCCTTGAAATCGATTTCACTTGCCTTTTTATTTATTACAGTTATTTTGTTTTCCAGACCCAGTTTTTTGATTGTTTTTTTAGCTAGATCTGTCATTTCACTGTCTTGGTCTACTGCAACTACTTCGAGGTCTGTTTCTCTGGCTAAGTAGTATGTGGTGAACGGCATGCTGCCACAACCAATGTTTAACAATGGTGGTTTTAGGTTACCGTGTTTTTTTGTTAGCTCTATCTCTCTCTTAACTACTCTATGGTATGGTGCGGCATAGATCTTGAAGTAGAGGGATGATTCACTGAATATTTTCTCTAGTTTTCTTGATATTTTTTTTATCAACTTAAACCACCAAAACAATCAACTATAATTTAATAAATACAAAATACCTTTAAACCTGTGTTTATCTCCATAACTACCCACTCCAAAACCAAACACCCCAATATTTAAAACAACAATCCAACACGAGCAACAACACCACCAACACCAAAAGCAACAACAACAGTAGCCAACAAAACACCCAAAGTCATCTTAAAGGAAAACTCCTTAGCAAGAACCGCCAACACAGCAATACACGGAACATAAAACAAACCAACCAAAGCTCCAACAAACAACTGTAAAACAGTCAACTCCATCTCAAGCAAAGGCAAAACAGTCAACTCCCGCCTAACAATACCCAAAATCAATGGAACAGCAGCCTCACTCGGCAACAACAACCACTCAGTAACAACAGGCTCAATAACACGCCCCAAAACCGTTAAAACACCCGTCTCATACAAAACAGCCGCCGCACCAACAGCACCAACCAAAGGAACAGCACCATCAACCAAAAAACCCTTCATACGCATAACCCACTTCTTCCACAACATCCCTAAATCAGGAGAAAGAAGAGCAGGCAACTCAACAACATCCATCGAACCACCACTACCCAACAACCGACCCATAACCAAAGCCACAACAACCAAAGCCCCAAAATGAAAAACAAACAAACCAAAAACAGCTAAAACCGAAGCCTCAGCCAACAAAGCAATAAAAGCCCCAGTCTGAGCAATACACGGAACCGCCATACAGATCATAGTAGCCAAAACAACCCTACGCCTACGCGAACCAGCCGTACGAGTAGCAGCAATACCAGGAATCGCACAACCATAACTCAACAACAACGGAATCACATTACCACCAGACAAACCAACCTTACCCAACAAACCATCCAACAAAACAGCCAACCTCGGCAGATAACCAGACTCCTCCAACAAAGTCAACGCCAAATAAAACGAAAAAACATACGGCAAAACCAACGCAAAAGGCCACTCCAACCCCTTAATCAAAAAACCATACTCACCAATCAAGATATCACGAAACACACCCGGCCCAAACAAACCCTCAACACCCGCAACAATCGGAGGAAAAACCAAACCCTCAAAAAAAGGCAACAACAAAAACTGACGCAAAGCCAAACCAACACCAACAACAACACCAAAAGACAAAGCCAACACCAAAAAAGCAACAGGCAAACCAGGCCAAGGCTTAACCAACAAATCACCCAACCTCTCACGATCCAAACGACCCTCTTCCCCACGATCTAAAACCCCATCCACAAGCCGTTCAACACCACCCCAACCAACCCCATCGACATCAGACCTAAAACCAACCCCACCACCACTCAATAAATCACAAACCAACTCACCAACACGATCAAACCCCTCCCCCCTAATAGCAACAGTAGGAACAACAGGAACACCCAACCTCTCACCCAACAAACCAAAATCAATAGAACCTCCACGCTCCCTCAACAAATCAACACGATTAACAGCAACAACAACAGGCAAACCCCGCTCCAAAACCTGCATCAACAAATAAAGACTACTCTCCAAATTATCCGCATCAAGAACACAGACAACACCATCCGGATCACTATCAAGCATCTCAATAGC
The DNA here is from genome assembly GCF_029854155.1 of Methanonatronarchaeum sp. AMET-Sl. Classification (NCBI taxonomy): domain Archaea; kingdom Methanobacteriati; phylum Methanobacteriota; class Methanonatronarchaeia; order Methanonatronarchaeales; family Methanonatronarchaeaceae; genus Methanonatronarchaeum; species Methanonatronarchaeum sp. AMET-Sl. The sequence goes on along the minus strand of NZ_CP122958.1, from coordinate 752,093 downwards.
AACCTCTTCAGCCTCATTAGTAGCATCAAGAGAATAAACACCCGGAACATCAATCAAACGAACCTCACAACCACCAAAAACAGCCGAACCAACCTTATACTCAATAGTAGTACCCGCATAATTAGCAATACCAGTATCAAGACCAGTAAAACGATTAAAAAAAACACTCTTCCCCACATTCGGAGGCCCAACCAACAAAACACGATCAACTGACATGCAAATCGTCTAGAGGCTCAATCTTTATCTCACAACAAAGACCACGATCAACAGCAGAAGCCCTACCATCAACCTCAACAACAACCGGCCCACCAAAAACCTGTCTAGACACAACCTTAACCTCCTTACCAACCCGAAGACCAAGAGGAGCCAACAAAGAATGATCCGGAGCCTCCCTAATAACACCAACACAACCAGAATCTAAACAATCCAAAGAAACAACACCATCACTACCCACCTCACCACCATCACTACCTAAACCAAACAACCCAACAGCAAACCTCAAAAACCTCGTTCCAGTCGACATCAATATTCACCTCCAAACATACAAACACAAAACACCGTTTTTTTAGGGCAACCTAACTTTCTAACTATTCAATAAACCCACCAACCTATAAAAGTTTCGGCCAACCTAAAAACACCACAAACCACAAACAAAAACACTATAAATTTAATAAAACCCAACCAAAACAAAACCAAGGTGTCCAAAATCCCAAAATTCGTAACAGCCATAAACTGCATGGACGGAAGAGTCCAAGAACCCGTACTAAAAAAACTAAAAGAAGACTACAACGCACAAAACGTCGACATGCTCACAATACCAGGACCAAGCCTAACAATAGCCCAAAACAAAGACAAACAAAAAATACAAACAATAAAAGAAGAACTAAAAATCTCAACACAAAAACACAACTCAAACCTAATAGCAATAGTAGGCCACTACGACTGCGCAGGAACCCCCAAAAACAAAAAAGGCCAAATAAAAGACATAAAAAAATCAATAAAAACAATCAAAAAATGGGGATACAACACAAAAACAATCGGCCTCTGGGTAGACAAAAGCTGGCAAGCACACACAATTAAAAAATAAAAAAGAAAAAAAGGACCGACAATCAACAACAGACCGCAAACCACCTACCGTCAATCAAAGTAATCCCAGTATACCAACAATCAAAATAACAATACCGATAATTACCTGAACACTCCCAAGCCACAGACCTATCTTCTCAAGATACTTACCGAACACTGGTATAGCCACCAAAACACCAGCAGCCAACACCAAACCAGCAATAATCAACAGATAACTCTCCAACGTACCGAAATCAAGAATACCAATTATAATCGCAACAATACCGATAAACCCCTGAAAAGCACCAAGCCAAGTAGCAAACTTCTTCAAATACGGTCCAAGCGCCGGCACCACACCAATTACACCAGTTAACAACACCAAACCAGCCAAAATCGCAACAATAGAAGACAACATATTAATCAACTAGAACTATCTAAATAAGACATAAAAAGTTTTCCATCCCCAAAACCCAAAAAAATAACCTCAGAACCAAAAAACCACCATCAACATCAACACCATCAACACCCATGGTTACACTTATATCCTTTTTCATCGAAACCGAACGTTTCTGTTAATTTATTTCCGTCCTTAACCATTATATCAATAATACCTGCTTAAAACACTCCATCCACCTGTTCACTGTATCTGAAATAAACGAAGGTTCTTGCTCCCGCAGCAAATCCATCACTTTATCCTCAAAACGCTGAATAAATCCTCTTTAAAAAACATCTAATTTCACATTGCATAGAGATATCGATTTACTATATATAAGGAGATATCTAGAGTTATTATGTTTATAAAACCCTTTATTGGGTAGTACTTCTGTAACAAAACTATTTATACTGTTTTTCAGTTATGTGTCGTAGAGATGTTTTTATAAAACATACCTATATTCAAACCATAATAAAGAAGTTTTTTTATTTGGCTTATTAAAACAGAGGTTTGTTCCAATGGTTTTTTATAATATTATAGTCAATTACTATAATAGGTTTTTTTAATATGACAAAATGTAACTGCCAAACCGAAACAAAACACAAAAAACAATCAAAAAACAGACACCACAAACAAAAAAAACACAACCATTCCAGTAACTGCACATGCCACTGCAACTGCCATACCACCAACCATAAACACCAATGTAATTGTGAAGAACATATGCCCCAACATAACTGGAGAAGATTCGTATCTAAAGAAGAAAAAATCCAACAACTACATGAATACAAACAAGAACTCGAATATGAATTAATGGCTGTCGAAGAAAAAATAGAACAACTAAAATAAAAAAATATATAGATCTGAATTGTGCAACAAAAAACAAGAAAACTGCTGCAACCACCAACCCACAAAAAACATAAAAAAACTAAAAAAAATAACCAAAGCCCTACACTGCCAAACCCGCTGGAAAATAATCAAAATAATCGGAACAGACACAGCAACCACCAGCCAAATAAAAAAACAACTACAAAAAACACAAAAAATCACCCAACCAACACTCTACTACCACCTATCAGAACTAAAAAACGCCAACATAATAAAAGTCAACAACTACAAAGAAAAAGGCCAAGGCGCACCAGAAAAAAACTGGAAACTCAAAACCCAAAAAATAGAGATAAACCTAATACCAAACAAAAACACCACAAACAAATAAAACAACAATCCAACACAAAAAACAGTTATCCAACAACTATTTTCCAACAACTATTTACTAAACCATTCAATACTACAATTTAAAGTGGTTTAATTGAATAAAAAAGAAATAGAAGAAATATTCCACCAAAAAGGATTCAAAGAATACAAATGGATCAACCCAAAAGACATAGAAATCCGTGAATGGGTTCGAATCAAATGCCAAAACTGCCCAAACTACGGAACAGCAGCACACTGCCCACCACACACCCCAACAGTACAAAGAAGCAAAAGATTCTTCAAAGAATACAAAACCGCAGTAATATTCCACATAACCAAAACACTCAAAGACCCAAACCAACACCCAGAATGGACAGACAAAATAAACCAACAACTAATCGAAATAGAAAACGAACTATTCCTAAACGGATACCACAAAACATACACACTATTCATCGGACCATGCAAACTATGCCAAGAATGCACAGGAACACCCAAAACATGCAGACACCCCAAAAAAGCACGACCATCCGCCGAAGCAATGGCAATAGACGTATACAACACAGCAAAAAAACACAACTACCCAATAAACACACTAACAGACTACAACCAAAAAATGAACAGATACCCATTCCTACTAATAGAATAACAATAATAGAATAAAAAACCCAAAAACAACATCAAAAACCAGACCTAAAACCAGACTTCACCAACTCCAACCACCCAAACAATCCAAAAAAAACACAACATGAACCAAATCTATAGAAAAATACTAAAAATAAAAAAAATAAAAAAGGGAAAGTTAGAGTAGTTTCTCTGTAAGCCCTGCTGCACCAGGCACCCTAGTTTCATTGCCTTTATAAGCTGTAAACATCAAGTACAGCCATAAAAGTACCGCTAAAAGCCATACCAACATGCTAATCAACGAAAATACAAAGGTTATAATACCAAGACCAGCGAAAGCCAACACCGTCGAGACAATGCTAAGCAAAATAAATAAAACGAAGATAGCACCGAAAACAACCGTAGACTGAGCCGCATGAAACCTAACAAACTTACTGTCCTTCTCCATCACTAACAAAATAATGCCAGTAATAAAGCCAAACAAATAAGCCAAGGCTCCTGCAACATTTTCATCCAAACCAATACTAGTACTCATAATTCAATACCTCATCTACTAAATAGGTAATAGCTTTGTTAAATAGATAGTCCCTCTCCGTATGTTATGTCAATTATGGTGTGGTCTTCCCAGTCAGAACTTGGATATATGTAGATACCGACCTCTTGATCTTGCATGTAACTAGCTACCCAGTACTCGGTTTCACCATCAACAGTTTCACTACCTGTGTTAATGTTCTCCCACCCTTCATCTTCAAGTGTTATTTCATAGAAATCAGAGACCTCATCTCCTTGATCTTCAGTTAGATACAGAAGTTCTGCAGCAAAATCATCATTATAAGTACCTGTTCTATGTTCTATTAGGACTGAGCCAGGGTATCTGGGTACATCTTCAAGGTCTTCTCCATCAACATCCTCAGTAGGTGGTTGATCCACATCATTATCATTAGTATCTTCTTCACCATTGTCAACGTCATTAGTATCAAGTGGGCCTGTTATAACTGTGGCTCTAACTTCACCATTTATTCCAGTAGCATGAAGACCCATCACTTCATCATCTTTCTCCAATGCAACAGCAACATTATATCCAGGCACACTCCATGCCCAATCAGCAGTTACTTCCCACCCAGCATCTTCAGCACTATCCTGAAGCTCATCTAAAACCTCATCAGCATTATCACTATCAACAAGATATTGAGTCACAGCATAGTCCCCCCATTCAAGAGAGGTCTCTTCTTCATAATCAGCTGGAATCGAAATATCACCAGGGCCTTCTCCGTTTACACAGCCAGCCACAGAAATCGCCGCCACCAAAATCAGTACCAACATCAATAATTTTCTATCCATTTCATCCTCCTACCTGGAAAAGGGCTAAAAACACCCGAAACCAGATAAATACCTTTTCCCTACTTAATAGTATAAAGTTAAGAGTTATAAATGTACTGAAAAAATAACATCCCTAAATCCCCCAAACAAATAAAAAACCACCCAATAAAATACAAAATCAAAATAACAACCAACAAAGGGTTTATTAAACCATAAAAAACCTCAAACCAAAAATAACCATAACCCCACGGCAACAAAAAAAATACACTAATAAATAACTCTACACACCCCCTAAATACAAAAAATAAAAAAAGAAGTTAAGCATCAGTCAATCTAAATCGGGGTTCCAGAGAAGTTTTTAGAGTTCAAAACCATTCTATTTCTCAGATTACATACCCACACAACTAACTTTCTTAATTCGTAAAAAGGTGTCCACAAACGACTAAAAAAACAGTCAAGTATGTTTGAAACTATTTCAGGAGCATAAACCTACCTTTACTTCCAGACATCTCTCCACCCCAACATCCATGAAGATATCGGTTCAAGAAGTAATCTAATGTCTTTTTCCTCTCTTTATTATTAGGGCTGAAGTTTCTCTAAACTAAATAGGTCTATTAGGCCTGAAAGAGATGTTACATACAATTGTCTTTTATTTCATCTAGGAGATCACAGGTTGGCATACGTTCTGTGTAAAAATCCTTATCCAACAATATAATTACGCCTTTACCCCCACCTAATTCCATAATGATTACTATACTTTTTTTAAATGAATAGGCTGTTGCACCCCAGGGACCAAGTCCAAGAAATTCTTTATCCCTGTAGTAACCCATTTTATCTAAAAAATGTTTTTTAACTTCATCAATAAACTCTTCTTCTGAAATTTCTGCCAATATACTACGGTCGGTATAAACAGGTTTCAAGGAACTATCGGTATACTCTAAATAGCCAAGAACAAACGGCCAGACCTCATCTTCGAGTACTTGTTTAATACAATCAACTTTTGTCACCACTACCACCAATAAAAACTACACACCTAATGTTTAAATAACTATCTAAAAACAAAAAAAAGAATCAGAGCTAACAAAAACAAGAATCAGAGCTCTTATATGGTTTTTAAGACCTTCTAGGCCCGTTATACCTACATTAAATATAGGGAACTTATATTCACCAACCTCTCTCACTTTTTGTTTTCTATATTATATTTGATCTCTAGACAAATTAAATGGAAATTGTTAAATGAAAGATAGAGTACATTAGTGGGTTTTGAGGGTGAATATTGGTTGAAGTCTTTTTTGCCAGGGTTTTTTTATATTTTGTTGTGTTTTTTGGTTATTTTATCTTTTTTAGGTTGTTTTAATATAGTAACAATTTTTTAATAAGTTTATTTTTCCTGGTTATTTGGTGTATTTGTTTTTGTTGTTTTGTTTTTTTGTGTTGGTTGTTTTTTGGTTGTTGTAGATGGTGGTAGATGTATCTAGGTGATGGTGTTGTATCTATAGATGCATCTAGGTGTTATCTATTAGATGGTGTGTTTTTTTAGTTGCATCTAGGTAGGTATCTAGGTGGTTTTTTGGTTTTTTTGTGAGTTATTGGGTTTGGGTTTCCCACCATTCAGCCATGTCTTTTAGGTCGTTGGAGAACTGTTTTGAGGGGTGGTATTCGCCTTTGCGTAGTTCTATGAGGCCTGCTGCGATTAGTTGGTTTCTCATGTTGTAGAAGGAGGATCTTGATATTTGCCATTTTTCTATGTAGTTTTTCCATTCGTTTGTTTTTATTGGGTTTCCTTCTTTTTTTCGGTCTATTACGTCGTTGAGGAATTTTTTTGCTCGTTTGGTGTTTTTTCTGCTTCTGAATATGCGTTTGCAGAGTTCTAGCATGGGGTCTCTGGAGAGTGTTATGCGGTGTTTTTTTCTTTTTTTGATTAGTATTGTTGTGGTGCTTTTTCGGGCTTCTTTTGCTTTTCTGGGCATATTTAAAGTTACATGTTTGTTGGAATAAATATCTTGTTGTTGTTGGATTTGTGGTTTTTGGGTGTTTTTTTGTGTTGAAGGATACCCACATGCAACAGAAACCCCATATTCCTAACAAACTTGGAACAAACTATTGAACAAAAACCAACGAAAAACACCAAAAACCAAAACCATTCCAACAAACATCAGAACAACCCCAAGTTAGACCCTAAAACACCAAAAAACAGACCCCATTTATATAGTAAACCAAAAAACCCGGGTTTAGGGGTTTTGAACACACAACCCTAGGGGTGAAGACGGTGAAAACACCATAACTCACCACCTACTTTCCCAGCTCTAAAACTATCCAGGATCTACAAAAAACAACCAACATAACATAAAACACACTAAAAAAAACATACAAAAAAACACAACAATATCTATAAAAAACAAGTTTAAAAAAACATACAAAAAAACATATATCAAAAACAACAATAATAAAAAATTATAAACAAAAGTCAAAAAAATACACCCAAACAAAAAAAAACAAAAAACCACACAAAACCACCTAAAAACCACCTAAAAAATAAACAAAGACAATAAAACCAATTAAAGCAACAAAAAACCACAGAAAACCAAAATAAAAAAACCACAACAAGAAATAAAAAAAGATAGGAAGTGAGAGAGTAAACCGAGACTAACACTTAGTCACATCGGCTCCCAAAACATCAGCCATCTGCTCGAGAGCAAACTCATGGGCCTCCTGGTCCGGTGAGGTAACAAGATCTGAACAAACAGTAACCTCATACCCCCTCTGAACCGCATCAGCAACCGTATACAACACACATATATTAGTGAGAATACCAACAACAACCAACTCATCAACCCCATGCTCCCTCAACGTGAGGTCAAGATCAGTACCGAAAAAAGCCGAAAAACGTCTTTTAGGTATAACAATATCTTCTTCACGTTTATCAAGTCCATCAAGAACCTCAGCACCCTCAGTACTCTCTACACAATGCTCTGGAAAAACATCGAACTCAGGATCATCCTCCCTATGCCTGTCACAAACAAAAACCACCAGGTTTCCTTGAGAACGCGCCTCATCCAATAGGCAGTTAATATCACCTACAAACTCCCTAGCTCGCTCAACTTCAAGTGGAGCACCCTCCTCAACAAAATCCTTAAGCATATCTACAACAAGAACAGCCTTCATAATATAAAATAATTAGATGTAGATATCATAAAGAACTTACCACCAACCTCCAAAAGTGAGACACCTAACAAAAACAAAACCGGAAAAACAAACCAAATATCCTACAACACCTAACCCAATAAAAAAGTGAGTCACAATTGAAACTTCTCGAAGAATTTACTTAGTAAAACAGATTGTGGCAGTGAAATCAACAATCAACACATGAACTCATGTGGTGTTTGTAATAAACAAAAAATCAAGTAGACAATTAACCGGATAATAGATGTTTTTCTGGATAGATTTGGTTTGTCCACTATTTTTTATTTATGTGCTTCTATTTGAAGGCTATGTAGTTTGGTATCTATTTTTTGATTAGGTATGTGTTTTGATTGGGATATTGTCTTGATTTCTTTGAACCCTGTATTTTCTATCAGTTTTAGGTATTCTTTTTTTGGTATTGCTCCACCAATACATGATGACCATTTTTCTGGATTTTCTCTTATTTTTTGGGGAAGTTCATCTTCTGTTACGATATCAGATATTAATATCTTTCCTTTTGGTTTTAAAACTCTGTATATCTCTTGGAATGTCTGTTTTTTATCTATAGATAGATTTATTACGCAGTTACTGATTACTGCATCAAAACTTTCATCTTCAAAAGGGATTTTTTCCATCTCCCCGTGTTCAAAACTTACATTTTTGTAATGATTTTCCTCTGCTATTTTAGAAGCTTTTTGAACCATTTCTTTGGACGAATCTAGACCTACTACACGGCCTTCGGAACCAATTTTTTCAGCAGCTAGAAATACATCTATCCCTAAGCCTGAACCGAGGTCAAGAATTTCTTTACCTTCCTCAAAACCTAAATGTTTTACTGTATTCCCACAACCCAATCCTCTAATCGATTTTTGAGGAATTTTCTGTAACTCAGTTTGAGAATATCCTACTTCCCTGGTTAATGTCTCAGGGTCGGTTTCACAACAAGAAGATTGACAGCAACCATCATTATTTCTAGCAATTTCTGAATACTCTTTATTTATAAATTCTTTAAGTTCTTCTTTCTTCAATATATCCACCTCTTTTTAGCAACAAGATTCAACCCTATCCACCCCCAACGTCCTTAAAGTTTCCTTTAAATCGCCGTTCCTAATTTTGTATACAACATATCTCCCATCTCTCTCTTTCTCCAATATACCAGCCTCAACTAGGATCTTCAAGTGCCGGGAAATAGTAGTCTGATCCTTATCAACCTTAGTTTCAAAATCACAAACACAATGCTCCTGTTCCAGCAAATGACCCAAAATCCTAAGTCTTGTCTCATTACCTAAAGCCTTAAAAAACCTAACCATATCTTCAACCATTAATGCCATATTGACATATGTACATACTTAAATATTATCCAAACAAAAATAAAAAAACCTACCTACCGATTACAATTTATCTCCACCTCAACTAATCGGTCTAGAAGACTCAAACCTACAAACCTCTTAGCTTTATCTCTATCAACCCTAGCTTCCTTGAGTTCCTTCGATAAATAACTTAAAGAAAGAACTTCTTTGATTGGTGAGTTATGATTTTTAGACAACCCAATAAGTCATCATAACGTTTTTTTAAAAGGCCGACACTCTTTAAAACCCTCCGTATTAAGACCTATTAAATTATTCTAATGTCTCTCAAACCCTAACCACCCCCAACCTTAACTCTCTTTTTTTTAAAGCCAACCAATGCATGCAGTTCCTGATATTCAGCCAAAATATGCTATATCTACAGTAATCTAGGCTCAACCATCCACATTCAATTTAGTAAACTAGGTCTTTAAATTAAAATTATAAGGAAATTTATGTTTATATTAGTTTTTTTGGAATTGGTTTGAATATGTTTCATAGGTCTATTGACGGAAGAAAAATAGGAATTATTTCACGAATAAGATGATATGAAGTTCATAAACAAAAAAGACTAATAATAAACATTAAAAAATTAAAAATCATTTAGATTTAAAAGGGTTTTGGTATATATTTGAATTTAGGTATCGATAGGTCGAATGGTTCTATTAAATTTGATAGAGATGAGTTTACAGGAGCTGTTGGTGACGCTATAACTACATTACCAATTGTTGTGGCTTTGGCCCTATTAACCGATATTTCTCTACCTCATGTTCTATTTGTTTTCGCTGTTTTCCAGGTTGTTTGGGGTGTTTGGTATGGATATCCAGTGTCTGTAGAGCCTATGAAGGCTTTGGCAGCTCTTGCAATTGCTGGGACAATTAATTATGGAGAGTTAGCGCTTGCTGGCCTGATACTTGGTGTGTTACTTCTGGCAATCGGGCTTACAAAGACACTTGAGAAAACTAGGAAATGGATTGGGGAGCCTGTTATCAGGGGTGTCCAGTTTGCGGTTGGGTTATTGTTGTTGGAGACTGGGCTTGAATTAACATTAGTGGATCCATTGTTTGCTTCAACTGGGATAATAGTTGTTATAGTGCTGGGGTTATTGGGTTATAAGAACATTACAGCAATTACTATATTGATTATTGGAGTTTTGGTTGCAATCTTCATTACTGGGTTGCCTATGCCTCAAACACCTGGGTTGCCGTCACTACCACCTTTAACTACCTCGTTTACATGGAGTATGACTGAAGGGGTTTTTGCACAGTTTGCAATGACAATTGGAAATGCCGCCCTTGCAACCTCGTTGATGCTGCAGGACTTTTATAAAGCCAGTGTTTCTCCAGATCAACTTTCAAAAAGCATGGGGGTTATGAATCTCACGGGAATTCCATTAGGTGGTATACCGATGTGTCATGGTTGTGATGGCGTGGCAGGTAAACATGAATTTGGGGCAAAGACTGGTGGTAACAACATAATACTAGGTTTATTCTATCTAATAGCAGGTTTTTTCGCAACAACCGCATTATTAAAAGCATTCCCAATATCAATACTTGGTGTACTACTACTCATAATCGCATATACACTTGGAAAAAACGTATTAAAATCCAGTGACCTAAAAATCTCGATACTAATCGGAGTGCTTACAATTATAACAAACCTCGGAATAGCATTTATAATCGGAATAACCACCCACCAAATACTTAAAAAAATAAAATACTGAAATGTTTTGAGTTAGCTAATCATTTAGAGTGAAATTGATAACCTAAAAAAACCCCTTGAGATATGGGAGGGGGCTAGATGACTTACTATATTAAAAAGGGGGAAGTAGTTGTTTTTTGTTGGTTTAGGTGGGTATGGGTTGGGGTTTTGTGTTTGTTGGTTTTTTTGTTAGTTGTCTTTTTGGTTTGTTTCTTTGGTTGGTTTGTTTTTTAGCATTTCTTTTTTTAGTTCTTTTCTAGCTTTGTCGTCGTTTACGGCGATATCCATTTCGTAGCCGTTATGTTTTTTCTGTATGTTGGATTCTAGTTTATCGTCTTTGAAGAAAAGTGGGTTGAATCTTGCGATGATTTGGTTGTAGATAAATGATTCTATTGGCCTGAAGGTTTTTCTTATGGTGGCGTCTATGGTTTTGAAGAGGTCTGTGGATCCGTTTTTTACGTCGCCGTTTTTAAGTTCTTCTACTCCTTTTTTAGCTTTTTCTTGGATTTCTCCGTTTTTTTCTATTTTTGATTGGTTTGTTAGGTTGTTTTGGATTGTTCTTTTTTTGACTTCTTTTAGGTCTTCATCTATTTGTGGTTTCCATTCTTCGAAGTTTCTGACACGTTCTTCACCAAGATGTTTCTTCAGAACTTCACAAGCTTTCTCGGACTCAACAGTAACCTCGTGCCACTCACCCATTATCTTAATTCCAAGAAAAGTTTCCTGCTCCTCCATAAGTACATTATATTCAACATAGAGACATAAAACACTTCGTAAAAAAACAAAAATGGATAAAAAAATATTTAAGACGCTGTCTACCTTATAAGAAGGTGTTTGAGTGGGGGTATGGTTTAGGTTAGGGTGTTGTTTATTCTTTTTTTATTTGGTTTGTTGATAGGGTGTTTATTGGGTTTTGGGTGTTGTTTGTGTTATGGTTTTTGTAGGGTTATGTTGAATTTGGCTCCTCCTTGTTGTGAATCTTTGATTTCGATGTTTCCGTTGTAGGTGTCTAGTAGGGTTTTTACTAGGAACATTCCGATTCCGGTTCCGTTGGTTTGGTTTGTGGTGTATCCTTTTTTTAGGACGTTTTGTTTTTCTTGGTCTGGGATGCCTTTTCCGTTGTCTTCTATTGTGCATGTTGTTTTGTTTTTGGTTGTTTTGAGGTTTATTTTGATTTCGCTGCAGTTTGAGTGTTTTATTGAGTTTTCTATTATGTTGTAGAATAGGCGGTCGAGTAGGGGGCCGGCTAGGACTTTGATGTTTTTTGGTGTGTTGTGTTTTATTTTTATTTGGTTTGTTTCGGCGATTTGTTTTGCTAGGTTGGTGGCTTTTTTTAGGGCTTTGTCTATTTTTATTGGCTGTATGTCTTCTTCTTTTGCTTTTTTTAGTGTTGTGATTTTGTTGATGATTTCAGTGGCTTCTTCAACGCTTTTCTGGGTTTTTGAAATATATTCTTTTGCTTCTTTGGGTAGTTCTAGGTCTTTGAGGAGTTTGTTGTATCCTTGGATTATCTGGATTTTGTTTTTTACGTCGTGTCTTAGTAGGCTGTGTAGGAATTCTTCTCTTTTTTCTGTTTCTTTCAGGTCTGTTATATCGGTTAATACTCCCTGAACTCCTACTGTTTCTCCTTTATTGGTTGCGGGACGTGCTTGTGTTCTTACCCACCGTATTTCCCCTGTTTTTGTGATGAACCGGTAGTCTGTTGGCTCCGCTATCCCTGATAAGGCTTTTTTAAAATATTTGATTCTCCCTGATCTATCCTCTGGATGGACGAGGTCTATATAATTTTTTCCTGATAATTCGTTGGTAGAGTATCCAGTTATTTCCTCTACATTAGGTGAAACATACTGTATTCGGGCGTTTTTATCTAAAACATATATGACTTCGTTTAGGTTTTCTATCAATGAGCGATATTTTTCCCTACCTTCTTTTATTTCGGAGATATCGGTTAAATTACCTAAAACTGCTTTATTTCCATTGTACTCTATAACTTTGGGTTTTAACCGAACCCATATGTACTTATCTTCTTTATTTAAAATTCGATGTTCGTATTTTTCTTTAGGTTCAAAAGAACCGTTTTCTAATCCGTTTTCTATAGCTCTTTTGATTTCGTCTCTATGATCTGGATGGATTAAGTCAAAATAATCTATTTCCTGGATCTGTTCCTGGGTGTATCCAAGGATTTTTAGTAATGATTCATTGATGAATTTGAATTCTTTGTCCTGGTAAATGTAGATTCCATTGCTGCAAGCTTTGTTGATTATTTGGTAGTTCTCTTCCATCTTTTTTATCTCAGTCATATCAACAGCGGTTTCTATAGCGCCAATAACTTTTCCCTCCCAATTCCTAACCGGATTTATCTGCACGAACCAATTTTCCTCTCTATTCGGCTGCGACATCTCCATCCTGGATGGCTCTGTTTCAATAGATCTGTTTAAGGGACATCCGTCACAAGGTCGATCTCTATCCATCCAGACTTCATAACATTTCTCTCTTTTAATCTCCTCTAAACTTAAACCAACAACTTCAGAATAAGCCTCATTTACCCAAACAACCTGATGATCAACATCAAGGTAAGCAACAATCTCCTCAAATTCAATATCCATAAAAAACCCTCATATTCCGATTTACTCAAACCCATATAGAAAAAAGAAATAATAGATATATAAAAACTCAGTACAATTATCAAATATAATAATAAAAAAATAAAAAACCAATAGATACAGGTTTTTAGATTTTTAAGGCTATTTATAGCTATGAAAGCGTTAAAAAAAAGGATATATGATCTATTTTTTCAATCGAGTTATTTTTTTTAGTATAATATTCTTCTTAAATCACTTTTTTAAATATATTTAATTGATGGTTTCCATTCAGTGAGGCCCTGATATTTGTTTAATAGTTTAGGTTCGGTTAATTATTCTGTTTTAGAGTGTTTTAGGGCTGTTTTTATATGACTACTCTCTATTTTTTTAGGTCAGATCGGTTTTAAAAGCGATTACAATCGCTTGAAAAATCAATTATTTGCTAGGGGTTTTACCTTTTGGTTCAGTGTTGATAAATAGAATTTATAATATATGGTTGGGTGAACTGGTAATTCTAGGTGTTCAGTTTATTGGAGAACATATTTCTTGATACTTGGATTAAGAAAATATAATTAGTTTTGACAAAATCACAGAAAATAATGATATCTCAACCAATAAACCTATAAAACCCCGTTATCCAAGTCAAGGTAGGACGTTATACCACTGTTTAGTTTTAACCACAGTAACAAGTTCTTTAGTGTTATAAGGCTCTGAAAATCAAACAAACCTGCTCTAACTTAAAAAACAATACAATTATTAGGGTAGACACATTTACATCGATATCAATAACCTAAATCGACTGCAAAAGTATAACCATGGATACCTGTGTCGAAAGAAATAGATTGAAAAATATAATTTACAGATAAGTATAGATAGATCAGATATAGATAAACAAATAAAACCCTTAAAAAAGGATTTAAAAGTGAATCAAATTGGAAAACTTTTTTTGTATTTATCGGTAAGTATTTGAAAAAAAATACTATACTTCCCCTCCAAAACTTATTCCCATTCTTAGTATAGTGATCAACTCCATTATAACAACTTTTTTATACCTGTTAAGCGCTTTTGACTGTTTTTTTAACCTGTCTCAGGTTTTTTAGGAGGTTTTTACCTTCTTCTGTTATTTGGTATCCGTTATTGTTTTCTATGGTGAATTTTTTTTCTGTTAAATAACTGAAATGGTTGTTAAATGGTTTCCAGCTCATGTTGACATCATGCATTACAGTTGTCTTCTTCATTGATCCATTTTGGCTTAACGATTCAAGTATATCCAGGTATATATCCCATTCACTTCTTTTCTTCATTTTCACTCAAACAAACTAAATCACTTTCTATTCAACAACAAACACAAACTCAAACATCGAATCTATACTAAACACCATTCCACAATTTAATTATATATACCACCTCTAAAAAACTATTATAGACACTAACTTTAGTTACTACACTTTACTGTATGTAGTGATGATATTAAACATGTGAGTATCTTTAAAATGTTAAGAAAAAACATAATCAAATAACTACTTGGAAAAACCTCAAAAAACCTCTTTTTTGTGGGTTGGGGTAAATCTATATTGGTTGTTGGTGTGTATTTTTTATTTGGTGTTGTTTATGAAGGGGGTTATCATGGATATGTTGAGGGGTGGGGAGACTGATCGGGCTGTTTGTGTTTCTCTTTCCGGTTGTCAGGGCATGACTCCGGTTGAAATACAAGAGAAAACCGGTGTTTTTTGGCCAAAAGCCCATCAAGATCCTGATTTGATGACGGATTTAGTTATGAAGAGTATGGAGTTAACTGGTTTTGAAAATGTACGAGTACCTTTTGATGCATGTGTTGAGCCTGAAGCCCTGGGTGCCGAAGTTAAGTGGGGGGATGAAAAAACCGATCCATATATAACTAAATATCCATATACAGAAAACCCGTTAGAGCTTGAAATCCCAGATGACATAACCACTCTAGGACGTATTCCAGTGATCATAGAATGCATAAGCCAGCTAGATAAAGAACTGAGTGATGTAGTTATCGGGTCAACCGTTATGGGGCCAATAACCTTGGTTGGAGAGTTGATCGGTACTGAAAACCTATTAAGAAAAACATTAACAGACCCCAAGTTAATAAGAGATTTAGTAGAGCGAGTTAAACCAGTTACCTTGGAACTAATCTCGTTATACAGTGATGCAGGAAGTGACGTAGTACAGGTTATAGAGCCATCCTGCTCAAACGACATGATCCCACCAAACACCTACAAAGACATCGCCCACCCAATCCATAAAGAAATAGCAGAAAAAACAGACACACCAACAATACTCCACATATGCGGCCAAATAGATGAAATAATACCAGAGATCGCGGGAGCAGGATACAACGCAATAACAATACACTCAGGAATAAACCCAATAAAAACCAAAAAACAAACCAAAAACAACCTAAAAATACTCGGAGACATCTCACCAGACAGCCAAGCAAACGCAACCCCAAAAAAAGTTGAACAAGAAGTTAAAAAAGCCATACAACGAGGAATCGACTTCATAGAGCCATACGACGGAGTAGTATCCACAGCCAAACTAAAAAACCTACAAACCATGACAAAAACAACAAAACAAACACAATAACCAAAAAAACCAAAAAATACCTAATTTCCACAAAAATAACTACCTACTTTAATCCAACAACAAACCTAAATAAACCTCATTAAGGTCTATATGTAGTTAAGTAGTTAGAAAACCATATCCACCTAATAGAGTTGCAAGAGAGTTGTTTTATTTGTTTTATGAAAGTAGTTTTGGAGAGATATATTACAGGGTTTACGGTTCAAAAAACAAAAGGACCTTAGTCTTCACTCATGGTTTAGGTTTAGACCACCAAACATTTAGAGAACAAGTCAAAGAGTTTTCTAAAAAAAACGTTGTCGTAGTTTGGGACCTACCTGGATGTGGAAAATCCTGCAAACTAGACAGAACTCTATCTTTCGAAGAAGCAAGCAAGATCATTATAGGCCTACTTGACGAAATCGAGGTAAGTGAAGCAGTTTTAGTAGGCCAGTCCTTAGGAAGCATGATAAGCCAACACACCACTAAAAAATATCCAGATAGAGTTAGTGGGTTAATACATATCGGTGGAGCACCCATACATGGATTTAATAAAATAGAAACAAACCTCATAAAACTACATCCCTACCTACTCAAAATAACCCCCCATAGGTTATTTTCATCAATATTCAGCAACTTCACCTCTAACAAACCAAAAACAAAACAATACTCAAAACAAAAAGCCTTAGAAAACGGTAAAAAAACAATAATCAACCAAGAAAAAGGACTAATACAAGCAATAAAACAAACCAAACCGACAAAAAACAACAAACCACAACTAATAATAACAGGACAAAACGAAAGCAAAACATTAACTAAAAAAACAGATAAATGGCTAAAAACACTCCCAAACGGAGAAAACAAAAATATACCCAATGCAGGCCACCTAACAAACCAAGATAACCCAGAAAAAACAAACCAAGCAATAAAAACCTACCTACAAAAAAACCACTAAATAAAAAAACAAACAAATAAAACAACTCAAACCACAAAAAAAAATAAAAAAATAACTAAAAAAAATACTCTTTTTTTATTTAGTTAAGTCTATCAACCTAGTTAGGTTTTTAGATATAGATTTTCCATTCATCGTTTTGTTCTATGAGTATGTGTTGAACTGTTATTTCTTCGTTACCTATTGTTATTGTTGCTGTTACAATTGCGTATTCTTCATCTTCTTCGGTTAATCCGGTTTCGTTTAATGCCATATCGATGTATTGTTCGAACTCTTCAGGGTCATCGAAAAAATAATCTAAGAGTGGTGTATCTTGTTTAACTTCTTCCAACGTAATTTCTTCAATCTCATCGACTGTTACGTTCAAAAACCCTAATACTTCAATGAATTCAGGTTGCAATGGACTGGCTTCATGTAGCAATTCTTCAAACCTTTCACTATCTTCTTCTTCAATTGCTAAATAAAAACTTTCGACAGTATCTTCAGGCCTATCAGTTATACAGCCGGCTACAAAAACACCCGCCCCCACCAACAACAAAACCAATAAAACAACCCAAGTCTTCCGCATTAAACCACACCTAAACCAAAATAAATGCTCCAAAAAGATAAAGCTAACCAAATAAAAAACCAAAATTTCTATGTCTCTTTAATTATTTAGGTCTCTCTAATCGATGGATTTATCTATAACATCTATACAATAAAACTTTATTATGAATAGATCTATTGAATACGTAGAAATTGATATTGAGTTTAATGAAAAAGTTTTAGAGAGAATAGAGGAATTAATCGAAACAACCGAATACTCAAGTAAAGATGAAGTCATAGAAACAGCTGTTAAAAAACTACTAAAAACCATAGAAAACCAAAACTAAAAAAATGCTTAGTAAAACCTCTTTTTAGGGATATTTTTACTTATTTTAAAAACTTTATTTCACTTTCTATTTATCTACTCAGGGCTAAGACTCCCTTTCCGTCAGATAAGGTCTCTCTAAATCCATTTCTTCGCCTTTTTTCTTATATTGTTTTCTCTATTTTTGTTCTGGCTTATTGGTTTAGGTTTTTAGAGATGTTTTTGGTGTATGATGTTATTTTTTGTATAGGGGGGGGTTAAAGAGAGGGGTTTTTGGTGGGAGATTTAATAGGTTCTTTGTTGTATATTGTTGGTGTGGGAGAAATATGCCTCATAGGTCTATTGATGGGATTATTTGTAGGGAGTGTGGAAACTACTTTGAAACAGATGAAGAGTATAGATTGCATAAAGAAATACATCATAATGAACAGAAAGAGACAAAAAAGGATTAAAGAGTTATATTTCTGATATACTTGTTTTGATGTTTTTGTGGGGGTTTTAGGTATTTAGGGGTTTGTTTGAGGACTGGTTCTTTATTTTTTTGGTTTAGTGGGTTTTTTGGTTGGTTTTGAGGTATGTATTTATATTTGTTTATTTAAAGTTGGTTTGGTGGTTTTTTATGGTTGTTAGTGTTGGTTTGGTTCAGATGGATATTGAGGCGGGGGATAAAGAGGTTAATTTGAGTTATGTGGATAGGGTGGTTGGTGATATTTCTGGTGAGTGTGATTTTGTTTGTTTGCCTGAGTATTTTTCAACTGGTAGTGTTCCTGATCGGTTTAATGAGCTTGGTGAATCGGTTCCTGGACCTACAGTTGATAGGTTGATTGAGATTGCGGTTAGAGATGATGTTTATTTAATTGGTTCTCTGGTTGAGAGTGATGGTGGGGAGCTCTATAATACTGGGGTGGTTGTTGGGCCTGATGGGTTGTTGAGTAAGTATCGGAAGGTTCATTTATTTGTTGATGAAAGGGATGTCGTAACTCCTGGTGTTGATAAGCCGCCTGTTGTTGAGACTGAGTTTGGGCGGATTGGGTTAATGGTTTGTTATGATGCTATTTTTCCCGAACTATCTAGGTTTCTGGGGGAAGAGGAGGCGGATCTTGTTTTTATTCCATCGAATTGGCCGGCTCCATTCATTGAGGCTTGGAGGGTGGCTACAAGTGCTCGAGCCCTTGACAACCAGTTCTGGACTGTTGGAGTTAATCGGGTTGGTAGTGTTGGTGAATTCTCATATTTCGGTAAATCCAGGGTTACAAACCCATATGGAGAAACAATAACCGAGTTAAATAGTTCAAGAGAGATAGAGATAATTAAAATTGATTATATAAAAAAAGATGAATTCAAAGCAATAGTAGATTTCAAAAAAGACTTAAACATCTAAAACAACAAAAAACCCAAAATAAACTTGTTGTATTTTGTTTGTATGGGGTTTTATCTGTTTTTTTGTGGGATTATTGTTTTTAGTTTTATGGCTTGTTTGGGGCCTGCGATGTAGGTTTGGGCCTGTATTTCTTGGTTTTGGTTTGATTTTGTTTTTAGTTTTATTGTTTTTCTTTGGAATAGTTTGGTGTCTGTATTTTCGATTTTGTCGGTTTTTTTGATGGTTTCTTTATTTATATTGTAGTATAATTCACCTATCACAGTTCCATTGGGTTCTTTTATGATGAATGGGTATGTTTGGTTTGGATGCCAGTATAATGAGTGTTCTTTGAGTTCTACTATCTCTTTTTGGTGTTTGTTGAGTATTTGGTGTCTTGGATGGGTTTTTATTTGGTTGGTGGTTGGGTCTAGGTATTGGGTCATGAGTGTTCCGTATACGAATAGGTTGTAGGTCATTTTATTTTGTTTGGTTCTATTTGTTTTGGGTTTTTGGGTGGTTAGTTTTATGTTTTTTGGGTTTTTATTTCTGTATTGGTTTTTTGGATGTTTTTAGGTGATTTTTTGTTTTCTGTTAGGGATTTAGGTTTTGTTGGGAGGTTGTTGGTTTCTGTTGGTGTGTTTCTAGTTTTTGGTGTTTTTGTTGTTTTGATTGGTGATTTTGATGTTTATGGTTATTCTTTGTTTTTGTTGTTTGTGCCTTTGGTTTTGACCAGTTGTTTTTTTGTTGGTAGGTGGAGTGTTGTTCCTGGGTTTTTGGCAACTGGGTTTTTGTTTGTTATTTCGGTTTTATTGTATGGTCAGTTGTTTTTTGATCGGTTGTTTATTTCGTTGTTGAATTTAGGTATTTTTTTTGTTATTTTTGTTTTGGTTAGTGTTCTTATTGGTCGAATGAACCTCTATTTAAGTAGGTTAAAGCGGGATAAGGAGCGTGTTGAGAGGAGGTTGAATCGGTATGAGGTTGGTGTCAAAGCTTCTGGTGACTCGGTTTATATGGTGGACCTGGATTTTTGTTTTGTTTTTGCTAATAATGCTTATTTAGAAAGGTTGGTTGGTGAGGACTTGATTTCAAGGGTGGATGAAGAGTTGGTTGTTGGAAAAAGTTTATTTAGATTATATCCTGATAGTTGTTCTGATTTGTATAAAGAATGTGTTGAAGAGGTGTTTAGGTCTGGTCGGCAGGTTGAAAGAGAGCATAGGTCTATTGGAGGTCAGTGGGTGGCCAACACATATAGTCCTGTTGAAAATCCGGTTACTGAAGAGTTAATGGGGGTTATTGTTGTCTCTAAAGATATAACTGATAAGAAGAAGGCTAGAATGCGTGAGGAATACATTAACTCCTTGTTCCGACATGATGTTCGGAATAAAACTCAGATTTCCAGTGGATATCTAGAGCTTATTGATACTCAAGACCTGCCTACCGAAGTAAAAAGTTATATTGAAAAGGCTAGGAAAGGGGTTAAAGAAACTCTTGAAATTATCGAGAAGGTAAGGTCTCTTACCGAGGTTGAAAAACAAGAACCCGAGGTAATTGACTTAAACCAATTGTTAAGAAGGGTTGTGGAGAAAAACAAGGGAAGAGGCATGAAGATTAATTTAGACATATCTGAAGAAACAATGGTCTTAGGTGGCCCCCTTCTAAATCAGGTTTTCTCAAACCTAATAGAAAACTCAATAAAACACTCTAACGGTAGTTTTATAAATATAGATGTAAGGGTTTTGGATGAACAGGTGGTCTGTGTTATCGAAGATGATGGCGATGGATTACCACCTAAAGTTAGGGATAAGGTTTTTGAAAAAGGTTATTCATGGGGAGAAAAGAAAGGAACAGGTAATGGATTATATCTGGTTAAGATGGTGTTAGAGAGCTATGGTGGAAAAGTAAAGGTAAAGGATTCAAGTTATGGTGGGGTTAGGTTCGATTTATATTTAAAGAAACCCTAAACCATTTTGTTGTGATTTTGTTTTGGTGGTGTTTTTAGATAGTTTTTTATATTTGTTATGTTTTATGTTAGGTGGTAATGGGGTTTTTGGTTTGTATCGTAGTCTGTTGTTTTTTGGTGTTTTGGTATGAGTGTTAGTGTTTTGTTTGTTGATGATGACCCTGGTTTTTTGGATTTAGGTAGTATTTTCTTGGAGAAGAAGGGTTGTGTTGATGTTACTACTGTTTGTTGTGTTGATGATGCTTTAGATTTGGTTGATGGGTCTATTGATGTTGTTGTTAGTGATTATCAGATGCCTGAGATGGATGGCCTAGATTTTTTAAAGGTTCTTCGTGAAGAACGGGGTTTGGATTTACCGTTTATCATGGTTACCGGTCAGGGTCGTGAGGAGGTTGCTATTGATGCATTGAATTTAGGTGCCGACCGATATTTCCAGAAGGGTGGTGATCCTAATGCGTTGTTTAGTTTGGTTGCTAAGGCTATTGAGCAGGAAGTTGATTATTTGGAGACGGATAGGGCCCTTGAGAAGAGGGAGCAGCGTTTCCAGAAAATGTTGGGTCTGGTCCCTGATTTTATCTCAATCCATGACCCTGACATGAATATTGTTTATAGTAATTGGAATGGTTGGGGTGCTGTCTCCGAAGAAAAACAGGTTTTGGGTTCAAAGTGTTATAAGACCTATCGAGGGTTCGATGATGTATGTCCGGATTGTAGGGCTATAGAGGTGTTTGAAACTAAAGAACCGATCAAGAAACAAGTTAGGCTCTCAGATAATGAGATTATCGATCTACGTGTTATCCCAGTTCTGGATGAAATGGGTGAGGTTGAGTTTTTTGTTGAATGGGTTAGAGATATTACAGATATCAAGGAAACGGAAATAGAGTTGCGTGAGAGTAGGGATAGGTATCAAAGGCTTGCTGAAAAAGCCCCTGTTGGAATACTTACCTGTGACAAGGAGGGGGAGATCGAGTATATCAATGATCGGTTGTTAGAGCAATTAAACTCTCCAGATATAGATAAAACCAAGGAGATAAACCTACTTGACTTCAGTTTATTGAAAAAACATGGTTTTTCAGAGGTTTTAGAGAATTGTTTAGATAGTGGAGAGACTGTTGACTTCGAGATGGAGTATACCTCTAAATGGGGTGAGAAGTTTTGGAGCAAGATATATATCGCTCCATTTAAGGATGATGGAGATATAACCGGTGCTCAAATCATTGTAGATGACATAACTGAATTAAAAGAAACAGAGAAAGAATTAAAAAACCAAAAAAACCTTCTTAAAGGAATAATAGATGGAATCCCAGACATATTAGCGATACAAGACCCCGACCACACAATCAATCGATACAACAAAGCAGGATACGAAAAACTAGATATCGAGGCTGGTGAGGCTAAAGGAAAGAAATGTTATGAGTTGTTAGGTCGGGAACAAGAATGTAAAGAATGTGCAACGAAAAAAGCCGTTAATACCGGGGAGTTAGAGCAGATAGAGAAATATGTACCTGAACTTGATTTATATCTATATTGCCGTAGCAACCCAATACTCAACGACGATGGAGAGATTGAACATGTCGTGGAGCAATTAATAGATATAACAGACCGTAAAAAACAAGAAAAAGAAATAAAGGAAAATAAAAAACGTTTAGATACCCTTATATCAAATACACCAGCCGTTATATACTCCTACATAATAAAAGACGGTGAACAAAAAATCACATATGTAAACGAAAAAGTACAGGAAGTCTTAGGCTACAAACCAAAAGAGTTCATAGAAAATAGAAAACTAAACCAAGAATGCATCCACCCCGAAGACAAAGAGATATTCAACTCAAAAATACAAAAAATAAAAGAAAAAGACAGCTCGATCGATGAATATAGATTCAGAGATAAAAATGGTGATTATCACTGGATAAACAACCACCAAACCGTTATTTCAAGAAAAAACAACGTGATAAAGGTTGTTGGAGCTTGGTGGGACATCACAGAACGCAAACAAATTGAAGAAGAAAAAAACCTATTACTCGAAAACATCGACCACCAAATCTGGTACCTAAAAGACCCAGAAACATACGGAAAAGTAAACAAAGCCCACGCAAAATTCCTAAACAAAGGAAAAAAAGAGATAGAACACAAACCAATCCACCAACTACCCCTAACAAAACAAGAAATAAAAACCTGCATAGAAAGCAATAAAAAAGTATTCAACCAAAAGAAAACAATCCAAACAAAAGAATGGATAAAAACCAAAAACAAGAGAAAAAAACTACTATCAATAACCAAATCACCAAAAATCGAAGACAACGAAGTCAAATACGTAATATGCTCCGCCGAAGACATAACAGAACAAAAGAAAAGAAAAGACTGGGAAAAATTCCTACACAACCTACTAAGACACGACGTAAAAAACAAAAACCAAATCGCCCAAGGATACCTAAACCTAATACAAGAACAAGAAATACCACCAAAAACCAAAGAACACCTCAAAAAAGCCCAAAACAACCTAAAAGAAAGCAACAAAATAACAGAAAAAATAAAATCACTACAAAAAGCCAGACAAGAAAAACCAAAACCAATAAACCTAAACAAAACACTCAAAAAAATCCAACAACAAAACCCAGAAATACAAACAACAATACACAACAACCTACCCAACCAAACAACAATAAACGCCGGCCCACTACTAAACCAAGTATTCACCAACATAATAGAAAACTCAATAAAACACTCCAACGCCAACAAAATCAAAATAAAAACAAAAAACCAAAAAACAAAAATAACCATAACCATAGAAGACAACGGAAAAGGCATCCCAGACCAAGAAAAACAAAAAATCTTCAACAAAGGCTACTCAAAAGGAAAAAACAAAGGCACCGGACTCGGACTATACCTAGTAAAACAAATAATAAAACACTACAACGGAAAAATAACAACCAAAAACTCCAAAATGGGAGGAACCAGATTCGACATAACCCTACAAAAACCAAAAACCCAAAAAACCCTATCAAAAAAATAAAGAAAACCAATTCCTTTTAAATCCTCAATAAATTCCAACTATAACCTTATAACAAAACAATAGATAATAAATAGAAACCTAGTTCTGAGGAAGTATAAAATGAAAGAACTATCTGACAAGGAAATTGAGTTGGTAGCGATCGGCGCAGCTATAGGAAGCAACTGCATACCATGTATAGAACACCATATACCAAAAGCCATAGAAACCGGATTGACCAGAAAACAAATCAAATCAGCACTCAAAATAGCAAAAAAAGTAAAACAAGTACCAGCCGAAAAAGTTGAAAAAACCGCCAACCAACAACTAAAATAAACTAACAAAACCAACTAAGAAAATTATTAATAAACCTAAATTAACCATGTTAACACCCATATACAACATACTGCTTTAGAAAACAAAAAAAGAGATCTACAACATAGGTATTAAATAATATAAATAAGTATAAAGCTAAACAGTGAATTAAAATGAAAAAGATATTAGTTGTTTTATTGATTTTAGCACTCGGTCTCGGTGTCGCCACAACCGGATGCCTAAACGGATACGACGAACTAGAGTTAGAGGAATTCAAGTTCGTTGAAGACCAAGAAGCAGAGGATCCCGATGAATGGGTAGAAAGAGACGCTGAATATACAACCGATGAGATATATGTGTATACCTACTTTACAGTTGCTGGGTTTGAGGCAGTCGATGGAGAAGTAGGATATGAATACGAGGCCTCAGTATACAACCCTGATGGAGAACATGTAGAGGACCTTGATTACGAAGACGCAGATACATTACCTGCAGACGATTATGATTGGGTCGAAATATGGTTCGCTCCATACTGGTGGGATGAAGCCGGATGGGATACCGGTACTTGGGAAATAGAGTTCGTAGTTCAAGACACATTGGGAGATACTCCACCACTTGAATTCACAAAAACATTCGAAGTAGTTGAAGCATAAAAAAATAACCTGACCTACCTCAGGAAGAGCTGAAATCAGCTCTTCTTTTTTATTTTTTAAATTCCCTTAATAACAAGTTCTAGCTTTAAATTTATCTCTCCATAGTTTAACCTTTTTAAAAAAAAGATTTATACTGAAAGATACTTAAAAAACATGTAGATTGCAATGAAAAGAATATTGGTTCTAGGGTTAATAGTTGCCTTAATTTCAGGGGTAATGGTTACAGGGTGTATAGAAAATAATAACGATGAGCTAACCGCCGAAGAAACCTATGAAAAGTTTTTAACGGCAGCTGTTGAAGGTGACCAAGATACTGTTGAAGAGTTGTTACATCCAGATATGCTTGAAGAAGTTGATGAAGGAGATATAGATTGGTGGATAGCTAGTTTTTCTTTAAACTATGACTCTGTAGGTGAGGTCAACGAAGTTGAAATTGAAGACGGTATCCAAGAGGTAATGGATCTCGAGGGAGATGAATTAGAAAATGAAGTTAATTACTGGGAAAATCAATATCAATCTTTTGTCGATGAATATGGTATGGATGGTTATGCAGTAGTTACTTTCTCCCTCACAACTGCTGAAGGAGAACAAGAATTACGTATGGATGCCGTATTTGAAGATGATGGCAATTGGTACATAGCAATCTAAAAAATTGATAATTGGATAGGGGATTAAAATTCAATTAAATTCCCTATCCCTAATTTTACCATAATTAAATATCATGTTCAATTGGAATCTAAGTTATTCAATTCTGTATTCTCTTCATCTATAACTATATATCTCTTTAATTTTGGTTATAAAGTTGAATACTGGATTAAAGTTATATATCTTGAATTAATATTTTCGAGATATAAGTCAGTTAGAATAGCTTCTTAAATAATTAGAATCAAATAGATACAGATTAGCGAAAAAAGGATTTATGAGGTTTATTGAAATGAAGTTGTCTGTAAAAATCTTTATTGGTTTGTTGGTTTTGGTTTCTTTGGGTTTGGCTGGTTTCAGTGGTTTTATGTATATGGATGCCGAGCAATATAAGGAGAATTATCAATCACTGTCTGAGGATTATGAGAGTTTGTTGGAGGAGACTAAGAGTTTTGATTCGAGTTATCATTATTTAACTTATTTAGATGATAGTGGTTTTGTTAGAGATTTAGATGTCTCGGTTGCTTCGGGTGATGGCTCTATACATCTTGAAATTAATAACACCGCTTTTGAAGTAGATACCCAAGGTTCTGCTGTTGATGCACGGGATGTAGCTGACCTTCATACCGATCTTGATTTAGAGTCTGATCATGATGTATATCTTGATTTTGATCCAAAAAGTGAGCTTGTTAGCCTTGGTGGACCTAGTGCTGGTGCCGCTCAAACTCTCGCCATAATTTCTGCTGCTAATGAACAACCATTAGATGATGAAGTAGTGATTACAGGTACTATTGAAGTTGATGGTAGTATTGGTGCTGTTGGTGGTGTGGAAGAAAAGGTTGAAGCCGCAGAGGAAATGGGTTTTGAAACCGTTTTAGTACCTGAAGGCCAATCTGTCTATATGCCTGGAATAGATGTTGTTGAAGTCAGTCATATTGAGGAAGCTATGTACGAGGTTGGTTTAGAGCCTAGAGACGTTGAGTATCCAGAGCTCGAGTTAGAGGTGGGTGATTTCTCATTTGTAAACGAAGTCTATGATTATCAGAACTATGATCCACATCCGGGTGTTTATGAATCTAATGAATGGGTTGAACTTTATTTTGAGATAGAGGGATTTGAACTTGATGAAGAAGGGTATGCGGAATATCAACAGTATGTAACGATTGTATGGCCTGATGGAACCGTTGATCCTTTCTTCGATGAATACTTATGGTTTGATGATGAGTTGGATGGGGTTCAGACAATATGGTTTACAAACGAGTATGAACCTCCAAGTGATGGCTGGATGGAGGGGGAGCATGAAGTGATTATCGAGGTTGTGGATCCTGTTGGTGATAAGGATATAATGTTCACTGAGACTTTCATTGTCGAATAAGTAGTTAGTTGGTGTGGGGTGGGTAATCCATCCCTTATTTTTTTTGTTTTTGGTGTTGTGTTTATGTGTTTGTGGGTTGTTTGTTTATTGTGGTGGTTTTGTGGTTGAGGATATTGCTTTGTGGCTTGTTGGGTTGCCTGATTGGCTTGCGACGATGATTTTGTCTATGCTTCCTGTTGTTGAGCTTAGGGGTGGGCTTCCTGTTGCTGTTGGTGTTTATGGGATGTCTTTGCCTATGGCTTATTTTTTTTCTGTTGTTGGTAATATGATTCCGGTTCCTTTTTTGTTGAAGTTTTTGCCTAGGGTTGAGGGTTGGTTGAGGCGTTTTAGTGTTTTTGACCGGTTTTTTGATTGGGTTTTTAGTAGAACTAGGGATCGGGTTGAGGGTTCGGTTAGGCGTTATGGTTTGTTAGGGTTGATTCCGTTTGTTGCGATTCCTTTGCCGGTTACTGGTGCTTGGACCGGTGTTGCAGCTGCTTATTTATTTGGATTTAAGTTGGTTCCTGCTACATTAGTGATTTTCTTGGGTGTTTTGATTTCTGGTGTTATTGTTTCACTCGCAGTTTTAGGAGTTATCAGCATAGCTACTGTACTCTAACCTCCCTCCCCTTTTTTTATAAAAAATTGAGTTGGGTTCTCCTATCATTGACGATAGGGCTATAGTGTTGTTTTTTAGGGTTTTTTTGGTTTTGGTGCCTTGGTTTGGTTTATTCTAGGAGTAGTAGTCCGTAGAGGTTTATTGGTTGTTTTTTGGATGTTAGTATTTCTGGGTTGTATCCTGCGTTTTTTGCTGTTTGTATTACGTCGATTCCGCTTCCTTCCATTGGTGGTCTCATTGTGTCTGGGTTTTTGCAGTCTTTTTTTGATGTTGGTTCTTGTAGGTTTTTTTCTTCTATTACGCATTCTTGGCAGAGGCTGCATGGTAGTCCTACGAATGAGAATGCTTTGTAGTATCCATTGATGAAGGCTTCTCGCTCTATTTTTGGCATTGTTTCGTATACTTTTTTGACGCCTGGGTAGAAGTAGTGGTGGAGGTGTTCTGGGTTTGGTTTTTCTCCTCCCATAATCTCGCTGTAGCTGGTGGGTTTATCTTTATCTATGTATTCTGGGTCTGTTTCGATGTCTT
Organism: Methanonatronarchaeum sp. AMET-Sl; assembly: GCF_029854155.1. NCBI lineage: Archaea > Methanobacteriati > Methanobacteriota > Methanonatronarchaeia > Methanonatronarchaeales > Methanonatronarchaeaceae > Methanonatronarchaeum > Methanonatronarchaeum sp. AMET-Sl. Next base: position 723,831 of record NZ_CP122958.1, on the reverse strand, counting down.
TGAACCTGAAGAGGTATGCTATTGAGTATTCTCGTAGGATGTCTTTGGTTTCTTGTGGTGTTGGTGTGTGGGGTGGACATGAATAATGTTTTCCGTAGGCTTTGCATCCATATTTACATTTCCAGCGAACCCAGTTAGCAACTACAACCTTATCTGGCTCTATATTCTTGAAATCAGCATGAATATCTTTAAAGATATCTTCCAAACTAGAGATACTAACACTCATTAATAAACACCTAAAACGATTAATTAAATACAGTTAATTAGTTATTAAATCTAAATTAGTATATAAACACATCTATCCAACAAATGGTTTTAGTTCTTGATTTCGTTTTATTTAACTATATTATTGGTTTGTTGTTAGTTTTTGTTTGGTTGTTTTTTTGGTGTTTTGGGGTGGTTGGTTTGTTTTTGTGGGGTTTTTGTTTTTTGGGGGGATACCCAAAGGTATTTAATCTGTGAATTTATAAGTGTATATTGGCAATCTGATTTGGATTTTGTATTGGAGGATTGTTATTAATATTTGGAGGGGATGGATAGTATGGATTCCTTAATTAATCAAGCAAAGGAACACAGTACGGAAGAAACTAATTTTAGAGATCAGAATATAGAGGAGTTTGAGGAGTTTGGTAAGCCACAGATAGTGGTTGTTGGTTGTGGTGGTGCAGGTAACAACACTATTAACAGGCTTTATCGGATTGGTGTTGAGGGTGCAGAAACTATTGCTATAAACACGGATAAACAACATCTCGACATGATAAAGGCTGATAAAAGGATTTTGGTTGGCAAGTCTCTCACTAAGGGTCTTGGAGCCGGTGGATATCCAGAGCTAGGTGAGAAGGCGGCTGAAACTGCTCGAGGTACACTGGAGGATGTTTTAGAGGGTGCAGACCTTGTGTTTATCACCGCCGGAATGGGTGGTGGAACAGGTACTGGAGTATCACCTGTCGTTGCTGAAGTAGCTAAAGATCAGGGGGCTATCGTTGTCGGAATGGTGTCCACACCATTCAATGTGGAGAGAGCGCGGCTTAAAAAGGCTGAAAGAGGTCTTGAGAGATTAAGACAAGAAGCAGACACCGCAATCGTATTGGATAACAATAGACTACTGGATTATGTTCCCGACCTACCGATAAAACAAGCATTCAGCGTTATGGATCAATTAATAGCGGAAACGGTGAAGGGACTATCGGAAACAATAACACAGCCATCGCTAATCAACCTAGATTATGCCGACGTAAAAACCATCATGAGTTGTGGTGGAGTAGCAGTCATGTTGATTGGAGAGACCGGAGAAGAAGACAAATCCGGTTCAGTAGTTAGAGAGGCACTTAACCATCCATTACTAGATGTAGATTACGAAGGAGCAACCGGCTGTCTAGTACACATAACAGGTGGATCCGACCTCACACTAAAAGAAAGTGAGAGTGTAGCTCAAGAACTAACATACGAACTCGACTCAAACTCAAACGTCATTTGGGGCGCCAGAATAAACGAGAACTACGATGGAAAAGTAAGAGTAATGGCAATCATGACAGGAGTTAACAGCTCTCAAGTCATGAACAACGGAAACGGTCGATGTGTAAACAGAGAACAACCCAATCTAACAATCGACAGAATAAAATAACCCAACCAGAAAAGGGGAAGCAGAATAAAAACTTCCCCAAAAAACCTTTATTCAAATTGAACTTAGAGATAGATATAGGGGTATTTAGGGTTTAAAGAGGGTTTTATAGTAAAAAAATAGGGTTTTATAGTTTATTAGAGGGTGGTTAGTCATGTTTTTTGGTTATATGCGTGTTTTTCCTTTGAATTTAATTTTCCTGGGCCTGTTTTTGGTTTTGTCTTCTATTTTATTGTCATTGGTTTTAGGTGTTTCTGTTTTTTCATCCTTTGAGGTTTCTATAGCTGGATTTGTTTCAACTTTGTTTTTTGTTGGTTTGTTGTTGGTTTTTGTCTCCATCCCTATTTGGATTGCAGAAAAGTGAGACAGGTAATTCAATTTAAACTATTTGGGTGGTTTTTTTGGTAGGTAATTATTTTATTACTGGAGGTCCTGGTGTTGGTAAGACCACTGTTTTGATGAAGGTTGTTGATGAATTGAGAGATAGGGATGTTGTTGGTGGTGTTTATTGTCCAGAGATTCGGGAAAATGGTCGTAGAAAAGGATTCAAGATAATCGATGTATTGAGTGGTAGGTCAGGAGTGTTAGCCCATATAGATCAAGAGGAAGGGCCTAAGGTAGGTAAATATAGGGTGGATATATCTAGTGTGGATAGAGTTTCAAGAGAGAGTTTCAAAAGGGGGATTGAAGAATCTGATGTCGTTGTAGTTGATGAAATAGGTCCTATGGAGGTTTATAGTGAAGTATTTAAAGAATGGTGTTGGAGAGTCCTAGAGAGTGATGTTCCTGTGCTCGGTGTGATACATAAACAGTCTGTTACAGGTTATATCGGTAGGGTGAAAGATAGAGGTGATGTGAACTACCTCGGGGTCGAGGCCCGAGGCACTCTCCCTCTACCGCCTGTAGAACTTACTATGGATGGTTGATGGGTTTTTGTGGGGTTTTATTTGGTTTTTGATGGAAACTAGTGACATCCTTTTCTCCCTAAGGAGGAGTGGGGTTACTGCTCTCTCAAACTCTCACAAAAGTTAATTATATTGTTTGTTTTATATTAGGTTAGGACTATGAAGAGTGGTTATCAAAGTTTTTTCGATTCACTGGATGTTGATGGTTCCAGTATATTTATTGATAAGGTTATTTTGGATCCTTCTTTATTGGTTTTGGGTGATGTGTATGGTGATTTAGGGAGTTTGTCGGGTAAACTGGGTTGTGAGGTTTATTATCCGGGTTCTCTAGGTCGTTTGAGTGATGTTGATAATGCTATGGGGGTTCTTGATTTTTATCGTGGCCGTAAAAAAGATATTTTGGGTGTTGATGAGTTTTTAAGTAAGATTGATGGGTTGGGTGTTGAGGGTTATAGTTGGAGTGAGAATTATCAAGAACTGCCTAACCATCTTTATGATTATTTTAGGGATTTAAGGGGTTTAGAGTTTGAGTGTGATTTGGTTGGGGATTTGTTTTTGGATTTGTTTGTTTTTTTAGGTAACCAGGGTTTTTTGTTTGGGAGGTTGTTGAAGGTTTTTAATCGTTTATCTGAGGCCTTACCTCTATATAACTTGAGGAGTGGGGTGCCAGAGGTTTTTAGAGATGCTGTTGGTGGTGTTGAAAGGTATGTTGGTTCGGTTCGTTATGTAGGTTTTTTATCTGTTACATCTAGTGTTTTTTCGTCGGTTGGGCCTTCAGTTAATTATCCTTCTTTGGTTTTATTGGAGTTGTGAAGTAACCTCTCCCTGATTGGAGGAGTGTTAGTTTTGGGGTTGGATAACCTTTTTTTCTGGGTTAAGTGGGTTTTTATTTTTGTGTTTTTTGTTGTTTTTTGAGTGTTTGGGTTATTTGTTTTTTTAGTTTTGTTATTGGTTGGGGTTTGATTGTTTGTTTTTGGTTGGTTTGTGTGTAGTATATGATTGGGGTGATTTTTGTTTCTGGGTATATTTGTTTGAGTGTGTGGTAGTATAGGCTTATTTGTGTTTGGTGTTGTTTTTTGGTTTGTTTGCTTTTTTCGGTTTTGTAGTCGATTATTTCTATTTTGTTGTTTGTTTTGTGTATTAAGTCGATTTTGCCGTTTAGTATTATTTTTGTGTTTTTTATGTGGAGGGGTAGTGTGCATTTTTTTTCTGGGATTTTGGTTCCTTTTAGTTGGTCTATGAATTGTTTGACGTTTTTTTCATCTTGGTTTTTTGGTTGGGTTTCGAGGCCGTTTATGTATTTTTCTGCGTATTTATGTAGGTTTATTCCGTGTTTTGTTCCTCGGCCTTTTGATTTTGTTTTATTGATAACTTTGGTTATTGGTAGTTTTATTGGTGTTTTTTGTTTGGTTGGTTTTGTTTTGAATTGGTTTGGTTGGGTTTTTTGTTTTGGGGTTTTTTTGATGTCTGGTTTGATTTGTTTTTTGTTTAGGTTTAGGTCTTTGTAGAACTGGCTTTTGTTTTTTGTGTCTGCGGTTATGTATAGGTATTTTTTTGCTCTTGTCATTGCGACGTACATCAGTCTTCTTTCTTCGTTGTAGTCTTTTTTTATTGATTTGTTTATTATGTGGGTTTTCCAGTTGTCGTATAGGTAGGGTTGGTTTTTTTTATTGTAGATCTTTTTTTGGCGTATTCCGGTTAGGTTGTTGTATGTTATTCGGCCTTTGCTGTGTGTTTGGGTTGGGAAGTTGTGTTGGTTTACGTTTGATATGAATATGACTGGGTATTCGAGGCCTTTTGCGGTGTGTATTGTCTGTATGGTTGCTAGGTCTTCTCTGTGTTTACTGTCAATTTCGTATGTTTCTTCTTCTTGGATGTTTTGTTCTATGAAATGGATTATTTCTCCTAGGTTTAGGTAGCTGTTTTTGAAGACGTTGTCTATGACTTCGATGGTTTTGTTTGAGTAGGCGTTGTCGATTTGGTATTGGTCGAATATTTTGCGGGCTATTCCTGTTAGTGTTTCTATTTCTTGGAGTTGTTGTCTGAATTGGGTCATGTTTTTTGGGTATTTTTTGTGTTTTAGTATGTGTTTGGCTTCGTCTAGTGTGTAGCCGGTGTTTTCAAGTATTACTGCCCATCCTTTTTTTGTGTCTCTGTCTTGGATTGTTCTTAGCCATGCTAGTAGGAGGATTGCGGGGTTTGTTTTGAATAGTTCGACTCCTCCTTCGTAGGCGATTGGTATTCCATGTTGTCTGGCTTTTTTCTGTAGTTCGAGTCCGAATTTTCTTGTTCTTGTTAGTATTGCGATGTCTTTATAGGTTAATTCACGTTTTTGGTCGTTTGTTTTTGGTTTGATTGTGTATTCGGGGTTGTGGGTTATTTCTTGTATTTTTGTTAGGATTGTTTGTTTTTCTTTTTCGCTGTGTATTGCTTTGATTTCTGGTTTATGGGGTTTTTGGGATTTTAGTTTGGTTATTTGGTTTTGGATCTTTTTTTCTTCGATTTTTTCGTTTTGTTTTGCTTTTAGTGTTAGGGCTGTTTCGGCGAAATCGATTATTTTTTGGCCTGATCTGTAGTTTTGTTTTAGGTTGGTTTTTTTGATGTTTTCGGTGTTGTAGTTTATTCGGGGGTGGTCTTTGTTTAGGGTTTTTTTATGTTTTCTGAGTCTTTTTTTGAATTGAAGGATGTTTTGGACATCTGCGTACTGGAAGCTATATATGCTTTGTTTCCAGTCTCCAACGACGCAGAGGTTTCCTTTTTTTGCGTGGAGTAATGCTAGTTTTAGTTGTATTTCGTTTGTGTCTTGGAATTCATCTATCATTACGTATTTGTATCCTTGTTGTTTCTGTAGTTCTGGGTTTTCAACCAACATTACGTATGCGAAAAGTAGGTAGAAACTGAAGTTTAGGTAGTTTTTGTTTAGGGCGTACTGTAGGTATTCGTGGTAGATGTCGTGTATATATTTTTTTAGGTTTCTACGGTCTTCGTTGATTGCTTTCTCTATATATTTTGGTGTGACCTGTTTGCTGGCCCTACCGCCTCGTATTTCTTGGTTGGTGGGTGCGTTTTGGGTGAAGCATTTGTTTTTATATGTGTTTAATCTCTTTCTGAGTTCTGATTGTTTAGGGCCGTTTTTACCTGGTCTTGGTTTGTTTTGTTTCTCTATTTTGTTTTTAAGTTCTTGGAGGTCGCCATCGAGGTGTTTTCCGGAGTTGCGGTACCATCCATGTTTTTGGGGGATGATTCCTTTCACTGCTAGTGATTTGATTAGGTGGAGCAGGTTGTTTGGGTTGTTAACCACTCTGTATTGGTTTTTGTATTCTGGGTGTTGGTTTTTGAATTGGCTGTAGAACCGATTGAAATGTCGGTTTTCTAATACCTGGCTTTCTAGGGTGCGGGTGTTTTTTGTTATGTGGTCTTGTAGCCCTAGGTGTTGGGGGGTGTTGAATCCATTTGATTCGATTTTGTTTTTACAGTGGCTGTGGAATGTGGTTATTGCTGCGTCCTGTATTTTTGATGGATTTATATTGGATTTTTGTATTATTTTTTCTTTTAGTTGGTTGGCTGCGTTTCTTGTGAATGTTATTAGTAATATATTTTCTGGCTCGATGCCTTTTTGATGTATTTGTATGTATCTCTCGGTTAGGCTGTAGGTCTTACCGGTACCAGGTCCGGCATCGACTAGGTAGATTCCGTCGTGTTGTTCTATTAACTCTTTTTGTTTATTGTTTGGTTTAATCATTTTATTATTAAATCTGGATAATCCAATTTATCGAAATCTGGTTCTCCAACTGGAAATCTAGACCTTTTATATTTATTTAGTTCTGTGAGTTTTTTATTTAGAAATATTTCAAAACGATCTATATCTTCTTTGAAGTAGTTATTAAGGCGATAATCCACTAATTTACGTAATAAACCATTTGTTCTTTTTTCTAGTTGTCTGGCTGTAACGTCTTTGCCTCTACCGATTTCTAGAAACTTACTGTAGTTGTTTTTTAATTCATCTAGACATTCTTTGGTTAGCAGGTCTTTATCGTACTCTGCTTTTTTAGATATTGTTATTTTTTCCATCGCTTTTTGGTAGTTTTCTGGCCCAATTTTCTCTAGGAATCGTTTTCTTGTTTTACTGGTTTTGCATAGCCAGTTGTAGGCTGTTTTCTGGGTTATTTGTTTTTGGAATGTGTTTGGGTAGTATGTTATTTTTGTTATGTTATTTTTGTAATTGGATTTGCCTTGTATCTGGTTTTCGATGTTGTTTAGGAAGTAGTAGTATATGAAGTCTATCTCGGTTTTGGGTTGTGTTTTACGGTGGTGCATTAAGTAGAGGATGGCTTGGAAGTTTGGTTTGTTTTTCAGTATATCGATGTTTGAGTTTTTTATTATGTTGGAGCTAGTTTTTTTGTTTTTACTGCTTTTGTAGTCAACCAACTGTTTTTTGTTTTTTATTAGATCGATTTTTCCTCGACAACCTAGTTCTCGGTCTTCAAACCAAACTTCTGTTAGTCCGGATGTTATTGGTTTGTTTGTTTTTGTTGAGAAAATGTTTTGATCTTTGTAGTTGTTTTTTGTATATCCATTGGGTTTGGTTTCTTGAACTTGGTTTTCATCGATGTATTTCTTTATGTTTTGTGTTCCATTGATGAACTCGGTTTTTAGTATGGGGAGGTATTGGTTTTCTACCAATGGCTCCATCTCGGATACCATATACTTGATGAATTTTTGTTGGTTTTTATCTGTGTATTCTGGGTGGTTGTGGTAGAATTCGGCGTAGTCGTGGAATAGACGGCCTTTTTTAAAGTAGTCCTGTTCACTGAGTGGTATTAGTTTATTGAAGTAGTAGTTTCTTGGACATTCGACCAGTTTGTTGAGGTCGGATTGGCTGATTAGATCTATTTGTTTTGGTTTGATGTTTAGGTCTTTTTTATTGAAGGCCTGGAGTTTTTGAGTGGGTTTTTCACCGTATTTTCTGTAGGGTAGGTCGGTGAATTTTGTGAACTCTTTGTCGTGTATTTGGTTGAAGTAATAGCATGGAGTGACCTCTTCGTTTTGGTGTTTGTTTTGCACCATGTAGTAGCTGTTTTGGTTTTGGATCAATATCTTGAAGTTTTTGAGTTTGGTTTGGTGGTATTTGTTTTTGTCTATCCAGGGTTTGGTTGGTGTTTTAGAGCTCCATTCACTATTCATTCCGATATGGAATATCTGGGGTCTGTCTACCCAGGCTATGTTTTTGGGTGAAACGAATAGGACGCCGCCATAATTATCTGTTTCCCAATTGATATCGAAGACATCGAGGTAGAACTCAACCAGGTCTAATAACTCTTCTGTTATAACTGAATCAAGTAAACCGGCTTCTCTATAGAACTCGGTTATCTGGTTTAATTTCCGGCCTATGGTTTGGGTATATTGGTTGAGTGCTTCTTTTATAGTTGAGTCCTTGGTTTTTTCAAGGATTTGTTGGAGTTTTTCTGATTCTATTGAGTCGATGTATTTCTGGTTGTATTGACGGTTGATATCTATATCTAGGTTTTTTAGTAATGGCTGGAGTTCTCCTACCTTAAATCGTTTTTGTGTTGTTGCGGTTCGACAGAGTGAATGGAAGTTTCTAAAATCGATGTTTTCATTTATGTCCCGTTGGGTTAGGTAGGGGATGTTTTTAGATTCAAGCATCGACATAACTAATGGTTGGTATCTACTTGATTGGTTTAAGACAAAAGCGGTGTCTCCAGCATTATTTTTAGAGACATTTTTAGATAACGCTTGAACGATCTCTATACCTGAATTAAATACATTAAAACGTGGTAAAGTTGTTTTAGATTCTTTGAATACATTTATTTTATCAAAACTATCTGGTAGTAATTTTTTATCCAATTCCTTAAATTGATGAAAACCAACGACAGCGACACTAGAACCGGTTATTCTATATCTATCCATCGCTCGATAGATATTTCTTGTAGTTAACAATATATCTAATATCTTCTTTACTTCACTTCGATTGTATTGATTATAATTTAAGATTTTGTGGGGGTTACCGGTCTCGAGCCAACAATCGATTATCTCTTCAAGTAGGTAGGCTGTTTTTTTCCAACCGAACTCCAGTTCATTATCGATGTGATGGAATAGTTCTTTTTTATTCATCAAATCGGTTTTTGATTCTGTATACACATAGCGACGTGGGGTTGTGGCGAAATCACCTAAAAAAGCCTGTTCAACACGACTGTTTAATGAATCGGCTAGAGGTGCTTCAACGGTGAGAACAAGGTCATAATCCCGGACCAAATCAAATAATTCATCAATAGAAAGAGCCTGACATACCTCCATCAAAACACACATCTATAGTATACGCAGCCACACAACAAAAACCCCTAGCCCACTTCTCTATAATAAAATGGGAGTGGTTATTTTTTGTTTTTTTGTTGATGGAGTTTTTCCATTTCTTTTTCAAACTCTTTACGTCTAGCCATTTCATATAGGGATTTTAGTTTGCCACATCTAGGGCATATTGCTTTGTATATCTGGAAGGCGGTTGCTTGGGTTGCTCCTAATCCTCCACCGGTTTTGATGGCTCCTAATTCGTATGGCATCCATTCATGTTCACATTCTTCTGGATCAACTTCAACTCCATATTCTTTCATATTTATATCACTCCTAAAGAGATGGGTGGTTTATTCTATCCTTATTACTATGTTTTTAAACAAAAAAACATAAACATATTCACGTTAACATATATAACAAATAAATGTGGTTTAGAAATGGAAGAAATCGTTCACATAACCCCGCTTGGATTCGAGATAGATAGGGTAATACAGCCACTTGAAAAATATCCTGCTAACCGAATACATATACTAACCGTTGACAGCGAGAAACACGGACACAGATTATACAAAAAACAAAAAAAATACACCAAAAAAATCAAACAAAAACTAAATAAACTAAAAATCGAGTTCAAAATCCACGATACAGATATCTTCAATCTAATCGACGTAATGGACAAAACAAGCAGTTTAATTAAAAAAGAAAAAACCAACGGCTCCAGAATCTACATAAACATCTCAGGTGCAGGCCGACTAACAGCTGTAGCAACAACACTAACAGGCATGTACCACGACATCAATACATACTACGTAAAAGCCGACCGATACCCAGATAGCCAAAAAGAGAAAAACAAACATGGACTAAGCATCGTCGAAACAAACCAAATACAAGAAATAAAAAACCTAAGTTTTAAAAAACCAAGCGAAGAAGCCATAACCGTATTAAAAACATTAGACAAAAAAGGACCACAAAAAACAGATGACCTACTCAACCAACTATCAAAAAAACACAGTAGATATAAATTCAAAGGCAGATATCAAGACCTAAATAGAAAAAAGAAACAAAAATTAATAATGCGTTTAAACAGAGGAATACTAGACAAACTAGAAAAAAATGGATATATAACACGAGAAAAAACTGGAAGACGCAACATAATCAAAAAAACAGAGACTGGAAAATACATAGCAAAAATAAGCTAAATATAACTAGAGGGAAACTGTTTTGTTCGAAAAAGAACCTGAAAACGAAGTTTTGAAATTAAAAGTAGACCCTCATGTTCACTCCGAAGATTCCTTCGACGGAAAGGAGCCGGTTGAATTAATTATTGAGCAAGCAGCCGACATCGATATCGATGTAATAGTTATAACAGACCATAATAAGATTGATAATTCACTTAAAGGATGTGAACTTGCAGAAGACATAGAAGATTTAATGGTTATCCCTGGAATCGAGATCAGCACTCGACATGGCCATCTTCTTGGAATCGGAATTGATAAAAGAATACCTTCAGGTTTACCAATAAACGAAACCGTCAGACGTATTCGCGAAGAAGGTGGCGTCGCAATCATCCCCCACCCATTCCAGAAAAGCAGACATGGTGTACGTAAAAAAAACATAGATGAATGTGACGCAATTGAGACATTGAATGCCTGGTTCTTCACCGGTATCCAGAACAAGAGAGCTAGAAAATTTGCCGAAAAACATGGATATACAAAGATTGGTGCCAGTGATGCACACTCCCTCGGTACAATAGGCAAATGCTACACCGAAATAACGTTCGAAGATAAAAAATCATTATCAGAAGTCGAGATACAAGAGGTTTTAGAAACGATCAACAATGGTGGAACCAAAATCACTGGAAAGAGAGCTGCAATGCATAAACACATCTACCATTACGTCAAGGCTTTCTTCAGAAAAACCGCATACATCCTTAAAAAAATCTTAAAAACATTTCTAAAGCCATTTAAATCCACATTCAATTTCTTAAACAAGTGACATACCCCGCCATAAAGAGGAGGAGTTTATGTAGGGGGCTTTATCTTGTTCAAGAGGTGTTTGCTTTCTACGAACCATGATTTCGAGCGGTAAATCAATAGTTGATAGTTACCTTCCGGGGGATACGTGTATTTTTAATGTACTCTATTTCTCTTCGATAGCCCTCTTTTTGCACATTGGCACTAACTTTTTCCTACTGCTTATCGCGTTTTCAAGATATATCTGACTATGTTTTAGGATGTTGCTCCAAGCTATAGACAGTTTTTTGAAAGCCATAGAACCAGTTTTATGTTAAAGCAGACCCTTAAAACAACCAATAAATACCTCTGTATGTTAAGGTATTTAATTATTGTTATCAGGGCCTATAGCTCTTTGTTAACTGTTTCTGGGTCTACCCCAAGGTATTCTCGCTTTCAATCTGTAGGTGAATGGTGGTTTTATGGTTTGATTTAACAAAACAGTTTTTCAAGGGAAATTGTTTTATATCAAGAAGATTTTAATTATGTTTGGGCGTCATATCAAAAAAGGAATAAAATCGGTTAAACCAAACCGACAAATAACTCCAAGGGAGAAAACCCACAGATAAATTCCCCCGACCCTCCCTTGGAAACACCCTTTTTGCCCCAACCAAAAAAAGGAGATAAAAATGGAAACAAAAAAAGAAATAAAAAAAATACTACGTAACTACATCGCTGAAAACAACGGAACAACATTCATAGAACTAAAAAAACTCCTAAAACAAAAAATCAACGTAGACGGAGAATACGCATTAACAGCACCAGAAGACCCAAACCTAGTGTTCTGGGCCGAAATGAGCAAAGAACTAACAGAAATAATAAACGAACTAATCGAACAAAAAGAACTGATGTACATACCAACACACCCAGTCCCATACATGGCAGAAGGCGGAGGACTAAACCTACCACTTGCAAAAAAACCAGAACCAGAAAACGGATTTCAACAACCTCACTGGACACCAGTACTACTATACACATACGAAAAAGCACTAGAAAAACACCCAGAACTACAAGAACTAAACACCTAACCAAACCAAAACAACCACAAAAAAACTCCAAGATCTTTAAACCTCATTAAGGGAGGGACTCATCAGACATAAAAACCCTCCCAACCTCTCTACCCCCAAAACACAAAAAACCCGAAAAACATGGAGGAAACAAAAATCAGCAATACAAAAACACCAAACAAACCAAAAAAACAAGAAATAAACCTAACAATAATAGCAGACTTCAAAAAAGAACAATTCAAAATTAAAAAAAACAAAAAACAGAAACACCTAACTTTAGATTGGAACAAAATGCATGAACAAGAAATAGAAATACTCGCAAAATGGACAATCAACAGACAAAAAAACCTCAACCAACAAAAAACAAAGAAACAACCTTCAAATAGATCTAAAGAAACCCCGTAACCTCTAACTCTCTATGGCTCACTTTTTATATGTTGGAAATTTTTTTATTTATGTAAACTGAAACTATCTAAAGGAAGCCCTAACTATTTAATTCGATTTAGTATAGGTTTCTTTGTTGTTTTGTTTAAATTTAATTTTAGTTAGTTTAATAGGTGTTTTTTGTGTGTGAGTTGCTTGGTCTATGTTTTAATCAATTGGTAAGACCTTCTTTATCGGTTCGTGGTTTTGGGTATAGTGATAAGGATAATCCGGATGGTTGGGGTATTGGTTTCTATCCTGACCAATCTGCTCAGATTTTTAAAGAGCCTATTAAGGCCAGTAGTAGTGATCTTTTCCGTTTTTTACGGGATTATCCGAAGATTAATTCAAAACTGGTTTTGGCTCATATTCGTAAAAAAACAATTGCAGAGCCACAATACATGAACAGTCATCCATTTAGTCGAGAACTTGATGGAGATATGTATATCTTTGCTCACAACGGAACAATTGAAGAGACCGATGAACTATCTCTGGGTAGGTTTAAACCAATTGGTTCAACAGACTCCGAACATACATTCTGCCACCTAATAGACAAAATAAATAAAAAAGAGATAAAGGATTGGAGTAATAATTTCAGTTGGATCCACAACCTATTGAAGGAAATCAATAAGTTTGGAAAATTCAACTGCATTTTTTCAGACGGAGAATACCTATTTTGTTATCACGACACAGGAGGACATAACTCCTTCTATTACGTACGTAGAGAAGCACCATACGGTGAAATAAAACTCATGGACGAAGACCTAAAAGTAAACCTAGATCGAGAAACAGATCCAAACCAAAAAGGATTCATAGCCGCTACAAACCGACTAACCAACGAAAACTGGAAAGAATTCAAAAAAGGAGAACTAATAATACTAAAAAACGGAGAAATAGTCTACCAAAACGATTGAAATAAACTTTAAATTAAAAATAAAACCAACAACAAAATCAAGACTAAAAACATTAACAAAACTATTAATTGATTTCTATTAACCCTAGATTTCTCTTCTCCTTTTGGTGTTAAAACAGTATAAGAACAATTCTTACATCTAGATGGATTCATCCTATGAATTTCACCACACCTATCACACTCCCACTTCATACCAAAAAAACTAGCGACCCCCAACAACATAAATACTATTCATCCCTTCACCTAGATTCAACCCCTAAAAAACAATATCAAGGGGTTTTATCACCAAAAAAACCAATTTAAAAAAAAAAGGTACAAAAAATGAAGAAAAAACTAATGACAGCAATATTAGTCTTAGCCTTAATATCTTCAGTTGCTGTCGTAACAGGTTGTATGGAAAACGGTGAGGCGATGCAAGCTTCGATACACCGGAAGAAACCGTTGAAACTTATTTAAACGCAATAAACGATAGAGATGCAGAACTACTTATGGAAGTCCATTCAGAACAAGTTGAAATAACCGAAGAAGATGCCGAGCAAGCGGTCAATGAATTTGAGGAAACAGATTTAAAAATAGAACTCATCGGTGATATTAATACTGAAGTAGACGAGGAAATGGGTATGACAGTAGCAGAGTTTGAAGTGTCTATAACGGAAGATGGTGAAGATGAAGAAACACCAATGCAGTTAATTTTAGTTGAGGAAAATGGCGAATATAAGATAATGCCATTTTAAAGGTTTGGTTTGGCTTTAAATGATGTGGAGTGGAGGGGTTGGCCCTCTTTTCATAAATATTTTTTTATCTGGGTTTTTATTTTAGTCCGAGGTGGTCCATTGCTTCTTCTATGTCCGTAACTTCGATTACCTCGATTCCTTCTATTTCTTCATGTTGTCCGTCTGGGACTAGGATTGTGTGTGCACCATGTTCTTTTGCGGCGTTGGCTTTTTCTTCGATTGCTCCTACTGCTCCAATTGTCCCGTCTTGGTTGATTGTTCCTGTTATCATTATTTCAGTGTCTATTTCTTGGTTGTTTGCTGCTGATATTATTGTTAGGGTTTCAGCTGCTCCAGCGCTTGGACCATCTATTATGTCTGCGTCTGTACCCCAGGATATCAGTGCGCTGTAGTCATTGTTCAGATCAAGGTCTGTGTATTGGTTTGCGACAACGATTGAGGTCTGGCTTGCTTTCTGTGTTGTTTCGCCGAATATATGGTTGGTTACATCTATGTAAATCGAGCCTTCTCCCTGAATTATTTTAGCGGTTAACGAACTAACTGTTCCTTCGTCCTCATCATCTTTTATACCTAATGCATAGTATTCTGTTGACCCAAAAGCTAGTTCTTCTTTTAATATCTCATATTCTTGGGAAAGGGTTTGATAGTCAGTTTCTAGTTCACTAAACTCATTGATTAATTCTTGATGTTCTTCAGTTAATTCACTGTAATCTGACTCTAGCTCTTGATGTTCACCCTCCAAGTTTTCATGTTCCTCGAGTAGATCACTGTAGTCTTTAGATAGGTTATGTAGGTTTTCCTCCAATTTCTGTATTTCTTGTTCTTGTTCTAAGGTTTCTTGATAGGTTATTCCGGAGAAAACACCTAACACTATTACTAATATAATCAAGATTAGTGTTGTAGCTAGGGTTTTTTTCTTCATAGATCAACCAGTTTTCTTAATTCATTTTAGGTTTGAGTTACCTTTATGTTTTGTTTGTTTTTTCTTAAATCTCAAACAAATTTTTTAGGAGGTGGGGTGTTTTTTAGAAAAATGTTAAAAACGGTGATGTATATTATATTTTTAAGGGTTGAGAGATAGATGTATAAGAAGATTCTTGTTCCTACTGATGGGAGTGAAGCAGGTCTTATTGCTTGTGAACATGCTTTTAATGTTGCAGAGAAGTTTGATAGTGAAATTCATGTGCTTTATGTTGTTCATAGGGTTATGCCACCTGTGATGAGGGGAGGCGTTCAGATTTCTGATGGTACTGTTGTGAGTCAGAAGGTTGTTGAGGATTTGAAGGCTGGGAAGATGCCTAGTGATAGTGAAACTGAGAAAAAGTTGAAAAAACCAACTATGAAAATAGTTGATAAAGCTAGAGAACGTGGTTTAGAGGTTGTTCAGAGTGTTAGGGCTGGGAAACCAAGTAAAGAAATTATTAAGTATGCGGAAGATAACGATATAGATATAATTGTTATGGGTAGTCATGGTGAGGGCAGTATTGATCGGTTAATTCTTGGAAGCACAACGGAAAAAGTATTAAAGTGCTCAACCCTCCCGGTATTTGTAGTCGACACATATTAAGAAAAATCTCTATAACCATTCTCTATATTATTTGATTAAAAAAATATGTGTTTATTTTAATAGATTGGTTTATATAGTTTAGTTTTTGGGTTAGATAGGTTATTGGTGTGGTTTATATGGTAAGTCAATTTGAAGATACTGGATATCGGGTTTTGTTGGTTGATGATGACGAATCGTTTTTAGAGTTGACCTCTATCTATCTTAATGACGAAGAACTATCAATTGATACTGTTTCTGACCCTAGAAAGGCCTTAGACGTTTTTAGTGGTTATGATTGTTTGGTTTCGGATTATCAGATGCCTGGTATAGATGGTTTGGAGTTATTGAAGGAGGTTAGAGAGGAAATTGGTAGTGACATACCTTTTATTATGTTTACTGGTAAGGGTCGTGAGGAGGTTGCTATGGATGCCCTTAACTTAGGGGCGGATAGATATCTGCAGAAAGGAGGAGATCCTAAAACCCAGTTCATGGAGCTAAAACACGCAATAAAAGAAGCAATTGATAAAAAACAAACTGAAAAAAAGTTAAAGAAGGAAGAAAAAAGGGCTGAGAAATATTTCGAGACCGCTAGAGTTCTCATGGTCGCTATAGATGAAAACGGAGTTATACTTGATGCCAACAAAAAGGCAAGTGAGTTATTAAAAACGGATAAAGACGATTTAATAGGAGACAACTGGTTTAACTACATAGGTGATAGAGAAAAGCAAACTGCTTTAGAGATCCATAACCGGGTTTTAGATGGTGAGAAAGACCTATCGATTGAGATACCTTTGGTTGTAGATAATGGTGTTGAAAAGGTGGTTTCATGGCGGATTTCACCATTGAAAAATGATGAAAATAGTATTATTGGGAGTTTTGGTTCGGGAATCGATGTTACCGAGAGGTTGGAGAGGGAGAGGGAAATTGAGGAGAAAACCAGGATGTTGGAGGGTATGTTAGACGGCGTACAGGACATAATCGGTTTCCAATTACCTGATCACACTATAATTAGATACAACCAAAAAGGATATGAAGCTCTCGGAATTTCTCCAGAGGAAGTTAAAGGCAAGAAATGTTATGAATTATTGGGTAGAGAGGGCCCATGTCGTATTTGTCCAACCAATCAGGCCATTGAAGAGAAAGAGATAACTAAAATCGATAAATATCAACCTGAATTCGATAAATATCTTTCAGTAACAGCTAATCCGGTTTTAAATGAGGATAATGAGGTAGAGTTCATTATCGAACACTTAAGAGACGTCACAGATAGGGTCGAGTATGAAGAAAAGATAAAAAAACTATCTAAGGAATATGAAACCGTTTTTAACAACGTAGAGACCAGTATTTTTTTAGTGGAAGTTAAAAACAATGAATTCAGGTTTAAGCGACTTAATCCTTATGAAGAACAGTTAATTGGGAAGAAAACAACCGAGGTTAAAGGTAAAACGCCGACCGATGTTTTTGGAGAAAAAATTGGAGAAAAACTTGAGGAAAGATACCGTGAATGTCTTGAAACTAAAAACACAATTACTTATGAAGAGCGTGTAGAACTGCCTGATAGAGATGTATACGCAGTAACTAAACTTACTCCAATAATAAAAGAAGGTAGTGTTGATTTGATTTTAGGAACCTCCCATGACGTTACAGAGATGAAAAATAAAGAAATAGAGCTAGAGAAAACCCTATCCCGTCTAAAAACATTGATGGAAGAACAAGAGGTCGGTATTCTATTCGAAAACATGGATAGAGAAATAATATACGCCAACAAAGAGTTATGTCGAATATTCAACATACCAAAAAAATCCCTATTAATAGGAGAAGATTGTCAAAAAATTGCAGAAAAAGCTAAAAACCAGTTTAATGATCCAAATAAGTTTATAGAAGGTATTGAAAAACTCATAGAAAACAATAAAAAAAGGAAAGGAGAAGAAATAACGTTAAAAGATGGCCGTATACTCTTAAGAGACTACATACCAATCAAAGAGGAAGGAAAAAATATAAAAAACGGACATCTATGGCAATACAAAGATATTACGAAACTTAAAGAGATGGAGAAAAGAGAGGAATTTCTATACAGCTTACTTAGACACGATGTAAAAAACAAAAACCAGGTCGCTAAAGGATACCTACAACTAATCGAAAAAGAAAAAATCCCCACAGAAAATAAAAAACATCTAGAGAAAGCCATTAAATCAATAGAAGAATCAAGCGAAATCATAGAGAAAGTTAAGACAATAATAGAACTTGAAAATACCTCCGAAAAACAAGAAATTGAACTAGAAAAACTATTAAACGAAGTAATTAGAGAAATAAAAAACCAAGCAGAAAGAAAAGACATAGAGATAAAGAAAAAAACACAAGGATGTAAGGTTGAAGGCGGGTCATTACTAAAACAAGCAATCTACAACATAATCGAAAACTCAATACGCCACTCAGAATGCCAAAAAATAAAAATAACAACAGAAAAAAGAGAAGACGGCTGCACGATAACAATAGAAGACGATGGTGAAGGAATTGCTGAAGAAAAAAGAAATAAAATATTCAACCAAGGCTATAGCAAAGGAGAAGGAACCGGCCTTGGGTTGTACATAACTAAAAAGATCATTGAAAACCACGATGGATCAATAAAATGCAAAAAATCAGATTTAGGTGGAGTCCAATTCAAAATAAAACTCAAAAAACATAATTAACAACAAAATAAACCTCAAAAAACATATAGGCCTATCGAAAACACTTAAAAACTAGGTATAAAATAGATTGGTTGTTTTATATAAATTATTTTATTAGGTTTTGGTTGGGTTTGTTTAGTTGGTTTTTATTTTGGTGTTGGTTTTTTTTGGTTTGGATAGGTTTTTAGTGTTAGTTTCAATAATTGAAAGTATAGGTTGTTGCTTTAAGTATCGATATGATGGATTGAAATAAATTGTTAGATTGATATATTGTGTTATTGGAGGTTTGTAATTTTGTCTAAATCAATTAATTTGGTTGAAGAACTTGGTTTAAGTGGGGAAGTGGATACACTTAGTCAAAAGGTTGATAGGGCCCTTAAAGTTATTGAATATTGTTATAATAGGTTTGGTGAAGTAACTATTGCTAATAGTTTTGGTAAAGACAGTATGGTTACTATGCATCTGGCTTTGAGGGTTGTTGACAGGCCTGATGTTTTTAGTGTTTTGAGTGATAGTGAGTTTGATGAGACTTTAGAGCTTAGGGATATTGTTTTAGATAAATACGACGTTAATTATCGTGAGTTTAATTTTGTTCAACCAGAGAGAGCTTTTGAAGATGTTTCTGTTTGTTGTGGTGAAGTTAAGGTTGAGGCTACTAAGAAGGCTTTAAATGGTTATGATGCTTGGATAACCGGTTTGAGGGTGACTGAATCGGATACAAGGCGGGATTCCCAGTATATTGAGTTTGATAAAGATACTGTTAAGGTTAATCCTATTAAAGATTTTACCGAGCTAGATGTTTGGAGGTATACAGCTATACATAACATACCTGTTAATAAGGCATATAAAAAGGGATATCGTTCGCTTGGATGTGAAAACTGTACAACATTGCCGGAAAACCAGAGTGAATCGGAGCGGGCTGGAAGATGGCGGGATGTAGAGAAAACTGAGTGTGGGATCCACACCACTTCTATATAACTTTTTTATCTATATAGTTCTAAAAATCTACTTTTTTTGTTTATTTTTCAGTAGGTTTATTTCTGGTATTTTTCCTGTTGTACCTATTTTGTCTTTTTTTATGATTATGGCTCCCTGTATGTTGGGTTTTAGGTCGTCGGCTTTGTTTAATCCGTTTTTTATTGCTTTTTCTGTGTCGGGGTGGTTGACGTGGTTTGCTATTGCTGTGGCTGCGGCGTCGGCGGTTGCTGTGTTTCTGGATATTGTGGTTACTGCGTCGGCTTTTCCTAGACTTAGTGAGTGGCCTACGGTTCCTGCGCTTGTGCAGATTCCTAATCCGTTTTTTGGTTCTGTTTTTATTGAGATTTTGTTTGATAGGGGTGATTGGCCTGCGTATATTGCTATGTTGTATTTTTTTGTTCCCTGTAGGTATATGTCGCCGCCGTTGTCTATTAGGATTGGTTCATTTATGTTTTTGCCTGAGTTATGGGAGATTGTCCCGGCTACTGCTGCTAGTGGTCCGACACCTGTTTTGTTTGAGGCTTCGATCATCATTTTTATTGGGCCTGTATAGTTTTCTTCATCTAGTTTTAATGGCTTCATTGATGTCTTGAATTCGGGGTTTTGTTTTATATGGTTTTTTATTTGTTTTTGGGTTGTTTTTGCTTTTTTTATGATTTTTTGGGTTGTTTTTGGGTTTTTTGTTTTTATAGATAGTTTTGTTGGGCCTTTACTCCATTTTTTGTTGGTTTGTTGGATTTTATAGTTTGAATTCATTTTTTTGTATTCTTTTTTTAAGTTCTATTGCCATTTTTTCTGCTTTGTTTCGGTTTGATTGTCTAAGTTTTATTGGTACTTCTTTGTTTTCTACATTGATTGTGCCTAGGTTTCCTTGGAAGGCGTTTTCTTTACATTTGCCGATGCAGTATCCACAGTTGAAGCATTTGGTTCTATCTATTCCATCTTTTGGTGTGAATGCGTTGGTTGGACATTTTTCTTCTACGATGCATTGGCTGCATTTACAAATGTCGGGGTTGTAGATCACTGTTAGGTCGGTTTTTTTCCATACAGATGCGTAGTTGTCGTGTGTGAATGGTTTTCTGTCGTGGATTTCGCCGATTGGGAGTTTTGTTTGTTGGTCTGTTATTTTTAGGTTGTTGAATATCTCTTCATTGAGTACTGGTATAGGTACGGCGACTCCTTGTATGCATTCAGGTCCTCCAGATGTCTTGAACCCACCCATATATGTTGGGTTCATTTCTTTTAGATCGCCGAATAACTGGAGGTTTGGTTTTTGTGGCGTGCTTCTTGTTCCTTCTCCCATTATGTAGCCGGTTGCTCCGTTTAACAGGACTTTTTTACCAACGTTTATTGTTTTTAGTTCTGGATCGTTTTCTAGTGGATTTATTTCACCACAACCGGATACGGATATTTCTTTATATGGTCCTTTTAATCCATCAACTGAAAAAATAGATTTTACAGTGTCGTTTTGTTTGTTCAAGAAGGCCATGTAGTTTTTAAATGCAATTCGAGATGTTATTATTTGGGCGAAATCTAGGTCTTTTTTGGTTACGGTGTTTCTGTATCTATCTCCTTCAATCGATTCTACTTCGACTTCTATTTCTTTTCCTTCTGCGATATCTCTTAGTAGATGGCCTCCTCCGTATTCTGGGTTTTCAAGTGATTGTGCGGTTCCGTTTACAATTGTTTCGACCAGACCTAGGTTTTCGTTTGGACATGGGCCTGGTGTTGCTGGAACCCCGTTTAACCAAGTTTTTTTGGCTTTTCTGAAAACACCTTCTTGGGAGATAGGTATTGATAATAGTGCGGTGGTTCCTGACATTAATCCGAGGGTTGCGGTTGTTACAACATCTACTTCACTGGGGTCTGTAATTTCATTTTTCTTGATTTTTTGTTTAAATTCTCTTGCAGAGTAGACGGTTGCTTCTTTTTCTTCTATTTTTTTATTTATTTCATTTATATCTTTCAAAAATACCTCTCCAACTATATTTCGTTGTTTTTATGGGTTAAAATAGGTTTTTTGGGGTTTAATAAGTATTATATGGTTAGAAAATTTTTTTTATGAGTTATGTTTATGTGGTTTATTATTTATGGTGTTTTATTGGGTTTTTGGGTTTTGGATGTTTGACATGAATCTTTTTTTGATTTGTTTTGCGTTGTATGGGATTATTGGTGTTTTTTTGTTTCCTGGTTGTACTGGTATGTGTATGAATTTTTTTCCTTCTTTTTTTATTTGTTTTTTTATTTTTTGGGGGTTGTTGGTTCTGGTTGTTTGTAGTCCAGCGGATTCGGCGAGCATTTGTAGGTCTGCTTTTGTTGTTGTTTTTTGACATCCTGTGCTTCCGTAGCTTGCGTTGTCGATTGCTAGTATTTTTAGGTTTTTGGTGTTTTGGTTTGCTGCTGTGAACAGTGATGTTGGGTTCATTAGTATGGAGCCGTCTCCATCTATGACGATTGTTTTTCGGTTTGTTTTTGTTAGTCCTATGCCGATTGGTGTGGCTAGGCCGAGGCTGCCGAGCATGTAGAAGTTTGTGGGTTGGTCTTGGATGTGGTAGAGTTCTCTGCTTGGTATTCCGATGTTTGAGACAACCAGGTTGTTTTTTAGGGCTTCTTTAATTTGGTTTAATATCTGGTATCTGGTTTTTTGGGGGTTTATTTCGCTGTATGTTTTTTGTTTGGCTGGTGTTTTAGGGCGTGTGAATTGGTTGTCTGGGCTTTTGCTCCATATATCTGGGCGTAGTAGTACTGCGTGCACTTCATTGTTTTTGTATGCTTGTTCGATGTGTTCCCTGATTTCTTGGTGGTTTTTTCCGTTGTATAGTTTGTAGGGTATGTCCATTGCTTTGAGTAGGCGTGGTAATCTCTTGCCTAATGGTTTTTGAGCTTCTATTTTTTCATCGTAGACTCCTCGCCAACTTATTAATAGTGGGAGTGGTATTTCGTAGCATTTTGTTAGGCTTAGTAATGCGTTTATTGAGTTTCCGATTCCTGAGCCCTGTATCAACATTATAGGTTTTTTTCCAGCCATCCATAGGCCGGCGGAGATTCCGATCCCTTCCTCTTCTCTGTATATATCGATGTTTTCAATTCTTTTTTTACCTATCTCTATTAAGTTTTTTATCCTTCCACATGGGAGGTTCAGCATGACGTCTGCGCCAGCGTTTTCGATTGCTTCAACAAGTTTTTCTTCAGTCATTTTATCTCCTCTAATCCAGATTTATCGTTAATTATGTAGTCAGGTTTTGGTGTTGTTGGATTGAGGTCTTTTTTAAGTTTTTTTCTCCCTGCTCCAGTTATGTTAAGCAATATCTTGCCGTCCAATTTTTTCTTCATAAGTGATGCCACTCCTACCTCGGCAGCTGGGTATAGGTCGATGTTGAATATTTCATTGAATTTCTCTCCAGCTTTCTCTGCTTCCCGTTTTGTTGCTGTTGTAGCCGAACCCCCTGTTGATTTAAGTATGTCGTATAGGCCGCCGGTTGTTGAGTAAAGTGGGTTTTTGTTTGTCAATACTTTTGCATATGTTCGATCCAATGGGTTGTAGTCATATGTTGGTAGTTTTCGAGTTCCCTGATTCCAAGCATCAACTACTGGTGTAAATGGATTGTTTTGAGCTATATGTATTTTAGGAATTTTATTCACAACCCCCACATCATTTAGGCGTTTGCTTCCGGTGTAAAACGCTATTGCGCCTGTACCACTTCCAATTGGCTGGAAATAATGGTCTGGTAGGTTGTTGTATCTTTCATAGTATTGGTATGCGAGTGTTGATAATGAATCACGTCTGGCTATGTTGCGGCCTCCTCCGTCATAAGATACATCCGGTCTACTACAAAACTGGTTTGCTATCTCTTGGGCGTCACTGTAGCTGGCGTCCTCTATTACAACTAGTTTGGCGTTATCACTTTTTTCTACACAAAAAAGATCTATATGGGTTTTTTCAGGAACGAATATATATGTAGTGATGTCCTCTAGATGGGTATATCGGAGAAAAGCGTTTGCTGTGTTTCCAACCGACGCTAATGCCAAATCCGATCCCTGTTCCATAGCGTAACGTAGAGAACAGACCGCTTCTATCTCTTTAAACGTACAGGTATCAAGATCAGCACCTACTTCAGGATGATAGCCATGGAAAGCTATAACCACTTCCCCACCAACCAGTTCATTGAAACGCTGGTTCTCCAAAAACACCGGAGTTTTATTATAATTATTTGATTTATCAACCGGAAGCATCGGTAAGTACCGCCAAATTCCCTCTTCTTCAACAACATTAAAACCTTGATAAACGGTGTTAGATAACGAATCACAGTTATCTGGACAGTTAAAACTAAATCTATCTGTTTTAAAAAATGAGTTACATTCTGGACATTTTAAATCAAAATCAGTCATTTAATTTCACCAAACAGAAAAAATTCTTCCTTAAAAAACAAAAAATCTCCTAATAACAACAAAATCAAGACATATCAAGAATTGATGCTCAATTTTCCAGGGATATCACCAATCTCTATAAGGTTTTTTAGGTGGACCAAAAACAGGTTTTCAAGGGAAATTGTTTTATATAAAGAAGTTTTTATAGGTTTTTTGGCCTCATCTACCTACAAAACCCCCACAACCAGGGGGTAGAGGCCCCAACCCCAACACCAAACAAACCACCCCTAAAAAACAAAAACAAAAAACCTGCTAATACCGAGATAACCAAAAAAATTCACCAAATATAAATCCCTTCTATTTCTTATATTCATTATGAGTTGCTATAGATGAGTCCATCTTCCATAAAAAAAGAAATGACAACAGCAGAACTCTTTATCAAAATCCTAGAGAAATATGGAGTGCAACACGCATTTGGAAACCCTGGAACAACCGAACTCCCAATAATAGACGCAATCGAAAAATCAAAAATAAAATACATAATGGCCTTACACGAAGATATCGCAGTTGGAGCCGCCAGCGGTTACTCAAGCATGATGCGATATCATAGCCAAAAAAACCCAGAAACCACTCCTCTGACACTCGTAAACCTACATACAACACCTGGAATTGCCCACGGCATTGGGAACCTATATGGCGCATATTACGCCGGAACCCCCATCATACTAACAAGCGGAAGCCAAGCACCACGACACGAAAAAAGGGAGCCATCACTCAGCGGAGACAGATGCCATTTTGTAGAAAAATACACAAAATATAATACAAAAATAACAGACCCAACTGAAATTCCAGAAGTGACAAGAAAAGCAGCTAGAAAAGCATTAACACCACCAACAGGCCCCGTATATATAGATATACCCTGGAACATACAGAAAACAAAAACCAAGGAAAAACCACTACCACTCGGAGAAATACCCAAACCCGGCACACCACCAAAAAACCAACTCGAGAAAACCATCAAAATAATAAATGACTCAAAAGAACCAGTAATGATAGTTGGAGACCAAATCGCCCGAACCAACCAAAAATCAGTCCAACTCGTTGGAGAACTAGCAAACAACATCGGAGCAAGAGTACACGGCGAAGTATTGATGTCAGAAAGATCATACCCAATCGAAAACGAAAACTGCGTCTCACTACTACCAACAAAAGCCGAAAACATCAAACCACTACTAAACGTAGACACAATACTCATGATCGGCTGCACAACAAACGTACCATTCTACGACTACCAAACACCCCTCATACCCCAAGAAACAAAGATAATACAAATCGGACACAACCCACACGAACTAGGAAAAAACTACAGCTGCGACACAGCATTAAACGGAGACATCGAGAAAACACTCAAAAAACTGGTTGAAAAAACAAAAAACAGTTTCACAAAACAAGAACTCAACAAAAGAAAACAAAAAATAGAGAAAACAAAACAAGAACTCAACGAAAAAAAACAAAAAAACCATCCAACCGACCCACACAAAAAGAGGCCTACAAAACTAGAGTTAGTACAAAAACTAAAACAGATAACTCAAGATAAAGTAGTTGTCGACGAAGGAGTGACAGCCGGATTCATATTAAGATGCGAACTACCCATCGGCCACGGCCAACTACTCGGGATTAAAAGCGGAGGCCTGGGATATGGATTACCAGCAACAGTAGGAGCAGCAATAGCAGAACAAACAACAGGCAACAACCGAAAAGTAATAGGATACATAGGCGACGGCTCCTACATGTACTACCCACAAACACTCTACACAGCACAACGATACCTAAAAAAAGGAATCACAATAATCGTAATAAACAACCAAGGCTACAAAATATTAAGAAACGCCGACATCCTAAAACAAAAAGGAAGCAAACCACTCCACATAACAAAACACAACAACATACCAAAAAACGCGGAAAGCCACAACTTCAAAACACATCAAAACCAAAATAAAAACAAACTAAAAAAAGACCTTGAAAAAGCAATAAACACAACAAAAAATACATTAATCGAAATAGAAGTATACGACCCCTGAAGCGACCGCCTCTCTAAATAAAAAGAGGACTTAAGACCTGCTTTAAAGATAAAACAAAAAAACCAGGAAATATAGATGAACAAAATAGAAACAAAAAAAGGAGAGATATACTACAAAACTGTTGGCCAACCCCAAAAACCAGCAATACTCCTAATACATGGAGTGGGGCTAAACCACCAAACCTGGAAACCGCAAATCAAAGAACTAAAGAAAAACCATTATCTAACCGTCTTAGACCTACCAGGACATGGCAGGTCATACAAAAACCGACAGTTCAACCTAAACGAAACAACAGAGATAATCAAAAAAATACTTGATGAAATCCAACAAAAACAGATCTCACTAATAGGCCAATCAATCGGAGGCCTAATAACACAACACTACACAAACAAATACCCAGAGACAGTAAAAAAACTAATCGTGTTAGGCAGTCCCTCACTATACCACGGATTAGATGAATATACCACAGCTTTATTCAAAATACATTCACAAGCAAGCAAAATAACACCATGGAAAATACTTAAACAATCGGCTAAATCAGAGCTGGCTAATAAACCAACAACACAAAGATACATCGAGAAAACACTTAACGAAACCGGTAAAAAACAATTAATAAACATCTCTGAAGAAATTCAAAACACAGTCTTAACCGGAATCCCAAAACCAATAAACAAACCAATCCAATTAATCCATGGAGACCAAGACCTAAAATTCATCCAAAAACAAATGAAAGAATGGCACAATAAACAACCAAATACCCAATACAAAAAAATAAAAAACGCAGGCCACATAGCAAACCAAGACAACCCCAAAGAATTCAATAAAACAATAAAAAACTTCCTAAAAAACACAAAAAAATAAAAAAGATTGTTATTCAAAAAGTTTTTCATACTCCTTATATCCTTCCTCCCCCAACCTATCCTTCGATATAAATTCAAGGGCTGCAGAGTTCATACAATACCTTTTACCAGTCGGGCTTGGTCCATCATTAAATACATGCCCTAGATGTGACCCTGCTTCACGACTCAAAACCTCAATACGGCCATCCATCTCCTCCCTATAAACTAAGTTATCCGGCTCTAGTGGTTTATAGAAACTTGGCCAACCAGTCCCAGACTTAAACTTCCCTTTACTACTGAACAATGGTTCCCCACTCACCACATCAACATAAATCCCCTCATCCTCCAAATCATAATACTCATTGTCAAATGCAGGTTCAGTACCGCCTTCCTGAGTTACATGATACTCCAAATCACTGAGTTTTTCCTTCAATTCATCCTTATCCATCTTGATCATCCTTCCCCGGAACATAACAACCAACATCACCAGAACCACCCCTTGTATAATAATCCTGATGATACTCCTCAGCAGGATAAAACTTCTCAACCGGACGTATCAAAGTTCCAACCCTACTTCCCTCCTCAACCAAACCATCCCTACTCTTAATAGCCAACTCCTTCTGAGTTTCATCGTGATAAAAAACAGCCGTAGTATATTGAGAGAGATTACCAACATCACTTGGCCCAGGAAAACCAGGTGCAATATGACTCCAAAAAACTTCTAACAAATCTAAATAACCAATCTCATCCGATTCATAATACACCCTAACAGCTTCAAAATGACCCGTCTCACCAGTACAAACCTCACCATAACTAGGGTCATCTGTCTCACCACCACTATAACCACTAATCGCCTCAACCACCCCATCAAGTTCTTCAAAAGCCTTCTCCAAACCCCAAAAACAACCACCAGCAAAAGTAGCCTTACTATAACCAGACTCCTCAAACCGCTCAAACAAACCAACAGCCTTTTTACGAGAACCACTACCCAAAAAACCAACAAACAAACAACTTAAAAAACCATTAAACAACTCAAACCACCCTACAATATAATATACCCCTCCAACAACATAACAATACACACAAACACACAAAACCAGACACAAAAAAACTCTCTGGATAGTGGTTACCTAAATCTTTCAAGCCAAACAAACAGCCATTTAATGTTTTTTTAAGACTCTAACCACAACCTCAATTGACATAGAACTGGTTTTTTATCTTAACTCAGGCCCTAAGACCTCTTTCTCTTCAGGGAGAAGATGATGTCAATGAGACAGTCTCTCTAAATAAACCCTCAAATACCTAAATACTTGATTTAGTAAAGATGTATTCTAAACGATTAAGATAGAGCCAACTCCCTGGTGGTCAGTTTCCACAGACATCGCAGTTTACGTTTCGACTGATCTCTATTTCATCGGGTATCATTTTTTGTTTTGGGAAGATAGCTAGTCTATCCATCAGAACGCCATCCATGTCAAGGAAATAACGTGTTAGTTGTTCAACCTGCATTACTGCTAGTTTAGCTGGAGTGAATCCGGCGACAGGTATTGGACCACTATCCATAGTGTCTTTGCCTTGGTATAAGCAGTTGAGGCAGGCTGTTTTTCCTGGAACTATTGTAGTTATTCTACCCTCCAGGCCACTGCAAGAGGCATGGAAAAACGGTATATCTCTTTCAACACACTCTTCATTAACTACGTATCTAGCCTCCATGTTATCAAAGCCATCAACGAAACAATCCGCCTCTCTTAATAGATCACTAACATTTTCTTCTGTTATTTCTGTCTGAACACCCTCAACCTCAACACCAGGGTTCATTTCATTCAATTTCTCAACAGCAATCTCAGTTTTAGGTTCACCAACATCAACATCATCATACAAAGCCTGTCGGTTAAGATTGCTAACACTAACCAGATCTGAATCCACTATCTTTAGATGGCCTACACCCAACCTAGCTAAAAAAATCGTTGAAACACTGCCTAAACCACCAACACCGCCAACCACAACACTAAGGTCCTTAAGAACTTCCTGACCTTCTTCACCAAAAATCAACAACTGACGGCTATACCTATCCAATTCAAAGTTAGATAAAGTCATCAATACGTTAAATACTCGTTAAACAATATGATAAGTTCCCCAAAAAAACACCTATAAACCCCGAAGATCTATGGTTTCTAAAGAAACTTGATTTGTTTCAGGGATTTGTTTTTAGGGATGTAAACATATCTCTGTTTACAGTAGATTTATGTGAGGGTTTTTTATGATTTTTGAGATTAAAAGACAGTTTATTCATGTTGTTTTGGGTTTATTGATGGTTTTATCTTTGTATATAGGTTTTTTTGAGTTTTTCGGGGAATTAACTAAACTAGATTTTTTAGGAGCTGATGCCGGTGGCATACTATTTTTCTTGTTGGTTGGGTTGGCCATATCTATTGGCTTAAAATATACAAAGATACCGTTTTTCAGCCGTCTGGTAAAGAGGTTTGAACGCCCGGAAGCAAAGCAGGTTTTTCCTGGTAGGGGAGCTATACTGGGTTTATTCGGGGCATTCCTAGTTGTTGTCTTGTTTCCATGGGATGTTGCTCTGGCCTCAATAATGGTTTTAGCTTTCGGTGACTCAATTTCACATGTTTACGGCCGGTGTTACGGGAAAATAAAACATCCATTCAGTAAGGATAAAATGGTTGATGGAAACCTCGTTGGAGGAATATTTGGTGGTTTAGGAGCAATGGTGTTCGTAGCTCCATTACCCGCATTACTTGGTGCCTTAATAGCTATGTTTCTTGAAGGAGTTGATGCAATAAAAATAAACGACAATGTATTTGTACCGGTAATCGCAGGCCTAATAATCTATTTAACATTGATTCTATAGTCGGGTTATGGTTTCTGTAGGATTATTTCAAACCTTGCTCCACCCAGTTTGGAGTTTTTTAGTTTGATTTCACCATTATAGGCTTCTGCGATTTTTTTGGCTAGATGTAGGCCGAGACCGGTTCCTTTGTTTTTTCCTTTTTTGTAGCCTTTTTTGAATACTTTAGGTTTTTGTTCATCCGGTATTCCCTCTCCATCGTCTTGGATTATTATCTTTGTTTTTTGTTCTTGGTTCTTTGTTTTTACTTCTATTTTTTTACATTCTGCGTGTCGGATTGCATTGGTGATTATGTTGTCTAATATTTCTTTGAGTAGTTTGCCTGCAAGGGCTTTTGTTGGTTCTTCATAGGATCTATTTTTTATTTCTATGTCTTGTTTCTGTGCTTGGTTTCTGTTCTCTTGTACCGATTCCTTGATTATTTTGTTTACATCGATTGGTTTAGGTTCTTCTTCAGAGATCTCTTTAAGTGTTCTAACTTTCTCTATTATCCTTCTTTGTTCTTTAGAGGCTTTCTCTATTTTTTCAAGAAGTTCACGATCTTCTTTAGGTATCTTTGGTTTATTGATTAACTGTATATATCCCTGTATTATCTGGCATTTATTGGATATATCATGTCTAAGTAATCTATGTAAGAATCTTTCTCTTTTTTGTTTTGTTTTTTGTTCAGTGATATCTTTGGCAAAAGCCAATTCATATTCCGTGCCTTCATGTTCAAGATAGTGACTTGTTACCTGAACTGGATATTGCTCTCCGTTTTTTATTTCGTGTATAGATTCAAATGTCATAGATCCCTTTTTTTTAAGCGATATCCAGTTTTTCTCTCCATTTTTTGGGGAACTCTGGATCAACATCCCAAACATACATCTCTTTAAGTTCCTTTGGACTATACCCTAATTTATCACGAACCACATTGTTTGCATAGATGAATTTTCCTTCAGGATTCATCCAATAGATTTCTATAGCTGCTTGGTCCACAGAATACTTTATAAGCCGGTGTCTTTTAGCCAGTTCCCTTATGTTAGAAAGATCCTTCAAATGTTCAACAACAAACTCAACCTCATTTTCTTCATTGAGTATAGGTGTTGCTACAACCTCCAGATGCCGGTCAATCTCCGGTATATACTTCTTCACCACCTCTTTACTCTTACTCTGAATCGATTTCTCCACCGGACATTCAGGACACAAAGATTGTCTACCAAGTATTTTATAACATTTCTCTCCAATCGCTTCGTTATAACTGACATCTATTTGTTTCAGGCCTTTTTTATTTATTTTAATTGTTTCATGGTTAGGGAGTTGGAACCAAACTATATCGGTTATCCCATCCAACATACCTTCTAACATCCAGGTCTTTTCTTTAAGCTCTCTCTGCCTCGACAAATCATCGGTTACATCAACCCCCGCGTTCAAACTAGCTATAGCCTTGCCTTCTTCATCTTCAATCGTTGAGTTCCGCCAAGAAATAACTCGTTCCTCCCCATCTCGAGTTATTATAGGTGATTTTATATTGAAGTCTTTTTCACCTGTTTTTAGAAAACTAAGGTGTTTTTCACGAGCTATTTCCTGAAGATATTGAGGAATGAAGTTCTCTATCCAATTTAAGCCAATTAACTCTTTTTTTGAATAACCTAATACCTCACATGCCTTTTGGTTAGCTTGAACAACCTCTCCCTCTAAGTCAATTACAACCATTATGACTTGAGCGGTTTCAAAATATTTCTCAGCCCGTTTCTTCTCAAGCTCTAAACGTTTCTCCATAAACCTTTCCTTAGTAGTTGATGTGATTGTATGAGCAAGCTCCATGAACTGAGTTTTAGGGTCTCCTCCTTTCTGCAGATATCGGTCCGCCCCCAAGTTAAGGGCATCCATAGCAACCTCCTCACGACCCTTACCAGTAAACATAATAAATGGAATATCCGAGTTAAATTCATTGCGAACCCGATTTAACAACTCCAAACCATCTATATCAGGCATCTGATAATCCGAAACCAAACAATCATAATCACCGAAAACATCTAAAGCCTTATATCCACTACAGACACTATCAACCTCAAGTCGTTCATCCTCACGCTCCAAATACGTCTGAGTTAAACTAAGAAAAGATCGATCATCATCAACAACCAAGACCTCTATACCGTTATCCAAAATCATCAAACACCTAATTCTAGATATACAAAAAAAGATTTAAATAATAACCGATTGGATACCAAAAAGACAACTAAAAATAAAACTACTAAAAATAAAACTAAGAATACAACTAAAAAATTAGCTAAAGAAATTGTGGGTTGGTTGAGAATTAGGTTTTTTTGAATTAATTAATTAATTATTGGTTTGTTGTGGTTTTTGTTGGTATTTGGTTCCCCACCCGTATGGGGTGGGGGGTGTACCAATCTTTTTTGATTTTTTTATAGTCTGTCGGAAGCTAGTTTGATGTCTTCTGCTTTCACTGTCTTTCGGTTTGCGTGTTCTGCGAGTTTTACTGCTTCTTTGGATACTTCTACTCCGTGTTTCTCGAGGACTTCTGCTAATGCTTCTCTTGCCTCTTCACTTACTCTTTCTGCTCCCCCATTCCTAATAATCCTATCAACTGGTGCTAATGGTAGTTCAGTCATAATTTTACCTCTATATTTGATTTAACAGGACATAGATAAATAATTTTCGTTTTATGATGGGGTTTATTCTTCTTATTCAATAATACTGGGTAATTGGTATATTTTTCGTGTTTAGAAACCTGAAATCAAATTTCTAGAAAACACTACCTCCTTTCATTAAATGGTTTTTCATTCATCCATCACCCCCTATAGATAGTGTAGTTAGTTGGTTAGGGTTGGTTTTTGGTATGTATTTAATGGGTTTTGGGATGTATTTTTTGTTTGATGTCTAGGGTTTTTGTTGTAGATACCTCTGTGTTTATTGTTGGAGACCTACCGGAGGGTGATGTTATCACAATCAAGGAGGTTGTTGAGGAAGTGAGAGATAAGGTCTCGAGATATAATTTAGGTAGGATGTACTCCATTAGTGATGTGGTGAAAAAAGATATTGATTATGTAGAGCAGGTATCTAAGGAAACAGGGGATTTTGGACGGCTTTCAAAAACCGATATTAAGTTGGTTGGGTTGGCGCATAGGCTAAAGCGAGAAGGAAATAAACCCGTAATGGTATCAGATGACTATTCAATTCAAAACATAGCTAAGAAACTTGATATACCTTATAGAGGGGTGCAACAAAAAGAAATCGATGAAGAGGTTGTTTGGGGATTAAGATGCATTGGCTGTAAACGTCAATATAGCTCTAAAACATATGTTGACTGTCCAGTCTGCGGATCAGATTTAGAGGAAAGGATATTAAGGCGAAAAGATATTGTTGATGACTAGGAAATATTGATGCAGTATGAGTCTTGAGGAACTTGTAGATAAGGCCCGGAAACTGAAAGAAAAAGGCTTGAAAACCGGAAGTATCGCTGACGAACTTAATGTATCTAAAAAAACCGCAAAATGGTTAATAAACCGAGGGGCAATGGATGAAAAAACAACAGCTCCAAAAGACTTCTTTATAGAATGGGATGAAATCGGAAAAAGCTCAAAACGCCTCCGATCAATCTCAATCGCCATGTGCGACCTAATAAATGAAATAGTAGATGAAGAAGAAGTTGAAGTAATAGTCGGAATAGCGGTAAGCGGAATACCCCTAGCCTACCCAATAGCAGAACACTACGACGCAGAAATAGCCGTAATACTACCAAGAAAACAAAGATGGGAACCAGGAGACAAAGACTCCAAACATAAAAAAGGAGTAATAAGCCCCAACTTCTCCGACCCAAGCGGTAAAAAATGCATAATAATCGACGACATAATAACAACCGGAACAACAATGAGAGAAACAATAAACTCACTAGAAGCAAGTGGAGCCGACCCAAAAGCAGCAGCAATACTACTAGACAAAAAAGGAATACGAAACATAAACGGAGTCCCCGTAAGATCACTACTCAGAGTCGGAAGAGTAGACTAAGAGATGATAAAAATGAAAGCAATAGCAATAGTCGGAAACTCCAACTCAGGAAAAACAACCCTAATAAAAAAACTAACCAAAAAACTACCCGGAAAAATAGGAGTCATCAAACACCTACACCAATTCGACACACCAAACAAAGACACACAAAAACTCAGCGAAAACGCAGAAAAAGTAATCGCCGCAACCAACAACAAACTCTACACAATCACCCACACCCAAAACCCACTAAAAAACAGCCTAAACCAACTAAAAGACATGGACATAGTACTAATAGAAGGATACAAACAATCAAACCTCCCAAAAATAGTCATAGGACAAAAAACAGCCAAAAAATGCAAAAAACCAATACTCCTAACACTAAACAAAAAAGAAAACAACATCCAAAAAACAATAAACGCAATCAAAAACGCACCAGAACACCCAACCAAACCAAACCTAACAGACCTCATAAACCAAATAAAAAACCACCCAGACTTCAACAAAGCCGGAGCAATCGGATCATTCACAGGAGTCGTAAGAGGCATAAACAACAACACAAAAGTAAAAAAACTATACTTCGAAAAATACGAAGGCGCATTCCAAAAAACAATCAAAGAAATCGAACAACAACTAAAAAACAGAGAAGGAATAATAGACGCCCGAATACACCACCAAGACGGAGAAATAAACGTAGGACAAGACATAGTCTACGTAGTAGCCGCAGCAACACACAGACAACAACTATTCAAAGCAGTCGAAGACGGAATAAACCTCATAAAACAAAAAGCCCCAATCTGGAAAAAAGAAATCACAATAGAAGGCGAAACCTGGGTACACAACAAAAAACAAAAAAAATAAAAAAAAGTTAGGAGAAAAAACCTCCCAAACTAAACCAAACTACTCCAACAACACGCCAATTATAGTTCAGTTACCGAAGAAGTCATCACACTGATCGTACCACCAGAAGGCTCATCAACTAAACGAACCTCAATCTCACTAACACCATCATCGTTCCAACTATTTCCATTGTTATCTTTGAAATCGCTTGCTTCGAAAGTCATGCTAATTCTTTCTCCTGTCGACCATTCATTGTCTACATCCCAATCACTAATTGTTGTCGTGTTTGTTTGGCTTGTGTTATCTAGGTTTGTTATTATTACTTGCGTGTCCTGGGCGTCAAGTGAGCTTCCTGATTGATGTAATAACGTTACATTAAGCTCTTCATCTCCATCCCATGTTGCTTCTTCGATTGTTGTTGATGCTTGTGGTGTTGGTTCTGGTATTGTGACGACTCCGAATACGAATGCTGCTACTATTGCTGCTAGTAGTACTACTATGGCGACCATTAGTATGACGCCTATGACGGGGCTGACTCCGTCTTCTTTCTTCATGTCAGCTTTTATTTTATTTAAATCCATTTTATTACCTCTTTTTTAAGGGTTTTTTGTTTATCTATACGAATGTTTATTGATTAAGTCCCTATAAATCGTTAATCTGAAGTGGTTCTTTGTATTTCCATTTAAGTACACTAGTTTTTTTATGTAAGGCTTGGTTTTTAAAGTTTCCGTAAAACAAGGTGTGTTCATATTTGTTTGTAAGTTATTTAGTTATTCTGGGTTTTATTTTGGTTTTTAGCTGTTTTTATTTGGTTGGTGTATTTTTTTTGTTAGGGTTGTTGGTTTATTTAGTTTGATGAACTATTTTTTATTGTAGTGGTTTTTAGGGTGTTTTTATGAGTGATGTTAGAGAGGTTGAGGTTGAGGTTGGTGGTATGAGTTGTAGTTCGTGTGCTGAGGGTATTGAGCGTTCGCTGTCGGAGGTTGGTGGTGTTTTAGAGGCTGAAGTTAACTTGATGTCGGAGTCTGCTTATATTAAGTTTAATCAAGATAAGGTTGATTTAAGGGATTTGTTGGATGTGATTGAGAGTGGTGGTTATGAGGTGGTTGGGTATCAAGGGGTTGGTGGTGTTAGTAGTGTTCGTTTGGGTATTGAGGGGATGACTTGTAGTTCATGTGCTCAGAAGATTGAGCGTGAACTTAATAAGCTTGAAGGTGTTTCTAACGCCAGTGTCAACCTAGCTGCTGAGACCGCTGTTATCGAGTATAATCAAGAAGTTATTTCTGAAAAAGATTTTGTTGAAACAATTAGAAAAACTGGGTATCAAGTAAGCAGGGAAGGCGGTAAGTTCACCTACGATGTCCAAAACAGCTGGAAGAAAATGGTTATCGCTTGGGCATTCACCATACCAATAATGGTCTGGATGGTTCCAGAGATGTTTTATGGAATCGCATGGCCCACCACACAGATCTATAACGCTGGAGTTATCATTCTAACCTTACCAGTATTGTTATATGCTGGCTACCAGACTAATATTCAGGCTTTAAAGAGTATAGGTAACTTGAATCCTAATATGGATTTTTTAATAGCTATGGGTTCTTATGCAGCCTTTATTACTGGTCCCTTAATTTTTTTAGGAGCCACAGTCCTTAATTTCACTCCAATAGCGAGTATGATAATGGCTTTTCATCTAACCGGTAGGTGGGTTGAAGCTAAAGCTAAAGGACGTGCTTCCGAAGCAATCCGTGGATTAATGGAGCTAGAGCCAGAAACTGCAAACCTAATAACCAGTGATGGGGAAGAAGAGGTGTCTGTGAGCCAAGTGGAGGTTGGTGATAGGGTTGCCGTTAGGCCTGGTGATAAAATACCTGTTGATGGTGTTGTTGTTGAGGGAGAGGGATCTGTTGATGAATCGATGGCTACCGGTGAATCAATGCCCGTAACAAAAAAACCAGGAGACGAAGTCATCGGCTCCACAGTCAACCAAGACGGCTATCTGGAGATAGAGGCAACCAAGGTAGGGGAAGACACATTCCTCTCACAAGTAATAGAAATGGTTAAAGAAGCCCAATCCAAGAAAGTACCAATACAAGAATTCGCCGACAAAATAACCCGATATTTCGTACCAGCCGTACTATTACTGGCAACAATAACCTTCTTCGTTTGGCTGTTAGCCCCACAACAAGCAATGTTCATAGCCGAACCACTAGACCAATACCTATTCTGGGTTGACACAACCATGTCACCCATTATGTTAGCACTCTACGCAGCCATCGCAACCCTCGTAATCGCCTGCCCATGCGCCCTAGGACTAGCAACACCAACCGCCCTTATCGTGGGAAGCGGAAAAGGAGCAGAAAACGGAGTCCTAATCCGAAAAGGAGAAGCAATACAAACACTCAAAGACGTAGACACAATACTATTCGACAAAACCGGAACCCTAACAGAAGGAAAAATGTCAGTAACCGACATCAAACCAACAAAACAAAACACAAAAAAAGAAATCTTGAAATATGCAGCAATAGCAGAAAAACGTTCAGAACACACAATAGCAAGAGCAATCCTAGAGAAAGCTAGAGACAAAGACATAGAGATACTAGAACCCGATGACTTCCAGTCAATACAAGGAAAAGGCGTTATCGCAACAAAAAACAACCAGAAAATCATCGTCGGAAACAGAACACTAATAAAAGAACAGATAGATAAACAGCCACAAGAAATAGAAAAAACACTCAAAAAACTCGAAAACCAAGGAAAAACAGGCATAATAACCGCA
The DNA here is from genome assembly GCF_029854155.1 of Methanonatronarchaeum sp. AMET-Sl. Classification (NCBI taxonomy): domain Archaea; kingdom Methanobacteriati; phylum Methanobacteriota; class Methanonatronarchaeia; order Methanonatronarchaeales; family Methanonatronarchaeaceae; genus Methanonatronarchaeum; species Methanonatronarchaeum sp. AMET-Sl. The sequence continues at coordinate 686,948 of NZ_CP122958.1, read as the reverse complement.
ATAGACAACGAAATAATTGGAGTAATAGCAATCTACGACAAACTCAAACCAGACGCCCCAAAAACACTCCAAAAACTAAAAAATAAAGGCTACAAACTAAAAATGATAACAGGAGACAATCAACGAACAGCACAAGCAATTGCCAAACAAGCAGGAATAAACCAAATACACGCAGAAGTAATGCCAGACGAAAAAAAACACGAAATCCAGAAACTACAAAAACAAACAAAAAATAAAATCGCAATGGTAGGAGACGGAATAAACGACGCCCCAGCACTAGCACAAGCCGACATCGGAATAGCAATCGGAACCGGAACAGACATAGCAATAGAAGCAGGAGACATAGTTCTAATAAAAGGCCAACTAGAAGGGGTCGAAAAAGCAATCACACTATCACAAAAAACATTCCAAAAAATCAGACAAAACCTCTGGTGGGCCCTCACCTACAACACAACAATGATACCAATAGCAATGATCGGAATACTACACCCAGTATTCGCACCAGCAGCAATGGCCGCAAGCTCAGCATCAGTCATACTAAACTCAAACACACTAAAAAACACAAAAATCTAATTAAAACCACATAAAATTATAAGTCAATTATAAGTTAACTTTTCATCATTATGAGGTTTTTATTCTTTTTTAAAAAAAATCATTAATATCTTCAATATAACTTGAATCCGTTTAAACTGAATATCCGATTCACCAAAATCATCCTCGCAATCAAAAACTCGATCAAGCCCATTCTCCTCACCTTCTACCCAACCATCCTCAAATTTCTTCAATAACACTCGTCTCTTCAATACTTACCTTAATCCAATCTACTTGACCTTTATTAAACTTAATATCCTCTTCACCAAAATCATCCTCACGATCAAAAACTCGATCAAGCCCATTCTCCTCACCTTCTACCCAACCATCCTCAAATTCATCAAATTCATCAAATTCACTAACATCAAGAGAGGTAGTGTATATTTCATCATCGATTGCTACATCAACCTCAACTAAAGTATCTCCACTAAATGATTCATCTCTGTCATGCCATAAACCTATTATCTCAAATTTATCATTTGGTTCAAATTCTATTGATTCTATATTTAGCATCCAGTCTAGTGGTTCTGGTTTTTCTATGTCCTCCCATTCTGGGTCTCCTATAATTATATTATTGTAATTGGTGTGGCAGTCTGCACCATATGCTGTGGCTTCGATGAATATTACAGAATCTTCAATTTCTTCAGTGTCTACTGTGACTAATGTTTTTGCAATCCCTTTTTCATCAGTTTCTGTCCAATTATTATATATAGTAACATAGTCTTCTTTGTCATCATTCGGCTGTCCAGTAGGATCGTCATTTTGTATACTATGGATTTTGAAGTTTACTTGTTGTCCTGGTAGTGGGTTGTTGTATTGGTCTCTGACTTCGACTTGGATTGTTGTTGGTGGTGTGTGGTTGCGGTCGTGGTCGTAGGTCATTATGTATTCTGGGTCTGGAGATGTATCTTCGTTTATGGATAGTGCTGTGGTTTTGAAGTAGTAGGTGCCTTCTGTTAATGTTATGGTTACTTCTTGTTCTTGTTCGTTTATTGTTACGTTTGAGACTGTGTCTTTTTGTTCTAGTGTGTTGTTGTATGCTTGTGGTGTTTTTGTTTGTAGGGTTATTGTTATGTTTTCTTGTTCTGTTGATTCCATTGCTACTGTGTTGGGTGGTGCTGATTTTGGGTATATTCCTAGGGATTCTAGTGTGTATCCGCTTGATTCGTGGTCTCCTTTTAGGTTCATTATGTTGATTTTGTTGTCGCCGATGAGGTTTTGTTTGGTGATTTCTGGGTTTTCTTCGTATCCTATTATTAGGTTGGAGTGTTCTATGTGGATTGGTGGTGTTCCTTCTTGGTAGTTGTAGTTGGGTGTGTACATCAAGCCCTTATTATTATACTTTATTTCGGTTCCGTTCCATTTGCATTGGGCGTCTGATTGTTTGGCTATGGCGTTGTTTATTGTTATGTTTGTGTCGTAGGTTTGTATGGTTCCTGTTGCTGGTGGTGGGTTTATGAGTGGGCCTCTTTCTTGGTAGGTTGTTCCGAGTTTTATTTCTGCTGATTCTGTGTGGCCTTGGGCTGATACGCGTTCCATTACTCCAAATAGTTTTTTCATGTCGTCGTTTACTTCTAGGTAATGTTTGTATTCTGTTTCTTGGTTCCATTGGGGGACCATTCCTGATTGGATGAGGGAGAAAGCTATGACTATTATCGATATTATTAGTATGACGCCGATTATTTCGGCCTGTCCTTTTTCATCCAATAGGAATTTCATTTTTTTAACTATGGGTTTTTATTTATAGGTCTTGTTTTATTGGGTTGTGGTTAGATGTTTGTTTATTAGTTTAGCATTAGGAGGCTTAGGTTTAGTGCTGCTGCTATTGTGACCCATATTATGTAGGGGGTCATTAGTATTGCGGCTTTTTTGTCGATTTGGTAGAATGAGATTATTGTTAGGAGGATTGTTATCCATAGTATTGTTATGGTTATCATGCCGCCGGTGAGTGATTGTAGGCCGAAGAATATGGCGGACCATAGTATGTTGAATATGAATTGGATTATAAATAGTGTGACTGGGGTTCTTACATTTTGTTGGGTGCTTTTTTTCCATATTAGCCAGATTGCAATTCCCATTAGGGCGAAAAGTATGATCCAGATTATGCTTATTAGGCTTCCTGGTGGAGTTAGCTCTGGCTTGGTGAGTTCTTGGTACCATGGTTCTAAACCCATGGCTGTGAATACACTGCCTGAGATCCCGGTTAATTCGCATAATACTATTGCTGTAACTAATGATAGTATTGGATGTTTTTGAGGGAATTCCTTAATTTTCTGGATGTTATTAGGCATTTATATTAATATTCTATATGGCCTTTAATATGGTTTTTTACTATTAGAAACAGTTTAAACGGTTTTGTTATTTTAGTTTTCCCTGTAAATTAATCCAGGGTCAAGTCTCACGGTATTTTATTTTAACTCAGGGCTAAGTACCTCGCTTCTTTAGGGAGAGGAGGGTGTCACCTTTGTTATTATCTTTGTTATTTATAGAATTAGGTTTGGGTTAGTGGGGCCAACCCGATTCGAACGGGTGTCCATGCGTCCCAAACGCACGAGGATCGGCCAGGCTACCCTATGGCCCCTGTCTATTATTGGTAGTAGGGTTTTATACATTTAATATTTATGGATTTTTGTTATTCCATGAGGTGTTTTAGGGGGTTGGTTTGGCTATATTTTTATGGCTGATTGGATAATTTAGTTTCTATAAAGATTTTTTTAGTGGTGTTTTGGCGTTATAATGTTTTTTAGTGGTGTTTTTGTGTTTTAGAATAGTTTATATACTATTATTGCGTATATTAAGTTAATTAATATTGTTGTATATTTTAAATTAGGTTTAGGTTAGTATTGTTTGTCGAATATAATGGGGTTTTTTGGAGGTTGATTGTTATGAGTGAAAATGTTGAAACTAGTACTGGTTTGTCGCCGAATATTGCTGGAGCATTATGTTATTTATTTGGTTTCCTAACTGGAATTATTTTCTATTTTATTGAGAAGGATAATGATTTCGTTAGGTATCACGCTGTTCAGTCGATGGTTGTTTTCGGTGGTTTATTCGTAGTTTACGTGGTTTTAGGGGTCGTTGGTACAGCACTTACTATTGGTTTCCTAGGATCTATTATTGGTTTAATAGTCTGGTTATTCATGTTAGTGTTAGGATTGCTGACATTCGTGTTATGGCTATACTTAATGTATAAGGCCTTTAATGGAGAGAAAACACGACTACCAGTTGTATCAGATCTAACCGATAAATATTCTGGAAAAGAAATAGTCGCCTAACCCAGAGCCTAACCCAGAGCCTAACTCAGAGCTAAAAGTTGTTTAGTTAGCGATATGATATGGTTTTAGGACATATATGGTTTGTTCTAAAACTTTTCCTATCTTTTATTTTTTTTATTTGGTTAGAGGGTTTTTAATTTGCTTCAGGGTGGTTTTGGGTAAGTTCTATGTATGTTTGGGTGTATTTTTTTGTTTGATGTCTGGGGAGTTTGGTGGTTCTGGTACTGTTACTGGTTTGAGTGAGAATGTAGTTGGTGCTTTATCGTATTTGCTTTGGTTTTTTACTGGTTTTTTGTTTTATTTTATCGAGAAGGATAGTCGTTTTGTTCGTTTTCATGCGGTTCAGTCGATTGTTGTCTTTGGTGTGATTTTTGTTTTAGCTGTTATTTTGAATCTATTAGGTTTGGTTATTGCTTTACCTGTAATTGGTTGGTTTCTGGGTTTCTTAGTTACTTTAGCTCAGATGTTGTTGGGTTTAGTTTCGTTTGTTTTATGGATTTATTTGATGTACTCTGCGTTTATTGGTGAATGGACCAAAATCCCTTTCGTTACCAGTTGGGTTGAAAAACAAATATAACCCTAACGATAATTTAATTCTAAATTTAGTTTTGAAGAAATAACTTTAATCTATTTAGTATATATTTCTGAACCACCCTACCTTTAAGTGGTGGGTTTGTTTTGGGTGGGGTGGTGTTTTTCTTGTTTTTTGTGGTGGTTTGATTATGTTAGGATATTTTTGGGTTGGTTTGGTTTTTGTTTTGTTAGTCTGTTATTTTTATGTCGCCGAATGCTACTAATCCGTTTATTTCTAGTGTTTTTGGTTCTTTTTGTTCGATTCTTTTTTGTGTTCGCATTCTGTTGTCGTTTACGTCTCCGAGTATTGGGGTTAGGTTTATTTTGAGTTCCCATTCTTCTGGTATTTTTATGTCTGCGTCTCCGAATAAGACGAGGCTGTTGATTGTTGTGTATTTGTGTTTTGGTTTTGAGTCTCTGAGGTCGAGTTTGACTCCGCCGAAGATTGCTGTTAGGCTTCCTCCCATGAATTGTTTTGAGGTTATCATTGTTTCTACTCCTCCTAGCATTGCGAATAGGTCGATTATGTCTGTGTCTTCTGCTTTTGTTTTTGGTGATCTAAACCAGTTTAGTAGTATTGAGAGGCCTATTGCTACGAGTATTAGTGGCCACCAGTCTCTTATTAGGGTGGTTGTTAAGAGGCCTATTAGGTAGAGTTGGAGTAGTCCGAATACTAGTATTATTATGATGGGTCCGGATAGGTTTTGGAGTCTGCTTTTTATTATGATGTATATTCCGAAGAGCACGAACAAGGTTGGTATGTATTTGATTAGGTTGGTTGTATCGTAGATTCCTGTTGTCTGTAGAAGGAGTAGTGCGCCTAATAGTACTAGTATTAAAGCGAATACGGCTTGAAAAGATATGTTTTTCATTAAAATCCCTTTTTATAGATATCTAATTTATTTTTATTAGGTATTTAAGGGTTTTGAATCCTCTAGTATATCTTTATATTATATTAGGTGTTAATAGTTTATTCATCGTTTGTTGTGGTTTAATTATGAGTTGTGAGGTTGCTATTAGGACTGTTGGTTTGTCGAAGAGGTTTGGTGATCTCTGGGCTGTTAGGGATCTTGATTTAGAGGTTGATGTTGGTAGTGTGTATGGTTTTCTTGGGCCGAATGGTTCTGGTAAGACAACTACTATGAGGATGCTTACATCGCTAACCAAGCCTACTTCTGGTTCTGCGGAGATTATGGGTGTTGATATTGGGGATAGGGATAAGGTTGTTAGTAAGATTGGTTATCTGCCCGAACAACCGCCTTTGTTTGATGAGCTTACTGGTTTGGAGCAGTTGGGGTATATCTCTAAGTTGTATGGGTTGTCTAGTGATGTTGCTGGGGAGCGGATAGAGCGGTATCTTAAGCGGCTTGATATTTTTGAGGATGCTGGCCGTAAGGTTGGTAATTATTCTAAGGGTATGCGTCAGAAGGTTGGTGTTATTCAGGCTGTTTTGCATGAGCCTGAGGTGGTTTTTCTTGATGAACCTACTAGTGGGCTTGATCCTAGGTCTGCTAGGGTGGTTAAGGATTTGATTGATGAGTTGTCGAGTGATAGTACGGTTTTTCTTTCGACACATATTCTTTCGGTTGTTGATGAGCTTTCGGACACTGTTGGTGTTTTGAATAAGGGTCGGTTGGTTACTGAAGGCCGTCCTGATGATTTGAAGAGGCGGGTGGAGAGTGGTGAGGCTCAGAGTCTTGAAGAGGTGTTTTTGTCTGTAACTGCGGATCATAGGGAAGAGGTTGGGGGGGTCTGAAGGGATGGGGTTTTTTGGTTTTCTGGATGGAGTTACTGTAGGTAGGTTGGATGTTCGGAGGACTGTTAGTAAACATGTTGATGTTAAGCAGGTTTTTGGGGTTATTGTTTATTTATTGATGGTTGGTTTGGGTAGTGTTGGTGGGGGATATCTTGGTTATTTTGTTGGTAGTGAGTTGGTGGTGGTTGGTGATATAGGTGGTTTTTCTTTTGTTTCTATTGTTGGTGGTGTTATAGCGGTTTTATGGGTTTTTATTGTTTTAATTATAGTGTTTAGGGGTTTTGGTGAACGTGGAAGGCCTGAAGTTGCTTCTAAACTCATGCATATAGTTTCTGTTGAGAGTGTTGGTTGGGGTGTTTTGTTGTCAGAGATGGTTTATTTATTGATGTGGTTGTTTTTACCTGCGGTTGGGTTGGGGTTGGGTTTTGGTTTTGGTTTTGGTAGTTATCACTTTTTGGTTTTAGTTCCAGTTTTGGTTGTTTTGTTTTCTTTGAGTTCGGTTGCTGTTGGGTATCCTATTGGTTTGGGTTTAAAGTATTTCTTGACTAGGTTTAGGTTTTTAGTTAAGTACAAGACTCCTTTGATTGTTCTTGTTTTTGGTATTTATCTTGGTTTTTTGTTTATGGGTTGGGTTGATGATGTTGCTTTTGCGTTGTTTGAGGTTGTTCAAAACACCCCTCTTGTTTGGTATGGTGATTTTGTTTTGTTTGGTATGTCGGGGGTTGAAGTGGAGTTTTGGAGGGCTATGGCTGTTGTTTTGTTTTCTTTTTTAGCGTTTCCACTCGGTGTTTTGGTTACAGCTATGATTGGTTCTCGTTACTGGCTTTCTGACCCTGTTTCAATCATTGAGGAAAAGGATTTAAGTGGTCTGGAGCGTGAGTTGGAGAGTGTTTTAGAGCCAGGTGTTTTCACAAGGTTTTTTGGAAAGAAAATTGACACCTTGATCCATAATGTTCTTATTCAAACGGTTAGGAACCCGATTAAGGCTCTGTATTCTTTTTTCCCAGTTCTGTTTGTACCGATGTTGATGAGTTTTCCTGAATATCTACCGATAGCATCTTTGTTGTTGGTGGCGTGGAGTGTTGGTTCTTTGTTTTCACTTAATCTCCTTGGAGACCAGGGTGTTGTGTTACCCTCTTTGTTGATTAGTGGTGTTAAGGGCCGTGAGTTGGTATTAGCACATATTATACCTACGTTATTGATTGCGATTCCTTTAGGGATTGGTTTGGTTGTTTTAACTGGTGTTTCTGTTGGCACCGATTATATTGATGTTTTGGTTTTAGCGATAGCTACTCCAGTATTAATGGTTTTTGGGAGTTTAATGGCTGTCTGGCTTGGAACGGTTTTCCCAAGGTTTGAATCTATAAAGATTAGTAGTTCAACAAGGGTTATGCTTCCAAGCAAAATGGCTTATATAGGCTATACCTTTTATTTAGTTCTGTTTGTTTTTTCGGGAGCCCTGATATATAGTGTGGAGTTTAGAGAAGTTTTTTCTTTTTTAGTTTCATGGATACTTCCTTTTGGACTCTCTATTGGAGTTAAACCACTATATCTAACCTCTATAGTTGTTTTCGCTTTAATGGTTCTATTGCCTTTTTTGGTTTCTAAAAAAGCTATAAATAAAATAGATGGCTATAGTTTGTCTTGACCCTGAGGTTTATCTCTAATCTTTATTTCATAATTTTTATGTTGTAGGTATTTGGTGTCCTGTAGGTTTCAATTGTTTGAAGCGATTTGAATACCATTACCCTTGATATTGGAATCCAACATGATTTTGATTACTTAACTTTATAGGTTATTTTTATCTAAATCGTTTTTTATTTGATTCCTTGGTAACTAAAAAAAATAGATGATTGTGACATCTCCTCCCTCTCTCTGAAGATGAGTGGGTTTTAGCCCTTAATTAAGATAAAGAAAATTGAAGTCTTGGGTGATATCTTTCTCTCGAAGGGATGGGTTTTAGGTTATGGATTTGGATAAAATTAATTTTGGTGAGGGTGTTTTGAGTGTACACCCTCTTTGGTTTGTTATTCAACTATGACTTCTAGGTTTGGTGTTTGGAATACTATTTCACCGTTATCTACTAGTTGGAAGACTACTTCGGTTTCACCTTCTTCTTCACCTGTAATGTGGACGTGGTCTCCATGGTTATCTAGTGATACAACTCCTTCTTCAGCATGGTCCGCCATCGCTACCTCTAGTTCATAATCACCATCTTCACCCAACTCAACCGTGTTACCATCACCGTCTTCTATGTCAGCTCCAAGCGAAACATGATCGTTTACTTCAACTTCTAATGGATCACCATGCCAATGGTCCACATGTAAATCGATTATAACTTCATCAGCACTGCGGTCTATTAAATCAAATTCGTTAACAGACAATTCATAGTCATCCGGATTGTATTGTTCATCGTTGTGGTCATGTTGTTGGCTTACTTTGACTTCTAGGTTTGGTGTTTGGAATACTATTTCACCGTTATCTACTAGTTGGAAGACTACTTCGGTTTCACCTTCTTCTTCACCTGTAATGTGGACGTGGTCTCCATGGTTATCTAGTGATACAACTCCTTCTTCAGCATGGTCCGCCATCGCTACCTCTAGTTCATAATCACCATCTTCACCCAACTCAACCGTGTTACCATCACCGTCTTCTATGTCTGCTCCAAGCGAAACATGATCGTTTACTTCAACTTCTAATGGATCACCATGCCAATGGTCCACATGTAAATCGATTATAACTTCATCAGCACTGCGGTCTATTAAATCAAATTCGTTAACAGACAATTCATAGTCATCCGGACTGTAGTCGTTTATGCATCCGATCATCGCTGTTGATAGTAGTAGGACTATTGTTATGGCGAGTATGTGTTTTTTGTTCATTTTATCTTCCTGGTGTGGTTGTTACTAATATCTTGTTTTTATCGTGTTAGTAGCAGGTTTTTTTGTTTAGTAACACCACTCTTTAAATTAAATTTTAAATAATTCAACTTAAATTTAATGGTTTTCTGTGGTATACCTATCCAAAAACCCAAAAAAAACACAAAAAAAAGGTGAAATAAAAAAAATGAATAGATACTTAACTCGGTAGCGGTAATAAAATCAATTTCTCCAATAAAAAAAGGAGTTATTAGGCTAAAAAACAAGATATACAAGATATATTCACGAGAATAGAATTTAAGTGAATTTAATTACCTTTATTCTGATAAAAAAAACCATTTAAGGCTTTAGGTTCTGAGTTTCTGGATTTTTAAATACTGACATTAATTGTATAGCTGTAATGGCTGGGTTTTTTGTTTTTTAAGAATTTAGGCCTTAGGAACCGTTTCTTTTGGATAGGGGCGGGGTTGTTTCATAGGTTGATTATTATTTCGTTCTTTTTTTCTTTTATTTCGATGTTTGTGTTATGTTCTTCTAATATTGAGATAAGGGTTCTGGCGTGTTTTTTTTCGTCTCGGATTAATTCTTCAGTTTTTTTAGTTGTTTCTTGATCTATGGTTAGTTGCTGTACAAATTTGTAGAGGGATATTGCTTTGATTTCCTCTAACAATGCTTCCATTATTTTGGTGGTTGTTATCATTTCTTTGTTTTCGATGTCCAGGTTTTTTCTACTGGTTATTGATTTTAGTGTTTTTCGGTGTTTTTCTTCGTCTTCTATTATTTTGTTTATTCTTTCTGTTAGTTTTTGGTTTTGGTTTGTTTTGGTTATTTCTTTTAGTTCTTTGTATTTTTCTATGGAGTTGTGTTCTTCAGTTAGGGCGGTTTCATTCAGGATGTGGTGGATTAGTTTTTGTTTATCTATTTGTTTGGTCATTTATATTCCTCTTGGGGTTTATGGTTTTGTTTGAGGTGTTTTTCGAGTTTTTCTTTTGCTTGTTTTCTTTTTTCTTGGTGTGTTTTTAGGAATTGTTTGATGTGTTGGGCTGTTTCTTTTTTGCATTTTCCACAGAGTCTTTCGCCTTGTTGGCAGTTTTTGTAGGTTTCTTCGATTTGTTTGTCGTTTTTTATTAGGTGGAAGTATAGTAGTTCGTATATGGCGCATTTTTCTGGTTCTCCGCCTTGTTTTTTTTGTTGTTTGAGGGTTTCGCGTCCTCCTGTTTTGGCTTTCATTACTTTGTCTGCGGCTTCTTGTGGGTTGTCTGTTAGGGCTATGTAGCTGTCTTCTACGCTGCTGCTCATTTTGCCTCCTTTTAGGCCTGTCATGAATCTGTGGTATGTTGAGCTGGGTGGGTAGAATCCGTATCCGTTGTTTTGTATTTCGTGTTGTCTTGTTATTTCGGGTATTTCGGGGTTGTTTGTTTTGATTTCTATGTGTTCTTCATAGGTTTTTGTTTCTCCGTATTTGTTGAGTTTTTGTTTGAGTTGGTTGATTTGTTTTTGTGTTGCGTGTCTGCTTCTTATTTTGTAGTGGTTGTTTGTTTTTTCTGTGCTGAATAGTCTCATTCTTTTTGATACGTCTCTTACTAATCGGAGGTGGGGGTCTTGGTCTGTTCCTGCTGGTACTACGACTGGTTTTGGTCCTCCGAATTTTTGGGTTTGGGGGTATAGTATGTCTGCTGATTGGATTGGGGCTGCGTACATGTGTGCGAGGGTGGTTTGGTTGTTGAATCCGTATATTGATTTTAGTTCGCTGTAGTTCATTTTGTTTGAGGCTTCGAAGGCTAGGTTTCTTACTCCGTAGTCTTGGGATTGGTAGTATATGTATGCTTTTTCTGGGTCTAGTCCTAATGCTATTAGGCTGGTTAGGTAGTTTTTGCCTGATTTGTAGCTTTGTTTTAGTGGTAGGTCTCTGGCTGCACGGGCTTCCATGTCTGCTATTGCTGCGAATATCTGGCCTCCTTGTTGTTGGTACCAGATTAGTTGGTCCATTACCATTTTATGTCCGAAGTGGGGTTGTCCTGTTGGTACGAACCCGCTCATTGCTGCGAATGGTTTGTTTTGTTTTATTGCTTGGGTTATGTAGTTGAGGTCTCTGTGTCCGAAGACGATTTGTCTTTTGATTAGGTGGTGTGGGTTGGGTATTGTTTCTGGGTTTAGGTCTTGGATTCCGAATTCTTTTTTTAGTTTTCCGTAGTCATCTATTTTGTCAGATGTCCATGGATCGATTTGCAGTTTTAGGTCCTCCTGGTTTTTTTAGAGTTTTATTCTTTCTATTTCGATGTAGTTTATTTTTCGGTCTATTATTGCGAACAGTATTCTTTTTCTGACGTTTTGTGTTAGTCTTACTGTTCTTGATAGTTCTGGTGGATGGAGTTCTGTGTTGGGGGTTGTTGTGTGTACTAGGTATTTGGCGTGGGTTAGGTTTTGTGGGCCGTTGTATTCTGTGTAGAGTCTGTAGTCTGTTCCGAATTTGAATCCTGTTTTTGGTATTAGGCCTCTTTCTCTGAGGTCTCTGTATATTTTGTATTTTTTTGTGAATCGTTGGGGGTCGTCTGTTTTTGTTTTGATTTGTTTGTTGTTTGTTTTTAGTTGTAGGTGTCCTTTGTCTTTGAGGTATTGTGTTTCTGGTAGGGATAGTTGGTATATGTTTCCTGAGAATGGTTTTCCGTAGAACCAGTTTTTGTATAGTTTTTCTCCGTTTTCCCATATGAGTGTTCTTTCTTCTAGTAGTGTTCCTCTGGCTTTTGTTTGGTTTATTTTGTCGGCTGTTCCTTTTGGTTTGTGTTTTTTTGTTTGGTAGTATGTTATGTCGCCTTCTCCGTCTACTAATGCTATTAGGGGTGTTTTGCGTAGGTTTTCTGCTTTTTTTGTTCTTTTGTGTATCCAGTTTATGTTTATTTTGTCTTTTTCTGAGTATATGTGTACGAGGTATTTGAATTGGTGTTTGTCTGGTTTTTTTCCTCGGTTGTATAGGAATAGGTCGGCGGATTCTCCGCCTTGTTTCATGAATAGGCCTCTTTCTCTGAGGTCTCGGTATACTATGAATTTTAGTTCGAATCTCTCTGTGTTTTGGCTGGCTGTTTCGATTAGTTTTTCTTTGTTTAGTTTGAGTTTGTTCATTTCTGTTAGGTAGGCTGCTTCGATGTGGTTTAGTAGTAATCCGTTTTGGGTTTTGGTTCCGTAGTAGCTTTCTTGTAGGTCTTTGATTTTGTTTTGGTTTTTGATTTGTACTCCGTTTTCTTTTATTTCCGGCATGGTCACTGTGAATTGTTCTTTGTGAAGTATTATTTTAGGTGTTTGTGTTGGTTTTGTTTTGGTTTTGGTTGTTTTGTTTTTTGGTTATTTGGAATTTGCAGTGGTTGTGGCCTAGTCCGTAGCATTCTGTTTCTGTTATTTGGATGTTGTTTTGGGTTTTTGTGTTGATTATTCCTTCTATTATGCCTTCGTCTAGGGAGCATAGGGGTCTGCCTATTTCTGGCATGTCGCTGCAGTCGAAGCAGTCTTTTATTGTGATTGTGTTTTTTTGTATTTGTATTTGGCCGAGTTGGTGTTTTTGCCAGTATTTTTGGATTTCTTTGAGGAGGTCTTGTGTGTTGTTTGATTGGAATTTTGGTGCTAGTGCTTTGCCTATGTCTTGGCCCATTTGTTTTAGTGCTGGGTGTATGTCGATTCCGAGTGATTTTAGGCCGTATCTTATTGTGTGGAATAGTCCTTTGAGGAGTTGTTGGGTGTTTTCGGTGTTTTGGATGTTTTTTAGTATTTTTTTGTAGTTTTGGTCTGTTGGTTTGCTGGTTTTTCCGATTTGGTTTGTGTTTGTTTTGTAGATTTTTTTTCTTGCGTCTTCTGGGTGTTTTTGGGTTTTGATTAGGTTGAGTTTTTGTAGGTCTTGTAGGTGTACTGAGGTTGTTGATTTTGATTTGTTGATTTTTTTGGTTATTTGGCTGCCGGTCATTGGTTTGTTTTGGAGTATTTTTAGTATGTGGTTTTTTGTGGGGCTTTTTATTGGTATTGCGCCTTTTGGGGTTGTGTATATGGTGGTTGGTTTTTCTTGCATTTTTTGTCTTGGTTTTTTTTAATTTTATTTAGTTTTATACTTTACGAATGTTCGTATGATTACGAAACGTTTATGTTTGTTTGATAACACAACAAAAACGAGGAAAACAAAATGGATAAATTCAGCAGCCACAACTCCATAAACCAAATGATGGAGAAAATCGAAAAAGACGAGATAACCAACCTAAAAGAAAGATTCGAATCCCAAGAACCAACCAGATGTAAATTCTGTGAAAAAGGAACCAGATGCAACATCTGCAGCAACGGGCCATGCAGAATAACAAGCCGATCAAAAAGAGGAGTCTGTGGAATAGACCAAGACGGAATGGTCATGAGAAACCTCGCCAAAATAAACACAATGGGAACAACCGCCTACACATACCACGCAAAAACAACAGCCAAAACCCTCAAATCCGCCGCAAAAGAAAACTCATTCTTCACAATAAAAGAACCCAAAAAACTAGAACAAACAGCACAAAAACTCGGAATAGACACCAACGGAACAACCAATGAAACAGCCATAAAACTAGCCAACTACATACTAAAAGAAATCAAAAGCGACAGCGAAAAACCACTAAACACACTCCAGAAATACGCACCACAAACAAGAATAGACAAATGGGAAGAACTCGGAATACTACCAGGAGGACCACTACAAGAAGTAATGGACCTCAACACAAGCGTCATGACAAACGTAGATGGAGACTACCAAAGCATAGCCCTAAAATCCCTTAAAATGGGACTATCAACAACCTACGGCTCACTAACACTACTAGAAACCGTGCAAGACATAATCCTAGGAACCGCAAAACCCCACCAAACAACAGTCGACCTAGGAATAATCGACCCAGAATACGTAAACATAGTTCCAAACGGCCACGAACCATTCATGGGAGCAGCATTAATAGAGATCGCCAGAAAAGAAGAAACACAACAAAAAGCCCGTGAAGCAGGAGCCAAAGGACTGCAGATAATAGGGTCAATAGAAACAGGACAAGAACTCATGCAGAGATACGAAACAGACAACGTATTCAAAGGAATAACCGGAAACTGGATCTCCTACGAATCAGTACTAGCAACAGGCGCAATAGACCTAGTCGCAGCAGACATGAACTGCACACTACCAACCAGCCAGATGTACGCAGAAAAATACAACTCCAAAATACTACCAGTAACAAAACTAGTCAACCTACCAGGAGTGGAAGACAGAATAAACTACAACCCCGACAAAGTCAGAGAACAAGCAAACGAAATAATCGATATGGCCATAGAAAACTACAAAGAAAGAAAAGACAACAAAGTAGAGATACCAAACAACAAACAAGAAATAACAACCGGTTTCTCACCAGAAGCAGTAATAAATGCATTAGGCGGAACACTCGACCCATTAATCGAAAACATAGCCAATGGAAACATAAAAGGAATAGTAGCACTCGTATCATGCACAACCCTAAAAAACGGTCCACAAGACCAAACAACAATCAACGTAACAAAAGAACTCATCTCCAAAGACATACTCGTATTAAGCGCAGGATGTGGAAACGCAGGACTACAAATAGCAGGACTAACAAGCCAACAAGCAATCAAAGAAGCAGGAGAAGGCCTCCAAACAGTATGCAACGCACTCGAAATACCACCAGTACTAAGCTTCGGAACATGCACAGACACCGGAAGACTCCTAAACCTAGTATCAACCATAGCAAACGAACTAGATGTAGACCCCACACAACTACCAGTAGCAGTAACAGCACCAGAATACATGGAACAAAAAGCAACCATAGCAGCAATAGCCGCAGTAGCATACGGATTATACACCCACGTCTCCCCAACACCCCCCATAACAGGAAGCGAAAACGTCGTCAAACTACTAACACAAGACATAGAACAACTAACAGGAGGAAAAATAGCAGTAGGCGACAACCCAACCGAAATAGCCAACGACATAGAAAACCACATAAACAAAAAAAGACAAGAACTAGGCCTATAACCCCCACCCAACCACCTAATCCCCCACCTTTTTTATTTACCTATTAAGCGAAAGAGATAATTATTTAAAAGAATAAATAAACTCGATGTTTTCAAACTTCAAGCTTAAAGCATCTATGATGGCGTCACTCGGAGCCATAATCGGAGCTACAACTCTAGCACTAGCGATCATATTGATGTTTGTAGACGCTCCAATCCTATTATCTATAGCACTAGTGGTACCATTCTTCCTACTACAATGGTTGTTTGCACCAACCATAGTTGAAAAAGCATATAAAGTAGAGGAAGCAGATCCACAAGAATATAGACAATACCATGAAACAGTTGAAAGAATCGCTAGACAATCCGGGATAGAAAAACCACACGTCATGATAGCTGACATGGACCTCCCCAACGCATTCGCATATGGAAACTTCCGCAGCGGAGATAAAGTAGCCATAACTACAGGATTAATGAAAAGGCTTGAATGGGATGAAGTCGAAGCGGTAATAGGCCACGAAATAGGCCACCTAAAACACAACGACTCAACATACATGATGGTGCTATCAATACTACCCGCACTCTTCCTAGTGTTAGGAAGAATGTTATTCTACTCATCAATATTCAACTCAAGAGGGGAAAGCAAACCAATAATATTAATCGCAATCGCATCAATGGTGTTCTACCTAATACTTCAAATCTGCATAATGTACTTCAGCAGACTCAGAGAATACTACGCAGACAGACATTCAGCAAACACAGTAAGAAACGGTGACCAAAAACTAGCCAGCGGCCTAATGAAAATAAGCAATGGAATCGATAGCATAAAAAAACAAGAATCACAGCGAAAAAGGTCTAGAACTGCAACAAGAAAAGGTACTTCAGCAATGATGGGTGGAGCAAGTCCACTAGCACTCTCAATGAAACCACTACTAATAGCAGACCCCGACGTTACAAGCGGTAGCCTCACAAATAGACATCAAATAAACGAATACGCCGAAAAAGACCTATCCCTAAAAGAAAAATTCTCAGAACTATTCTCAACACACCCAAACATAAAAAAAAGACTCAGAGCACTCGAACTATAACAAAACCACCCCTTTTTTTATACCAAACTACCTAAAAAAACAGTATTAATGCAAAACATTTTTTGTGCTGGTAAAGTTGATATTTAACAGTGAAAATGAACAGAGATAACGATATAGATGAAATAAGAAAAAAGAAGATTAAAGAACTTAAAGAAAAACTGGAGAAAGAAAGCATGAGTGAAGGTAAACCTATAAAAGTTACAGATGAGAACTTCGAATCAGTAATAAATGAAAACAAAATGGTCGTAATTGACGCATGGGCCGACTGGTGCAATCCATGTAAAAAACTAGAACCAGTAATCGAAGAACTAGCCGAAGAATACAAAGGAGAAATTGTTTTCGGGAAACTAAACGTAGATGAAAACGGAGGCGTAGCCAGAAAATACGGAATAATGTCCATACCAACCCTACTATTCTTCGAAAACGGCGAACTCGTAAACAGAACAGTTGGAGCACTACCAAAACAACAACTACAAAACGTAATCGAAAAAGTAACAGCCTAACCCCTATCCAAACCACAAAAAACCTCAAAAAAAAGGCGAGATACGGGGATACCGGTTCTTGGGTTGTAACGGCCTATGGTTGGGGCCAAAAACATAGGTTTACTAATTATATTTGAACAATAAAAACAACCAAAACAGGTTTGGATACCTAACTAAACCACAACCTCTATTTTCTCCAAATCTATTTATCCATAAAAAATAACCAGAGTCAAGGCCATTTAAATAAGAAACATAAAAACATAACCGCCATATAAACCGAATACCCGACTGAAACAGCCGGTATCTACAGGCGGTATTATCGATTCAATAGGTGTATAATAGATGCCCAAAACAATTGTAGAAAAAATACTATCAAAATCCAGTGGAGAAGACCTAAAGGCTGGCGACTACGCATTCGCAGACATAGATCTAGCAATGGCAAACGACATAACAGCCCCACTAGCAGTGCAAGGCTTCCAGAAAATCGCTGACAAAGTCTGGGACCCAGATAAAATATTCATTCCCCTAGACCACCAAGCACCAGCAGACTCAATAAATGCAGCAGAAAACCACAAAATGCTACGAAAATTCGCAGAAAAACAAGGAATAACCATATATGATGTTGGTGAGGGTGTTTGTCATCAGTTGATGTTGGAGAACCATGTTAAGCCTGGTCAGTTGGTGATTGGTGCGGACAGCCATACATGTACATATGGAGCTGTAGGCGCCTTTGCAACAGGAGTGGGAAGCACAGACATGGCAGCAGCATTCGCAACAGGAAAACTATGGTTCAAAGTACCAGAAACAATCAAAGTAAACCTAACCGGAAAACTACCAAAAAACACAAGCGCCAAAGACATAATACTCAACCTATGCGGAAAAATAGGAGCAGACGGAGCACTATACAAAGCAATAGAATTCACAGGCCCAACAACAAAACAACTAACAATACCAAGCAGAGCAACAATAACCAACATGGCAATAGAAATGGGCGGAAAAACAGCAATCATGGAACCAGACAAAAAAACAAAACAATACACTGGAACAAAACCACCAGAATGGCTAAAATCAGATCCCGACGCAAACTACATACAGGAGATTGAGATCGATGTATCCAATCTAGAACCACAGATAGCAGCACCACACCAAGTAGACAACGTACACAACATAACCAAACTAGAAGGCACCAAGATCGATCAGGTTTTTATTGGTTCTTGTACTAATGGTCGTTTTGAAGATTTAGAAGCTGCAGCCAACATAATCAAAGGTCGTGAGTTTTCTAAGGATGTTCGTGTTATTGTTGTGCCGGCGAGTCGGGCTGTTTATAGAGAGGCTGAGGAGAAGGGTGTTTTGAAGACTTTGTTTGATGCTGGCGCTGTGATTGAGGGTCCATGTTGTGGTCCTTGTATGGGCGGTAGTTTTGGGTTGCTTGCTGGTGGTGAGGTTGGTCTAGCGACGTCTAACCGGAATTTCAGGGGTCGTGAGGGATCTCCAGATGCTGAGGTTTATCTTGGTTCGCCTGAAGTTGCTGCTGAGAGTGCTGTTCAGGGAGTAATAGCTAAACCAATTGGTGATTCTTAATGAGTAGAGTTTGGAAGTTTGGAGATGACATAAGTACCGATGCAATAATACCGGGTAGATACTTGACTATGAATAAGCCGGAGGAGTTGGCTGAATATGTATTTGAGAGTGAACGAAGTGAGTTTGCCAGTGAGGTTGAAGAGGGAGATATAATTGTTGCTGGTGAGAACTTTGGTTGTGGAAGCAGTCGTGAACACGCACCACTAGCTATCAAGGGATCCGGTGTGGACATAGTTATAGCTAAAAGTTTTGCACGAATTTTCTATAGGAACTCAATAAACCTGGGTTTAATGGTAGTTGTTTCAAGTGAGGCCGACAAGATAGAGGATGGAGACGAAATAGAGATTCAGGGCGATAAAATAGTCAATAAAACAAAGAATGAATCTTATGGGATAGAGAAAGCCCCTAGTTTTATAGAGAACATCGTTCAGAACGATGGGTTGTTAAATTACGTAAAAAAGGAGATGCTATAAATGCATGAAATACCTGTATTACCGGGAGATGGAATTGGTCCCGAAATAATAGATGAAGGGAAAAAAGTAATTGAAGCTGCTGGAGACGTACATGGATTCAACGTTAAATGGAAAGAATATCCCTATGGAGCAGACCATTACCTAGAAACAGGGGAAACATTACCTGAAACTGCCCTGAAAGAACTGTCAAAATATGATGCAATATATCTCGGCGGGCTTGGAGACCCAAGAGTAGAGCCAGGAATCCTTGAAAAAGGCATATTACTTAAACTAAGGTTCTATTTCGATCAATATGTTAACCTACGTCCAATAAAACTATTACCTGGAGCAGAATGTCCATTAAAAAATCCTGGTGACATAGATTTTGTAGTTTTAAGAGAAAACACAGAAGATTTCTACGTAGGAGTCGGTGGACGGGCGGAAAAAGGAAAGTCACAAAAAACACTTGAAATAGAAAGACAGCTATACAAACTAAAATTCGATCTAGACATAGAAAGCGATTCAGAAGAAATAGCCTACCAACTCGGAGTTATAACCCAAGAAGGAGCAGAAAGAATAATAGAGTATGCATTCGATTACGCCGAAAAAACAAACCGAGAAAGAGTTACAGGTGTAGATAAAGCAAACGTACTCTCCGACATCTATGGATTCTGGAGAGAAATCATGGAAAAAACAAGCAATAAATACCCAAACATAGAACATGAATACAACTACGTTGATGCCGCAACAATGTGGTTCGTTAAAAACCCAGAATGGTACCAAGTCGTAGTCACACCCAACATGTTCGGAGACATAATAACAGACCTAGGCGCAATGATACAAGGAGGCCTTGGATTAGCACCCGGCGGAAACATCAACCCTGAAGGAACAAGCATGTTCGAACCAATACATGGAACAGCTCCAAAACACGCCGGCAAAAACAAAGTAAACCCAATAGCAACAATCTGGTCCGGAGCACTAATGCTAAGACACCTAAACGAAAACGAAGCAGCAGAAACAATAATAAACGCAATAGCAGAAACCGTCAAAAACGGAGAAACACTCACCTACGACATGGGTGGAAACGCAGGAACAGATGAAGTAGGCAATGAAATAGCCCGGAGGATACGAGAAAATGGATAAAAAAGAACTAAAAAACAAAATCAACAAAATATGCCGAACGAAAGACGGAATAAAAATAATGAAAAAACCAGAAAACATCGAAGAAGAAGTACTCAACGCAATACTAACACACGGAGACGAAGAAACAGAAGAACTCACAGACCAAGAAATCGAAGAAGCAATACAAAAAATCACCAAACAAAAAAAAGACGACAAAGACAAATAAACCAAAAAACACCAAAAACCATTAAATAAAAACAACCCCAACAATAACAGAGAAAATAATTGTCCCGATAGGGTAGTGGACTATCCTTATGGCCTGCGGAGCCGTGAACCCGGGTTCAAATCCCGGTCGGGACACTTAAAAACAAATAAACCTCCCCGAAAACTCCATAAGGTTTTTAATCTAAAAGGGATAAGTAGATTCTACCCAAACCAGGCACAACACAAAAAATATTTCTATGCCGCCATAGCTCAGTTGGTAGAGCGCCACGCTGTTAACGTGGTGGCCACCGGTTCGAGTCCGGTTGGCGGCGCTACAACCCCCACCCTACTTCTCCAGCTTATAACCACCACACATCCAAAAAACCACTAATAACCCCTATTATAAATCAAAAACAAAAAATAAATCAATTTCTAGAAAATCTAGATAAGATAGACCGTTGTTTTTTGGAAATCTTTAAGTTCCTTAGTTAAATAACTATAAAAAAGAGATTACTGGAGGTTATTTATTTTGGATTTTAGTGGTGCCTTGGTTTGGTTTATTGGTTTATGGGGAATATCGATCTTAGTTGGAGTAGTTATAGGATATGCACTTAATCAATTAATGTCCGTCCTAGCTGGAGCTATAAGCTTAGCAATCGCAGTCCTAATCACATACCTAGTACACGCATTATTGATCCAATCAGGCGATATAACATGGGCTTTAATCGCAGTCGGAGTTGCCGCATTCTTCTCAGGAATGTTCGGTTACCTAAATGGTGTTGAAAGCACCAAACCCAGCTAACCAAACCCCTAAATACACACCCAAACACCATAAAAATAGTATTAAAGCTATAGAAGACAATTAATAAATCCTTGTTGTTATCGAGTGAGTGGGTTAATATTATTGGTTAGGTTAGGTTGTGTGGCCCCATCTCCCCTCCCTTTTTTTGGAAAGGGGTTTTATTGGTTTTTTTTTAATTTTCATAATTGTTGAGACTAGGTTGTTGGTTTTTTTGGGGTTTGTTGTGGGGAAGATACAAGTTTGTTCCGGATTCATTTTTTCTGGAAGACTTATTGAGATTGTTATCTAGATGGGTTTTGTCTATTGGAAATGATTTATTGGGTTTTTGGAGGTTGATTAGTATACCTACGAGATGTTCTGAGTGTGATGAAGTTGAGTACATGCCTTATACCTGTAAGTTCTGTGGCGAGGAGTTCTGTGCGGAACATAGGTTGCCTGAGAACCATTCGTGCAGTGGTTTGTCGGATTATAGAGCTAAGTTAAGGAGTCAGGGTAAGATAATGGATCCTAAAACAGGTGATAGGGGGGGTGAAGTTGGTTTTGTTGAGAAATACCTTCCATTCCTATCTTATTTTAAGGGAAATGTAGCTTTACTGTTGCTTGGATTGATTTTTGTTGCTTATCTGGTTCAAATCGTTTTAAGAGGGATCGATCCAATGTTGGAGCTCTCGGTTTTCTTTTTAGGACCGGATTTTGTTGAGAGGCCTTGGTCAATAATTACGAGTATGTTTGCTCATGGTAATGAATTCCATCTGTTTGTGAATGCGATTGTGTTGTTCTTTTTCGGTCCTGAACTTGAGAGGCGTGTTGGAAGTAGGCGTTTGTTGGAGGTATATTTGGTTGCTGGAGTTATCGGTGGGTTAGCGCATGTAGTGTTTATGGAGAGTTATGTGGTTGGTGCGAGCGGTGCCATTTTTGGTGTTTTTGGAGCTTTAACTATGTTGGCTCCGAATATGCGGATTTTTTTAATTGTAATTCCAATGAAGCTTTGGGTTGCAACCGTTATCTTTGTTATATTGAATGTGGCGATGATTGGTCAGGGCCCGATCGCTAGTTTGGCGCATCTTGGTGGTCTTGGTATTGGGTTGTTGTATGGCTTGTTGTTTAAAAATGGTGATGATCAGAAACCAAAATCAGATTTATTAAGTGGGGGGAGAAAAAGGTATTGATGTTTTTTATTTTAAAAAAATCATTTTTTTAGTGAACTGGGTTTATAGTGTTGGTGCAATTAATAGTTGTATTCCGATTATTAGGAGGAATATGGCTATTATTTTTCTGAATTTATTTTTCGGTGTTTTTCTAACTATTTTTTCTGCAGTTTTTGAGCCATAATATGATGTTGGTATGAAAATTAATAATCCTATTAGTAGTGGTGTTGTTAGAGAGGCTCCACCATCTATGTATGTTGTTATTCTTGTTGTATCGATTGCAAGGCTTATGGCTCCTGTTGTTGCGATGTATGTCGATTTAGGTAGGTTGTATGCTGTTAAGAAAGCTCCTCTAACTGCGCCTCCGATTCCAAATATTCCGGCTAGAACTCCGTAGATAGCGCCTCCTGCTAAAGCAGTTCCTTTGTTTCTAGGCAAACTGGATTTAGGGTTATAAAGTAGATATAGAACATAAAAAATTAATAGTAGGCCTAACAATCTGGTTAATATTGTTAGTGGTAGTTCAAAGACCAATCGAGCGCTTAAGTAGGTGGTGATTATTCCTGGGACTCCAAAAAGTAGTATTAAATGCCATTCAATTCCTTCTTTGAACAAACCTATTTTCCAGATATCTGTAAACCAATGTATGATTCCAACTAACAGTAATACGGTTGGTAGTGGTAGGAAAAGGACTAGGACTGGGACCATTATTGTAGAGGTCCCGAAGCCAGTTAAAGTTCCAATGCCACTTCCAATGTATGTTAAAACAGCTATACCAAGTATTAACAATATTGTTTCTGTCATCAATGTTGATTAATAATTTTATTTGGTTTTTTTAGAAGTAGGGTTTTCTTTGGTTTATTGCTTTTAGTAGGGATTTTTCCATGTTTCCGTTGAATGGTACGTGGTTGTCTTCTCTCATTAGGCAAGGTTTGAATTCTCCACAGCTTGTGACTCTGAGTCTTGTGCAGTTTTCACAGAACTCGGTGTTGTGCATTGGTCTTACTACTTCGATTTCTGCGTTTTTTATGTAGTATTTTTTTCTGTGGTGCATTTTTCTTGTTTTGATTTTGTCTGCTTTTTTTGTTAGTGTTTTTTCTATTGGGTCTAGGTTGTAGTGGTATTGGCTGTAGTTTTTTTGGTTTTTTAGTGTGTTTGTGTCGTGGTATTCTATGAGCTGTAGTATTATGTCGTTGTTTTTTGCGTAGTTGATGAAGTCTTGGATTTCGTTTGTGTTTATGTTATCTAGTATTACTGTGTTTATTTTTACTGGAAATAGTTTTGATTGTTCGGCTGCCTCTATTCCTTTTAATGCTTTTTTTAGGTCGCCGCCTGTTAGTTCTCTGTATGTTTCTGGGTTTAGTGTGTCTAGGCTTATATTCACTCGGTCTAGCCCTGCTTCGCAGAGTTCATCGATTTTTTGTGGTAGTAATATGGCGTTTGTTGTTAGTGATACGTCATTTAGGTGGGGTGATATTTTCTGGATGATCTCCGTTAGGTCTGGTCTTAGTAATGGCTCGCCGCCGGAGAGTTTTACTTTTTTAATTCCATATCTGGTTCCAAGTTTAACAGCTTCAATAACTTCTTCTTGTGTTATCAGGTTACATTCATCTCCGTTTTCACCTTCATTGTGGCAGTAGATACAATTTAGGTTGCAGGTTTGGGTGAGGGAGAACCTGAGGTTTGTTATCTCTCGGCCATACTTATCTTCAATGGAGCAAGCCATATGGTGTAGTATATCTTAGTTTGTTAAAAAATATCTGCAGAAAAAGTGATTAGAGGGGTTAGGTTATTTGGGTTATGGTTTTTATTCCGATTAAGGTCGAGTATAATAAACCTAAAAATGTTATTAAATTGGTTATGTATAACCCTATGATCACTATAGGGGGTAGGGGTGTTATGGGTAGTAGTATTCCTATTAGTGAAACGGTTGCTATTGGTATTATGAGTATGTAGCCTGCTAGTACTGGTGCGGTTTTTTGTTTTTTAATTGAGGTTATTGCGAGAAATATGACTATTATTGCTGGTATTAGGGTCCAGGGTTCGCCAGCGGCGTATATGTTGTTTATTGTTTGGTATCCGATGTTTCCATGTGCTGCGGTTATTGTTCCTATCGAGAATTTATTGATGGTTTTTTTCATTTTCTTGGTTTATCTCAATCTGGTTTTTATTTGGTTTGTTCTTTGTATTATGGTTATTGTTCCGAGTATTATAAATAGGATTAATAGCCATCCGATTAATGTGTATCCCATTATTTTGTGGGGGTATATTGCGGTTAGGTATGTTGTAGAGATTATTAAAAGGAGTCTGTTTGCTCTTCCTAATAGGCCTGCGTATACTCTTCCGATTCCTACTGCTTGTGATTGTGTTCCTAGATAGCTGGTCATTAGGACTGCTGTTATTGCGAGTATACCTAGATATGTGGGTGCGTATGGGGATAATGTGATTCCGGCTAATATGAATATGTCGGCGTATCGATCGATTATGTGGTCTGTGAAGTCTCCTTGACGACCGGTTTTCCCTAGAGTTCTGGCTAGCTCTCCGTCTAATAGGTCGAGTATTGAGTTTATTAAGACAAGTGTTCCGGCTATTATGAGATTTCCAAATATATATGCGATTGCGGAGAGGATTGCTGCTATTAAAGAAGTTATAGAGAGTTGGTCAGGTGTTATGTTTTTTTGTGCCAGTTTTTTTGTTATCGGTTTTGCCGTCTGGCTTGCAAATGGCCGTAACTGATTTAACATCCTTTCCTTTTCTCCCTTTCTTATTGTTTCTTTTGGGTTTTTTTGGTTGTTTTGGGTTTATTAGTCTGTGTATTTATAGTTGTGTGTCGTTTTGTTCGTTGAGTTGTTCTATCCAATCTATGTTTCCGGTGTTTTGTTTTGGTTGTTTTTCGATTATTTCTTGTATTTTTTTTGTTACTTCTTTTGGTTTTAGGTTTGTTGTTTCGATTTCGTTGATTGTTTTGCCTGTTTGCATTGCTTCTAGTAGGATTACGTCAACTGTTTCGGCCATGACGTTTTCCTGGATTTTTTGTTGGTTGAAATCTTTGTTTTTTAGTCTTTTTCTTAGTTCGGTTGGGTGGCATCTGAGTAGTATTATTCGGTCGATATCTAGTTGGTGGGAGAAATGTCCTTCTACTATTCCTTTATCTGGTGTTTTTTGTTTTATGGCTTCTATGTCGACTATGTAGCTGTCTCGATCTCTATCTTTTTCTGTGTATAGTTTGTTTTCTTCTACGAGTTGGTTGAGGTGGGTTACGTTGTATTTTTTGGGTAGTTTTTTGGTTGCTGTTGTTTTTCCGGTTCCTGGTGTTCCTGTTATTGCTATTTTCATTTTATCATTTTTTTGTTATTTTTTTTATTGCTTGGATTGTTTTTGTGTTTTCTTTTGGTGTTCCAACTGTTATGCGTATGTGTGTGTCTTTGCATCCTGGTATTGGTGTGCAGTCTCTTACTATCACGCCTTTTTTCATGAGTTTTTTTGTTATTTTGGTTGCTTTTATGGGGCTGGTGTCTATGAATACGTAGTTTCCTTTGGATGGATATGTTTTTAGTGGTATTTCTTTCTGGAGTCGTTTTCTTTCTCTCTGGTTGTTTTTAATTGTTTTTTTGTGGTGTTCTTTGTCGTTTAAAGCGGCTATTGCGGCTTCTATTGAGGGTATTGCAAGTGGGAATGGTGGTGAAACTGCTTTGTATTTATTTGTTATTTTAGGGTTTGTTAATGCGTATCCGATTCTTAATCCAGCAAGTCCATATGCCTTTGAGAAGGTTCGTAATACAACTAGGTTGTCATGTTGTTTTACTAGTGGTGCGTGTGTTTGGTCTGCAAACTCAATGTATGCTTCATCTAATACGACAAGTATGTCTTGTTTTAAAATTTGTTTTAGTTTTTCGGTTGTGACTGTGTTTCCGGTGGGGTTGTTTGGGCTGCATATAAAGATTATTTTTGTGTCTTGGTTGATTTCGTTGGATATGTTTTTTGGTAGGCTGTAGTTTTGGTTTCGTTGTATGTGTTTTGGTTTGGCTTTATAGATTTTTGTTAATAATGTGTAGTAGGAGAAGGTTGGGGTTGGGATTATTACTTGGTCGCCGGGCTCTATATACATCTTCATGAGGCTTTCCATTATGCCGTCTGAACCTGTTCCTAAAACGACGTTTTCTGGCTTTAGTTTGGTTTTTTGAGCGATTTCTCGTCTTATTCTTTCAGCGTCTTTCGGAGAGGGATATCGATATACACGGCCTGCGTTTTCTTTTATTGCCTGTATCGCTTTTGGGGGTGGTCCGTATGAGTTTTCGTTTGATGCGAGCGATACAATTTCGTTGGGGTTTAAACCATATTTCTCTGCTATCTCTTCTTTTGTCTTTCCCCGTTTGTATTCATCTATCTCTTTGGCAACTTTGTTCATTTCAACCAATTAGGGAAACCACCTTATCGATTTCTTTTTTTGTAACGGTTAATGGCGGTACGAACCGGATTACGTCTTCACTGACTTTGTTTAACAAGACTTTTTTTTCAAGGGCTTTGTCAACTATTTCTTGGGCTTTTCCATCTGTTTCAAGCCCTATCATCAATCCACGGCCCCGTACTTCATTAATCCAGTTATTTTGGTCTTGGTGGATAAGGTCTTTCAGTTGGTTCTTCATGTAGGCTCCGTGTTCTCTTGATCTCTTGATGAGGTTATCGTTTTCCATTGTTTTTATTGTGGCGAGTGCGGCTGAACATGCTATTGGGTTTCCACCGAATGTTGAGGCGTGGTCACCTGGGGTGAAGGCTTCTCCAACTTCTTTTTTAGCTACCATTGCTCCTATTGGTAAACCTCCTCCAAGTGATTTGGCGAGCGAGATTATGTCAGGCTCTACATCGTGGTGTTGGTATCCAAACCATTTTCCTGTCCGACCCATACCTGTCTGGACTTCGTCAAAAACGAGTAATGTACCTGTATCGTTACAGATGTCACGTACGGCCTCTAAATATCCTTCTGGAGGTATGTTTACTCCACCTTCACCTTGGATGGGTTCAAGCATAACTGCAGCTGTTTCTCCAGAAACTCTGTTTTTAATTTCTTCTGTATCTCCGTATGGTACGAACGAGAAGTCGGGCACCAATGGTTGGAACGGTCCTCGATATCTATCTTTCCATGTAGCGCTTAATGAGCCTAGTGAACGGCCATGGAAAGATCCCTCGGCAGCTATTATCTCGGTGTTATCTGTGGCCTTTCTAGCAAGTTTGATAGCGGCTTCATTTGCTTCGGTACCACTGTTGCCGAAAAAAACCTTGTCTCCAAATGATATCTCTGAGATTTTTTCTGCAAGTTTTGCTTGACTCTCTATGTGATAGAAATTTGAGCAATGGATCAATTTTCCAGCTTGCTCTCTAACCGCTTCAACTACATTTGGATGGCAATGGCCAACAGAGTTTACAGCAATTCCCGCAACGAAATCAAGGTATTCATTGCCTTCTGAATCCCATACTCGTGTTCCTTGACCGCCTTCAAGCATTATTGGTAATCTGTTGTATACATCGATTAGGTGTTTTTCACCTAACTCTGCGACTTCATCTAAATTCATCTTTATCACTCATACTCAATTGTTCCTGGGGGTTTATCTGTAACATCGTAGACCACTCGAGAAACTTCATCTATCTCTCGAGTTATTCGTTGACCTATTTTCTTCAAACGCTCCATAGGTACATCCATCGCTCTAGCAGTCATTCCATCCCGCGATTCAACTGCACGGATAGCTATAATCCATCCATGGATCCTTTTATCTCCTTTAACGCCAGTCCCTCTTGATAATAGGGCGGCAAAAGCCTGCCATGGCTCTAAATCCATTATTTCTTCTTCGACAACCGCGTTAGCCTCTCTAACAACACTTAATTTCTCTTCATTAACCTCTCCAATTATCCTGACACCGAGTCCGGGGCCTGGGAAAGGCATTCTCTCAGTAATCGTTTCAGGTAGCTCTAAAGCCCTACCAACCTCTCTTACTTCATCCTTATATAGGTCTTCAACCGGCTCCACAATGCTCTTAAAATCAATACGTTCAGGAAGCCCTCCAACATTATGATGACTCTTAATACCTCCTTCACTCTCAATCTTATCCGGATAGATAGTTCCCTGGATCAAATACTCTATATCAAATTCCCTGGCAACCTCCTCGAAAATCCGGATGAACTCCCGACCAACAACATGCCTCTTCTCTTCAGGGTCAACAACACCCTCCAACTCACCTACAAAACGATCCCTAGCTTCAACAACCCTCAAATTCATGTGACTGAAAGTCTCCTTAATCTGGGCAACCTCCCCCTTACGCATCAAACCAGTGTCGACAAAAACAGGGTAAAGCTTATCACCGATAGCCCTGTAAGCAAGTTCAGCACAAACAGAACTATCAACACCCCCAGATAAAGCAATCATCGCATCTCCATCAATCTCTTCATCTATTTCACTAACAGATTTCTCAATAAACTTTTCAACTTCAACCATAAAAACACCATCAATCTACCAAATACATCCAAAAACGCAACAAACTTTGGTCACCCCACAAGCTTATAGATTGGCCTAAAAAAAACCAACCAAATAACCACATTATTGTTTGAAGCGATTAAAAACACCAAACAAAACCTGGTGTTTCCAAACTTCAAATTGCCTTTGACCCAATTAACTTTTAGGCCTCTATCCAAAAAACACCTAAACACACATATAACATCTAGCCCTGAATTAAGAACAACATGATTTCTATTAGATTTTAAATATAAAGCTATTAGGTTTAGTAAGGGGTTTTTAGGTATTCCTATGTTTGTTAGAGAATAGATATTTGGTTTATAAGGTAGGTTCTACATACCTCATTAGGTCTAAAACATGGTTAATGGTAGTCAAAGGGATATTGAAGGAGTTTTAAAGGGATTGGAGAGAGAGGACTGGTATAGGGGCCAGATTACCTATAAAGAGGTTTTGCCGGAACAAAAACCTAGTTATGGTGATGTGGAAC
Source organism: Methanonatronarchaeum sp. AMET-Sl (assembly GCF_029854155.1). Lineage (NCBI taxonomy): Archaea > Methanobacteriati > Methanobacteriota > Methanonatronarchaeia > Methanonatronarchaeales > Methanonatronarchaeaceae > Methanonatronarchaeum > Methanonatronarchaeum sp. AMET-Sl. The sequence goes on along the minus strand of NZ_CP122958.1, from coordinate 657,985 downwards.
TACATAACGATATTAGAAACTATTTAGAAGAAAACAACCTACGGTTATATAGCCATCAAGCAAAAGCTATTAAACATATAAAGGATGGAGAAGACGTTATCATCACAACTCCAACCGCTTCAGGTAAAACACTTATTTTTAATATACCTGTATTTGAAAAACTGCTTGAAAACCCTAATGCAAGGGCTCTTTATATATATCCAACAAAGGCTCTTTCAAATGATCAACTCACAACCCTTAGAGATATGGATAGATATCTTGAGACCGATGGTTGGCCAGATATCTATGATGGAGATACAACCCGTGATAAAAAAGTGAAGATACGGAATCGCTCGAAAATTATCTTAACAAATCCCTATGGATTACATTATTACCTTCCCTGGCACGAGAAATGGAGCAAGGTCTTCCAAAACCTAGAGTACATAGTTCTCGATGAAGTGCATAACTACAGAGGGGTTTTCGGTTCAAATGTAAGCCACCTCCTACATAGGTTGTTACGGCTGTCCAAAAAATATGGCTCCACTCCCCAAATAATAATGTCTAGTGCTACAATAGCAAACCCAATAGAGCTGGCTAATAAACTAACCAGCCGTCAATTCACCCCAATAAAAAAAGACGGAAGCAGCTCCGGAAAAAAACACTTCATTTTTTGGGACACAAAACAAAACCCAGACCTCTCCCCCCACATGCAGTCAAGCGCATTATTAAGATATCTAGTTCAAAAAGACCTCCAGACATTATGTTTCACCATCTCAAGACGAATAGCCGAACTGGTAAGTCGTTGGGCCGGTAAAGAAGACAAAATAAAAGCTTATCGAGCAGGATACCTACCTAGAGAACGACGAAAAATAGAAAAACAACTAAAAAGAGGCGAAATAAAAGGAGTAGCTTCAACAAACGCCCTAGAACTCGGAATCGACATCGGAAAACTCGATTCAGTAATAATATCCGGATATCCAGGAACAATAACATCAACATGGCAACAAGCCGGTAGAGCCGGAAGAGACCGAAAAGAATCAATAGTCTTCCTAATGGGATTCGAAAACCCATTAGACCAATACTTCATGAAACACCCAAAAAAACTATTCAACAAACCACACGAACACGCAATAATAGACATAAAAAACCCCAAAATCACAATGGGACATCTAGCCTGCGCAGCACACGAAACACCAATAAGAAACACCAAATACAAAAACAAACACAAAAAACAACTCGAATACCTAACCGACAAAGGCCTACTCAGAAAAGTAGCAAACGATTATTACTACACACCAAACAACCAACCCCACCACAAAGTCAAACTAAACAACATATCCGGCGAAATATACCAAATAAAACACAAAAACAAAACCCTAGAAACAATGGACACATGGCAAGCATACAGAGAAGCACACCAAGGCGCAGTACTACTACACCAAGGAGAATCATATATAGTTGAAGAATTCAATAACGAAGAACGAAAAATAAAAGTCGAGAAACGAGACGTCGAACACTACACAGAACCAATATCAACAACAGAAATCCAGATAAACCAAACAAGAAAAACACAACACGACAAAACAATAAAACACGGCGGAGTAAGAGTATCAGAACACTACACAGCCTATAGATCAAAAAACGGCGACGAAGTACTCGGAATACACCCACTAAAACTACCACCAATAGAATTCGACACAGAAGGCCTATGGATAGAAATACCAAACCAAACCATACAAAAAAACGAAGAACAAGGATACAGCCCTGAAGGGTCACTACACGCAGTAGAACACGCAATGATAGCAATGACCCCCTACCACGCAATGTGCGACAGATGGGACATCGGAGGCGTCTCATCACTAAAACACCAAGACACAGACAAACCAACAATATTCATGTACGACGCATACCAAGGCGGAATCGGAATCACAAAAAAATGCTACCAAATCATAAACAAACTAATCCAAACAACAAACGAACTCATAAACGACTGCAACTGCAAAGAAGGCTGCCCCTCTTGCATATACTCACCAAAATGCGGAAACAACAACAACCCACTAGACAAAAACGGAGCCAAACACATACTAAAAAACCTAAAAAAACAAACCAAAAAAAATAAAAAATAAAAAAAAGAGTGAACCTAATTTAAGCCAGATCGTTTAACAATAAAGATACCTTTTCTTTTATTTCATCTCTGATTATGCGGACCTCATCGATTTCCTTTCCTTTAGGGTCTTTTAAATCCCAATCAATAGTTTTTACATCAAAGTTGGAGGGACAGATATTTTGACTACAACCCATAGTCACAATATAATCAATCGACCGCAATTCATAGTATTTAATTCTACGTGGTTCTTCATCTGAGATATCGATACCAACTTCATCCATCACATCAATCACAACGTTATGGATAGATCCGGTTGGAGCGGTACCTCCACTAACAACCTCAATATCAAGTTCTTTTTCTAAAACAATTTTATTCGCAAAACCCGCTGCCATCTGACTACGGCCAGCGTTTTCAACACAAACAAACGCAATAGAGAGTTCAGACAAATACCCCACCTATACCAACAACCAACATACACCAATATAAAGCTACTCTATAGAGATATACTAAACCAATTAACCTATTAAAAGGTTGTTAAATCGGATAGAAATATTTAAATACCGAATCAAAGTTATAAAACAAATTAACAGACTCTATAAACTAAAAAAACCGTTTAAAACAACTTAAAAACGTAAAAAAACTTTATAGAGCGTATAATAGGTTTGGAGGAAATAAGTTGAAGAAATTCTCTAGAAAAATAAGTTTTAGTGATGAATCAGGTATAAGCCCCGTGATAGGTGTAATAATGATGATATCGATAGTAGTATTGCTCGCAGCAATAGTAGCAGCATTCACATTCGGAGCCATAAACATACCAACAACAACACCAACAGCCAGCATCTCACTAGAAAACATAGAAATACAAGACAACGAAGGTGTAGTTTATGTTACTTTGTTACATGAATCTGGTCAATCTCTGGTTTCTGATAAAACCAATATACTTGTGACAAATCTTAATACCAGCCAGACAAACACTACAAGTCTTGAAAAATCTATTAACGGTGAGCAATGGTCTCCCGGTGAACGAATAACTGTGGTAATCGGTTTGGGTAATAGCCAAGATCTTCTTGAGTTGGGGGATGAGGTTGAGGTTCGTGTTGTTGATTTGGATTCTGGGGGTACGGTTGGTAGTTTGATTTCGGTGTTGTCTTAATGTTGTTTTAATTTTCTATCTTTTCTTTATTTTTTTGTTGTTTGTTGTTTGTTGTTTGTGAGTGTTAGTAGTTGGAATGTTCCTTCTGGTGGGGGTGTTATTTTTAGTTGTATTTCTCTGTTTAGTTTGTAGTATTTTTTTCTTCCTTGTGGGTAGGTTGTTATTATGTTTGTTTTTTCTAGGGTGTCGAGGTGGTGTTTGGTGTTTTTTCCATCCATTTTTAGTTTTTTCATGATTTGGGATACGTATTGGTCTTCTTTGCTTAGTAGTTTGAGTATTTGTAGTCTTTTTTTGGATCCTAATATATCTAACAACATCATGTATATTTTTACAAAGAAGTTTTATATATTTATTGGTTGTTTTAGTTATTGGTGGAATAAATGAAGATGGATAAAAAAGACGGAGGAAATAAAAGAGTTATCGAAGGAAGATTTGAAGAAGAAGTACACATGACCCGAAAAGAAACAGCTGAATTTCTAAGAAACCTAGCAGATGAAATTGAAGAAAGCAACGAAATAAAAATAACCACAAACGAATGGGAACTACCATTCAAAATCAGAAATGACGTAGAAGTAGAAATCGAATTAGAAGGAGACGAACTAGAGATAGAACTAGAGTTCGAGAGATACACAGATAAAAAACTCAAACTAGAGTAAGCCTTCCACAACTACCCCCAAGTCCTCCAGTTACTCCATATTAATACAAAAATAAAAGGGGTTTGGGTCTACTACCTCAACCCTCTTCTTTCTTTTTTTAGTGATGTGTTCCCCGAACAACCTCTATTCCCATCGAAGAAATCATATCTTCGATCTCATCAAGTGATGGACATTCTATGTAGTTCATATCCTCTCCATACAACATACAGGAACTCAAATGTATGACATTAGGTGCACGGTCTTTACTCTGCAGTTTTTTAACCAATCTTTTAACTCTTCGGCCTGGACATCCGCCACAGGTGAAGAAACCGACAAGTTCAGCATCATCCATATCCTTGAACTTGACTTTGCGGTCGTTAAAAGCAGTTAGACATCCATAGCCAGCACAGGCCTCTGAAATACGTTCACACCTAACAACTGCAACTTTAGTGGTTTCTTCAGTCATAACTCAAACCCCTGGACCAATCCAAATGAAATTTTTTTCAATAAATTCATAACAAAAAACTCTTATGATTAGGAGTTAGGCCTTTGTTAACAAAATGGTTTTTTGTTTTAGAGACTTTTTTTTAAAAAATAGTCAAATTTTTAGTGTATCAACCCATTTGATATAAAGAAGAGATATAGGCAACTAGGAATAATTTAGAAAAATAGTTTGTATCTTTATTGAAGATGAACTAAAATTGTCTCTAAAGGCGGTATATACGTAATATAATATAGACAGTATTTTTGTGGGGAATTGGTTTTTATGGTGGAAGAATACTCTCCGGCTATAATTGAAGATAAGTGGATGCAGAGATGGCAGGATGAGGGTTTGTTTGAGGTCAACCCTTCTTCTAGTGAGTCTTATTATGTTAATGTAGCATATCCCTACCCAAGTGGGTCTATGCATGTTGGTCACGGCAGGACGTATACATTGCCGGATATAATAGCTAGATTTAAACGGATGGATGGATATAACGTTCTTTTCCCAATGGCTTGGCACGTTACGGGAACACCCGTGATAGGTATTTCTAGGAGGATTGAAGATGGTGATGAAGACACCATAAAGCTTTATCGAGACCTCTACGGCGTTCCTGAAGAAACATTGGAGAGTTTTACAGATCCAGTTGAAATAGTGAATTATTTTAGCCAGGAATATCAAGAAATAATGAGCCGTATGGGATACTCCATAGATTGGAGAAGACAGTTCCGGACAGTTGACGATGAATACAAATCCTTTATTAAATGGCAGTTCGAGTCTCTAAGAGACCTTGGGTTGATAAAAAAAGGAACCCACCCCGTTAAATACTGTCCTCATGATGAAAACGCTCTTGGAGATCACGACCTTCTTGAAGGAGAACAAGCTAAAATAGATGAATTCACATTAATAAAATTCAAATTAAAGACAGGAGAAATCCTACCCTGTGCAACGCTACGTCCAGAAACTATTTTTGGAGTAACAAACCTCTGGATCAAACCAAACGCCGAATATATAAAGATAAAGGTTGGGAAAGAAACCTGGATTGTAAGTAAAATAGCTGCTAAAAAACTTGAAGCACAAAACAAAGAGATAGAGAAACTTGAAACCCTAAAGGGAGAGGAATTGGTTTGGGAGAAAGCCAAACACCCATATCCAGGTATCGTAGACATAATGCCTGCAGACTTCCTAGACCCTAACATGGCCAGCGGAGTCGTAATGTCAGTACCAGCACACGCACCATACGACCTAGCCGCATTAGACGAATTAGATGAAAAAGCCAGCCACATAAAACCTATAACAATAGTTGAAACAGAACGTTACGAAGAAACCCCAGCCCGGGAAGTGTTAAACGAATATGGAATCGAAAGCCAAGACGACCCCGAACTAGAGAAGGCAACAGAAGACCTATATGGCGTAGAGTTCGCAAAAGGAAAGATATCAAGTGAATTAGGTGAGTACGGCGGAATGGACATCAAGTCAGGTAGAGAAGCGATCAAAAAAGACATGATAGAGCTAGGGATAGCCACAAAAATGTATGAATTCAACGAAAGACCAGTAATATGCCGTTGTGGAGAACACGCCGTCGTGAAAATCGTTGAAGACCAATGGTTCATAGACTACAACAACCCAGAATGGAAAGAAAAAGCCAAGAAATCAATCGAAAACGCAGACCTAATACCGAAAGAAATCAAAAAAGACTTCATCTACACAATAAACTGGCTAGAAGAATGGGCCGGAACAAGAAGAGTAGGGCTTGGAACAAAACTACCATGGGACCAAGAATGGATAATAGAGCCATTAAGCGATTCAACACTATATATGGCCTACTACACAATAGCAAACCACATCAAAAACCGTGAAATAGATCCATCACTATTCGATTACGTCTTCCTTGGAAAAGGAACAGCCAAAGAGGTTGCTGAGAAATCAGAAGTAACCACCGAAGAAATCGAAGAAATGAGACAAGAATTCAAGTACTGGTATCCCTACGACTATCGATTCTCAGCAAAAGACCTAATACCCAACCACCTAACATTCCAGATATTCCATCACACCGCACTCCTACCCCAAAAACTATGGCCAAAAGGAATGTCCGTATGTGGAATGGGATTACTAGAAGGCAAAAAAATGTCTTCATCAAAAGGAAACGTAGTCCTACTAAACGAAGCAATAGACAAATACGGAGCAGATACAGTAAGATTCTTCCTTTCAGCAAGCGCAGAACCATGGCAAGACTTCGATTGGAGAGAAAACGCAGTAAAATCCACCCACCAAAACCTAAAAACCTACTGGAACAAAGTAAACCAATACATAGAAAACGAAATACAAGAAAACCCAGAAAAAAAACCAATCGACAGATGGCTAATCAGCCGCTTCAACAAAACAATCAAAAAAACACGTCGATCACTCGAAAAACACCAAACAAGAAAAGCACTACAAACAGCCTTCTACAAATTCAAAAAAGACATCGATTGGTACCACAAAAGAACAGACATAAACCGAGAAGCAGCAAAACACACATTAAAAGAGATAGCAATAGACTGGAATAAACTACTAGCACCATTCATCCCCTACATGACACAAGAAATCCACTCCAAAACCAACGAAGGCCATATAACAAAACAAAAATACCCAGAACCAGACAAAACAAAAATAAACAACCAACTCGAAGAAGACGAAAAACTCATAAAACAAACCAGAGACGACATAAAAGAAATAATAGAAGTAACAGGCAAAAAACCAAATAAAATACATATATACACAGCCGAAAACTGGAAATGGCAGGTATACAAAACAGCAATAAAAATGAACTCACAAAACCAAGGAAAAATCATGGGAGAACTAATGCAAAACCCCGAACTAAGAGAAAAAGGAAACAAAGTCAAAAAACTACTAAACAAAATAACAACCGAAATCAACAAAAACAAAACAACAACACTAGATAAAATAAACGAAAAACAAGTGCTCGAAAGAGCCAAAAACTACCTAAAAAAAGAATTCAACACAGAAATACAGATAGAGACAGAAAAAAACGCAGAAAACCAAGAAAAAGCCAGTAACGCACGACCACTACGACCAGCAATATACCTAGAATAAAAATAACCAGAAGAAATCGGTAGTTTTATAAATATTTAATGATTTAGTTTTGATTTATGATATCTCCAATCGACAAGGATTACGAAAAACCAACAGACGCAGCCGACTACGACATATCGGTCGGCGAGGTCATGACACAGGAATATGTATCTGTGACAGAAGACACATCGGTTGGAGAAGCAATAAAGAAATTCCGAGACTACGCACCAGAACAACCAGAAAAAAGCACCATATACTATACCTACATTGTTGACAACGAAAAACGATTGAAAGGAGTCTGCTCACTCCGAAAAATGCTAAACACACCACCAGAAAAACCAGTCTCCGAAATAATGGAGACAGACCTACTCTACTTTAAAAAAGACGCTGACGCCGAAGAAGCAGCCGTAGACGTCTCAGAATCCCATTTCCCCGCCATACCAGTAATCGACGACCAAAACCGATTAATCGGGATAGTCCGATCAGAACAATTAATCGAGGTTGTACAAGAAACAGTAACAGAAGACCTACTAAAACTACAGGGAATGGACCTACCAGACCCAACCGACTTCACAGAGATAGAAACAAAAAGAAGCACAGTAATGCTAGACGCACCCCTCCACAAAATACTGAGAATACGAGTACCCTGGCTCATAGTAGCACTACTAGGAGGATTCCTAGCAGGAGGAGTAATCGGTGCATTCGAAGAAACACTTGAAACCGTCGTATTACTAGCAATATTCATACCCGTCATAATGGATATGGGAGGAAACGTCGGAACACAATCCTCAACAATATTCGTAAGAGGAGTCGTACTAGGCCACATAGACAAAACCAACATCTGGCGTAGAGTAATAAAAGAAACCATAACAGGACTCATAATCGGAGTTCTAATCGGAGGAATAGCAGCATTAGGAGCCTACCTATGGCTACAGCGAACCGACCTAGCCTTAGTAGTATTCGGCTCAATAATAGGCACAAGCCTAGTAGCAGCCCTAGTAGGATTCGTAATACCCTGGATACTCTACCTCACAGGACAAGACCCAGCAGCAGCGTCAAACCCATTAATAACAACAATAAAAGACGTAAGCGGACTACTCATATACTTCGGCCTAGCAACACTACTAATGGCCGAACTAATCTAACCCAGGATAAGCCAAAACCACCTTAAACGGAACAAAACCAAACAAAACAACCAAACCAACCCTATCAACAACAAAACCATTATCCCTCAACAAACGCTCAAGATATATCGGACGACAATCAAAATACCTAGGAAACCTAATATGAAGCCATTCATACAGCCTAACAAACAAACTATCCTCAAAACCCTCTCTACTTAAAGAACCAACTAAAAACCAACCACCAGGCCTCAAAACCCTTAAAACCTCACCTAAAACCAACTCAAACTCCCTAATTTTAAACAACTCCAAAACACCCTTCATAAAAACACCATCAAAACAACTATCACCAAACGGAAGACATCTAGCATCACCAACCACAACCTCAACACCACCAACACCACCATCCCTCTCCCTACTCCTACAAACCATCTCATAAACCGAATCCAAACCAACTACACAACCATCAACACCAACCCTCTCACCCAACCTAACAAGATCCCCACCAACACCACAACCAACCTCCAAAACACAAGACCCCTCAACATCACCCAACAAAGAAAAAGCCATATCACTCACAGGCAACTCAAAAACCTCAATCAACCTATAAAAACGACTATAAAACCTATAGGTATCTAAAGCCTCATCAAAAGACCTATCCACCTCAACTACATCACCCAAACCAACCACCAAAAAAACAATGAACAAAACAACAGAAACAATTTTCCCCTCCAAAAATAAAACCAAAACAATAAAAACCAACCACCAACCAACAAAAAACCACTTAAAAAACCCTTTACCTAATATTGGATAACCTATAGGGTTATACAACTATTTTTTTCAGGTGTTTTTTTGCAAAAATATTTACGGTGTTATTCGATATCTACCTTCAATAGGTGTAGTTAAATGGATGGATATACAGGTAGGTTTTTATCTCTAGATCTAACCAATAAGGTGGTTGAGTCTGGTGAAATTCCTGAAGAATGGATAAGTGATTATGTAGGTGGTGAGGGGCTTGGCGCTAGGTATCTATACGAACACATGGATTTCAAAGCTATGCCCTTGGATAGTGAACAACCAATTATTTTAGCAACCGGCCCATTAACTGGGACTTCGGCTCCGTCAAGCGGTCGTTTATGTATAGTGTTCTACTCACCTTTAACCAAAACTGTTGGTGCATCTAACTGTGGTGGTTTTTTAGCTCCAGAAATAAAGAAAGCAGGTTATGACTTAATATTAGTGAAGGGGAAGTCAGAAAAACCTGTTTCAATAGCTATAAACAACCAAGAAGTTGAGATTGTTGGTTCAGAAGACATTTGGGGATTAGGTGTTAAAGAAACTGAAAAAAAACTAACAGAAAAACTAAAAACAAAATGGAACGTTAATGGGTTTGAATTTGCTTCTATCGGTGTTGCAGGTGAAAAACAAGTGCTCTATGCCTCTGTAATGACAGATAGCCATCGAGCTGCTGGTAGAGGTGGTTTAGGAGCATTGTTCGGAAGTAAAAACCTAAAATCAATAGCAGTACATGGAGACAACCCCATAAAGATCTCAGATCGAAATGAACTTAAAAAATCTAGTAAAAAAGCACGAAAAGAACTATTCTCAGAACACTTCGTTAAAGAAGAACTAAAGCCATATGGAACACCAAGTTTCTTCGCAGCAATAGACGGTTTAGGCCTACTTCCAACCAAAAACTGGCAGAAAACAACATACCCAGAAGCAAAAGGACATCTAGACCACGAAGCATACCACGAAACACTTGACGTAAAGCCATACGGATGTCATGGATGCCCAATAGCTTGTGGAAGAATAACAGAAATCAAAGAAGGAAAATACAAAGGAGAAAAAGGAGGAGGACCCGAATACGAAACAGTTGCAGCATTTGGAAGCAAATGTCTAAATCTAGACCTAAACTCAATAGCTATGGCCGGATATATATGCGACAACCAAGGCCTAGATGTTATCTCTGCAGGACAAGTAATAGCAACAGCAATGGAATGGTACGACCAAGGAATAATCACAAAAGAAACAACAGATGGATTAAAACTAGAGTGGGGTAATGAAAAAGCCATAATCCAGTTACTAGAAAAAATAATAGAACGAAAAGGATTCGGAGACATCCTAGCAGATGGAGTAATGAGAGCAGCTGAAAAAATCGGAGAAAAAGCAAAATACGCAGCCATACACGTAAAAGGAATGGAAATGGCTGCAGACGGAGTTAGAGCAAGTAAAGGAGAAGCAGTAGTACACGCAGTCAGTCCAAGAGGAGCAGACCACCTAAGGCCATGGGCACCAACCATAGAAGCATTCGGATACAGAGAAGAAGAACTAGATATCACATCCGACGAAATAGACCCCCTCGACGATGGAAACAAAGAATGGATCAAACCATTCCAAGAACACCTAATGACCACAAACATGCTAGGAATCTGCCTCTTCACATCAATAACACTCGCCAACAAACCCTCAACATACGCAGAACTATACTCAAAAGCAACAGGAAAAACAACAAACAAAAAAGAATTACTAAAAAAAGCAGAACGAGTCATCAACCTAGAAAGAATCATAAACAACAAACTCGGACACACCAAAAAAACAGACACAATCCCACAACGATTCAAAAAAGAACCCGCACCAGACGGACCAGGAAAAGGACAAACAGTAAACCTAGAAAAAGGCCTAAAAAGCTACTACAAAGCAATGGGATGGGACACAAAAACAGGAAAACCAACACCAAAAACACTCAAAAAACTAGACCTAACATGGACAAAATAACCATCTCTATAGGTAGGGACTAAACCCAGTCCCCACCTAAAACCCAGATAAAACAACAAAAACCCCATATAAAAAATAAATAAAGACCTAAACAAACACCACTAAGTCTCTAACAATAAACCAAGAACAAGAGGTTTTTATTTAGATAACTTTAATCATCTCTTTTCCCTCATCTGTTAAAGCATACAACCTGCCTTTCCGGCAATCCGGATTAAGACATTCCACCAGGCCTTTTTCTTTTAGGTTCGAAAGAGTCCTACTGACATGACTCATACGGTATTCATTTTCTTCAGCAAGTTCTTTTGGTGTCTTCGGGCCCGCCTCCAAGGACCTTAATATATTTTGACGATATGTACTTGCCTTTATCCAACCAAGCTTATTGTAATTCATTTTATTTTCTTTATTTCTTGATTTTGACATCCCAACCAGCTATACCTTTTGGCATTTTAAAATTTCTATTTTTTTATTTTTGATATATTTTGGGTTAACCAACTACAAAAATGGTTATAACATTGTAGTTTTTTTGTCGAAGTTTTTTATTTATTATAACATATAAAAATAGTTTGACATTAGGTACCAACTGAATATCAATTAAGTCTTTCTAAGTGTCTGCTAAAAAAATAAACACTAAAACTTAATACATAACTTACCCTTCTTTAAAGTACAATGTACTTTTGTTATATTTAAATGTGACTAAATCTGTAGGTAAAAGCTTTTTATGTTGTTTTTTAAAGATAGACGTAAAGAAAATCATGATCTTGAAGAAAAGAGTTTATCCAGGGCCTTTATCCTGTTCAACAGGATTTTGATTTCCACCAACCATACCTCCAACCACCAAATCAACAACAGAATACCTAACTCCAAAAAAACTATTAATGTTCAAAGCACTCTATTTCTCCCCAACACCCCAAAAACACCATCAAACCCCACTAAACCCCCACCCTACATTCAATATTCGATATTTTTTTTTAAAAAAAAATCAGTTCTTTTTATTAACTAAGGGAGAGAAAAAACCCTCAGGTATTTATTCCTTTATAGTAATCCTATCTTCGTCTCCTACCTTGTACTCAATCTGATCGATACCAGAATTGTTTTTATCTAAAATAACTTCACTAGCAAGCTCCAGAATCTCTTCCTCAGTAATATCCTTATCTTTTACCAGATGGCCAACAACACTTTCCAAAGTATATTTAGTCACAACCATACCTACCGATAAATACCCAAGGATATAAAAAATCTTTGGGAAAACCTGAAACTACAAAAAATAGAGAAATAAATCAATAGTTTTATCTCAAGTCAAATCACCAACATTTAGTACTTAGAGATTGAATACAGCCCTGATTTAAGATAAAAAAAGGAAATAAAAAAACAAACTTAAATCCATAACTAAACTAAACCATTGTTTTAAGAAAAAGGGGTTTTTACTAAAAAAGTGATTAATTGATTTTTAGAAATTGATAAAATTAATAATGTTTAAATAATTTTAATGATATTTCTATTGGATAAATTATATATTTATAGTTTTTTTCGTGTTTAAGGGGGTTTTTCCTTGAGGATGTGGATGATTGATTCTGAATTGATGTGTATGCAACATATTTTGGGGGAACATCGTGAGTTACATGCATTAGTTGGAACAATAAAGAGAACTAGACCTGAGTATGAGGGTTCTATACGGCATAAGAATAATTTAATTGGTCTTGCTAGAGATGGTTTTATAGAATTAAAGTCTTTAAAGAAACGTCATGATGAACTAGCAAAACATTTTGAAAACCATAACTCACCTATTAAAGAACTCCCCCCTCTAAAATACCTTCCAAAAAAAGTTAGAGAAGCTAGAGTAGATAGGGAAAAGGCTGTAAAGGATTTGATTGACAGGCCAAAGTCATGTAGACCGGAGGGAGGTTGTAGAGATAAAATATTGGGGTGAAGTGACCTCTCATCTAAAGAGGCGGGGGTTATGAGGCCTGCTTTAAGATGGTTTTTTGGGTTGGTGGTTTTTGGTTGGTTTTCTTTATTCTAATTTTTATTTAGTTTGTTGGTTTTAGTTTTGCTGGCCTTTATTTCTCATTTTTTGTTCAAAGATAATTTGTATTTCGTGATATTTGTTGATTTTGTTTCTATAAGCATGGTTATTTGATTTAGGTTTTTGTGCACTGCCTCGGGGTCAAGCCCCGGGGTACTCTCCCTCTACTGCCTGTAGATATATATCGAATCTGGCGCCACCGAGCTCTGAATTTTGGATTTTGATTTCTGCGTGGTTGTGGTCTGCTATTTGTCTGATCATGTAGTATCTTGCTCCGGAGACTCCTGTGGTTTCTCCGGTGTATGGTTTTCCTGAGAACATGTTTGCAATGTCTTTGGGTAATGGTTCTCCATCGTCTTCGATTTTAACTAAGATTTTTTCTTCTTTTTCTTTTGTGTCTATCTTTATTTTTTTAGGTTTGGTTGTTTGGATTCTTGTTAGTAGGATTTGTGAGAACATTATGTTTAGTGAGTAGTTTCCTTTTACTTTTGTTGTGGTGTCGGGCTGGGTTTTTTGTATTTGGACTTTTTCTCTTTTGGCGATTGTTGAGATGTCTTGGACAACATGATTCAGAATGTTAATGATGTCTTTTTCTTCGCTCCAGTCGGTTTTTTCTATTTCTTGGAGTTTTCTCGCTAACCCTAGGATTTCGTCGGCTTCTCGACCTGTTTTTATAGCTTTTTCCAGGTGTTTTTTCTGTTCTATTGGGATGTCTGTTTGTTTTTTAAGTAGTTGGAGGTGTCCTTGGATAATCCGGGTTTTGCTTCCTAAGTCTTGTCTTAGTAGGGTGTTTAGGAATTTTTTTCTCTCTTTTGCCTCTTTTTGTTCGGTGATGTCTTTACCTATGGCTATAGAGCCTATTATTTCTCCTTCATTGTCTTCTAGGGGATGTGATGTCCAAGAAATAGTCTTTTTTCCACCATTTTTACATTGAATAGTTGTTTCATAATTTTCAAGTTCTTCTCCTTGAAAGATCTGGCCTACTTTTTGTGTTATTTCTTGACGGTATTGTTCATCTGGATAAAGCCATCTCCATATTTTGTCATGTCCGATGACCTCTTCTTTTGAGTATCCGCTGATTCTTTCTGCAGCTTTATTCCAAACCTTTACATTGCCATCGGTATCAAGAACGTTAATCCAAACATTTGCATCTTGTATGATTGTTTTGCGAAACTGGCTGAGTTCTCGAATCTCTTCCTCAGCTTTTTTTCGTTCGGTGATGTCTTCTGCGAAACAAAACTCGTATTCTTCTCCTTTAAACTCTAGATAATGACTGGTTATTTCGACGGGATATACATATCCAGACTTAGTTATGTGAAAGCTTTCAGCCTTCTGGGTCTTTTGTTCTTTTAACCTCTCCCAAAATTCTTCTCTTCTCTCTTCAGGATAGTTTGGATCCACATCCCAAACATATAGTTCCTTTAGCTCTTTTTCGGAATAACCCAACTTCTCCCTAACCTTCTCGTTAGCATAAATAAACCTCCCTTTTGGAGTAATCCAATATACTTCTGGCAAAGCTTTCTCTATTGAAAACTTGAATAAATCTCTTTTCTCTTCCAGTTTACTCCTATTCTTTATTTCTTCCCTCATCCGTTCATAATGTTTCCAGCTAACTTTCCCTTCTAATCTATCCAGTAAGAGGTCTGGGGGCATGTAATAAGGATTATCATATATAGAGTTTTCAAGCAGAATCTTTGGATGGACATAGATAACATCAATCAACGTCTCAGGTGAAAACTTGTTCTCGTTATACTGACACAAGCCCATTGAGTTGCTACCTGGAAAAAACTCATTCAATTTCATTTCATATTCCATCAACCTTTCAGTACCAGGTAGGTCACTCAAAACCCAGGTCATCTCACCGGTAATTCTCAAACCATTATAACCTTCATCAAGAGCCTTACTCTCCTCACTTTCAATCATATCGATCATTTCATCTGGATCGAAATAACCATCTTTTAAGTAGGATTCTTTTCCGGTTAAAAACTCTAACTGGCCAGTCTCCAAATATCCTTCAACACCCACACCCTGTTCATCAATAAATTCAACAATATCTTTTTTAGACCTATCATCCGCCACATACAGACATTTTTCACCACGCTCCAAACCACTCACAACAAACAGAGAAATCTGAGACAAGGACACCTCTCTATCGCTATAAACACAACACAAGTGACTTCCCAACTCCAAATCAGCTAAAACTCTTTCCAAACTCTCCACAAATATACACCCACATAAACTAATAAGAAATATCTTACTCTCCCTATTTATTCATTACCAACTATCCAACCACTCCAATATCAGGCCTGTCTATTTAAAATTATTCAGGCCTTTTGCAAAACCACATCAAATCTAGCTCCACCAAGCTCCGAATCTTTTATTTTTATGGAGCCGCTGTATTTTTCAGCGATTTCTTTAACCAAGTATAATCCAAATCCAGAGCCACTAGTTATTCCTGATTTAAAGCCTTTTTCAAAAATCCTGTCCTTCTTTTCCTCTGGTATTCCCCTCCCGTCGTCTTCAATCGTGACCACGCATTCTCCGTTTGTTTGTTTTCCTGATATCTGGATTTTTTGACAGTCTGCGTGTTTTATTGAGTTTTCCAGCAAGTTTGAAAACAGTTCCTCAAGGAGAGATCCTCCTTGAACTTGGCAGTCCAAACCACCGTATTCTATCTCTATTCCTTTTTCACTGGCTTGGGACGTTCTTTCCCCAATGATTTTCTCTATAATTGAATGAATGTTAATCTCTTCCAATTCTTCTTTTTCCTTAATTTCACTTAACGTTTTAAGCTTCTCGATTAGATCTATGATGTCCTTAACGGCCTTACCTGATTTTTCCACGTATTCTTCTGCTTCTTCCGGGAGTTTATAGTCCTTTAATCGTTCAAGATATCCCGTTGATATCTGAGTTTTGTTCCGAACATCATGCCTTAGTAGGCTGTGTAGGAATTCTTCCCGTTCTCTTATTTTGTTTTTTTCTAAAATTCTGGCTAATCTATCTGTGAATTCGTTGAGTATTTTTTCTTCTTCTTTTAGGAAGGGGCCTTTGTCTGCTTCAGGTTTTTGGTTTAGGTAGCAGATTTGTACAAATCCTTTTTCTTCACCTTCGAGGGTTATTTTGTTTTTGAGGCTCCATTCAGTTTCCTGGAAATTATCGGTTTTATATTCTTGATTTCTGTATTTGATGCGGGCGCATGCATCTTCAGGATGCTGCAGGGCATCAGGCCATAGGTTGACGGTTTTATCCAGTATTTTATCGATAGATCTATGCTTAGTTTCAAGTTTGGAGAGACTATACAACAAATCTAATTCTTTGAGTCTTTCCTGAGTTTGTTGTTCTGATTTTTTCCTGTCTGTGATGTCTCTAATGTTGCTTTGAATTACTTTTTCTCCACCTACTTGATATGTGTTGCTTATAAACTCGACCCAGTTTTTCTCTCCGTTTTTGGTTTTGAGCGGGAGGTCTTCATATCGAGCGTATCCTTGTTCTACTAGTTTTTCAAATCTTTTTTTGTTTTCAACTATGTCTTTGAATGTCCCGAGTTGCCAGAGTTTTTTCCCAACTAATTCTTCTTTAGAATATCCTGTTAACTCCTGTATATGGGGGTTGGCATCCTTTATTTCTCCTGTTTCCGCATCCATTATGAGCATTCCGTCGTATGCTGTTTCAAACAGCCTTCTATATCTCTCCTCCTTCTTTTTAACCTTCTTTTTGGTATTATGGTGTTCAATTTCCTGAATAATTGCGTGAGCCAACTCTTCAAACTGGCTCTTAGGATCCCCTCCCTTCTGTATATAACGATTGGCGCCTAAATTCAAAGCCTCCATTGCAATCTCTTCCCGACCCTTACCGGTAAGCATAATAAAAGGAACATCATTATCCAATTCGTTCCTAACAGTTCCTAAAAACTCCAAGCCATCAATATCAGGCATCTGATAATCACTGACTATACAATCATACTTCTCAATCTCCCCCAACTTCTCCTCAGGAGACAAAGCCGTATCTACATCAAATCTTTCATCAATATTTGAAAGATAAGTAGAGGCAAGATCTAAAAACCCAGCCTCATCATCAACAACAAGAACCCACATAAATTACTAACTCCACCTAACACAACCAATCTAGTTAATAATAACCAACATTAAGACATAAAAATACTGTTTCATCACCCACACCCCTATCCAAAAACAACCATATGCATCTAAAAATAAGTCAAAACAAAAGAAAACAAAATTTCTCTAAATAACTTCTAGCCGTAAATTAAAAACCAAGGCCTTCTTTAGTTGAAATAATAAATACCGAGCAAAAGGTTATATTTCTCGAATTAAAAAAATAAATCAAGATTTATAGAGATTTTCCTAAATTTTTAAATGGAGAAATGCAGTTTTGTGTATTCTATATTTTTTATTTATAGTTAAATCGCTTTATATTAAAAATTGACTATAAAATATTTGTTATTTATTTGGTTAAATTATTAAAGCTTATATAAGAAAAGATATAGATTTAATTATTAATGAATAGGAAAATAATCGTTTTTTCTTTAGTGATATTGGTTTCTATAGGTTTTACAGCAGGGTGTATTGATGGTGTGGATGACATAAATATTGGAGATAACGGTGAAGAAGAACTTGAGCTTGTAGAGTTCAAGTTTGTGGAAGACCAAGAAGCAGAGGACCCAGATAATTGGGTTGAACGAGAGGCAGAATACCAATCAAATGAAATATACATATACAAATACTTCTCTGTAGATGGATTTGAAGTTGAAGACAACGTAGCAGAATACCATCTAGATACAAAGATGTATCATGAAGGTGAACACATCCCCGATTATGACGCAACTTCAACCGACACTTTGAGTCCTCAAGATGAAGAATATTTGAGTGCTCAAGATGAAGAATACGCAGAAATCTTGTTCTCACCTTCTGCATGGAGCTATGATGGATGGGAGACAGGAACTTGGGAATTTGAAGTAATAGTTACCGATAAAAATTCAGGTGAAGAACTAGAATTCACCAAAACACTAGAAATAGTATAAACCTCTAGCCAAATCTATGAAAAACCAAAATAAAGCTAACTAATTAGATTATAAAGCTAATAATAAAAAGTAGAAAATAGCTTTAGACTGAAAAAGAGGTTAATCTCTACTTAGTCTTTAATATAAATATAATAGAGATAACATTCGGAAAAACCTAAAAAAATATTAAGAAACAAAAAAAAGAAAAAATAGATTAAAACCAAAAAAAATCATAAAAAACTCAATAGAGCGGATAATAACTCCATGCCTATAATAACCATTGGTTAGAACAGCATTGGGTGTCTTGTCAGGTTGGTAACCCAGTTATTTTTTTGAGATTTTATTTAAGGCCTGAATTACTTGGTTTTGGGTTAGTTTTATGTTATTTAGTCTAAATGTTTTATTATATCTTAATCAGGGTTTTTTGGTGGTTTTTTTGGATTTGGATGAGTTTGATGAGGTGTCTAGGCGTAGGTTTTTGAGGTTGTCTGGGTTTGGTGTTGGTGGTTTTTATGGTGGGTTTGGTGGTAGTGGTTCTTCTTTTAGGTCTTTTGTTGATAATAGGGTTCCGGGTTTGTTGGATCGTTATGGTATTCCGGGGGCTGGGGTTGCAGTTGTTAGTGATGGAGAGGTTGTTTGGTCTAGTTATTTTGGTGTCCAGGAGCGTGATGGCCGTTCTGTTGATAGTGATACTTTGTTTCGGGTTCAATCTATCAGTAAGTCTTTAACCGCTTGGGGAGTTTTGTCTTTGGTTGAACAGGGTTTGGTTGATTTAGATAGTTCTATAGAGAGGTATATCACTAGTTTGGAGTTATCGGAATCTGAATGGGGTTGGAGTCAGGTTACTGTTAGGCGGTTGTTGAGCCATAGTGCTGGACTTCCAACTGTTGTTTATGATAACTATGGGTTGGATGAGGAGGTGCCTTCTCTTAGGGAGGTGGTTCTGGGTGTTGGAGATATGCCGTCTGTATCTCCTGTTGAAGAGGTTGGTGGGTTTAAGTATTCTAATCCCGGTTTTTTGTTGCTAGAGGTTTTGATTGAGGATGTTACAGGCCGTGATTTCAAGGAGTTTATGAAGACGGAGATATTGGTTCCTTTAGGTATGTATGATTCGTGTTTTGGTTTAGATGATGTTGATTTGGAGAAAGTTGCTAGGGAACATAGAGTTGATGGCTCTAAAACCCAGTTTTATCGGGAGCCTGGTAATGCTCATTCCATGCTTCTATCAACTCTGGATGATGTTGCGAGGTTTGTTGCAGCTGGAAGTACTGGAGGTGGTGTTCTTACCAATGAATCTATTTCCCTGATGTATAGTGGTGAAGTTGAAACTAAGGGTTTTTATAACGTTGTTTTTGATAAAGCTGGTTTAGGCCATTTTATCGATATATCCGGTAACTCCAAATCTATCGGCCATGGGGGTCAGGGAACCGGTTCTTGGAGTTGGTATCAATTGGTACCAAACTCTGGAGACGGCGTTGTCATTTTAACTAACAGTGAACGCAGTCTAGAGTTTATAGGAAAGGTAATTGATGAATGGGCTGTTTATAACGATTTTGATATTGCTTTATCTAGTGTTTTAAAGTTATTGAAAATACCAATATGGTTTTTTGGGATTTTAAGCGGTATATTAGTGTTTTTATTGAGTTATGATGGCTTTAAAGGTAAACGTAGTTTTGACCCTGAATATAAAGTTAATTCTAAAAAAAGAATCTCTGTAACTGCCTCTGTAGCGACAATTCTGTTGATTTGGTGGATATGGATACGTAGTTCCATAGGAGATTTTCTACCTATATCCAGTGAACTAATGAGTTTAACTCTAACATTGTTCTGTATTTTAGTTCTAGTATGGATGTTATTCCCTAAAAAATAATTTAATAAATACACCTTAAAAACCCATTAACCTATATAATTAAGATTAAAAGGAATTAAAATAGGTATTTTTATTCCTACTTGAATTTCCTTTCAGTGTGGTTAGGTTATTTAGAATGTTTAAGGATTGTTTTTTGCTTTTAAAGAGGTTGTTTGTTAGATATCTAATGTTCTTGGTAACGATAGATGAAATCAAAATTTTTTAGTTGATTTAATATTTAGATTTAATTAAGGAGGTGGGTTTTTTATGAGTTTTGCAGGAGTACCTTGTGAAGAGGAAATTATTGAACTTATAATACTGCTTGCTGAAAACGGTACACTTGAAGAACTACCACAAGCAGCTCAAGACGCCCTTGAAAGTAAGCTCGAGGAAATACCTGCCGCAATTGAGGATGCACTAGATAAAGGTGAAGCTCCAAAAAACGGTTAAATGAGGATTGATGCTAGGGGGAGATCTCCTCCCTCTCTCTTATTTATTCTCTCTTATTTTGTTAGTTATTTTTTGGGTTTGTTAGTTATTTTTTGTTATAAACCATGTTCTATGAAGTCTTTTGTATTATCGTTTTTTATGAGGGTTTGCTACATTTTCTTTTCTAAAATTACATTGAATCTAGCGCCACCTAACTCTGAATCTTCGACTTCTAATCTTCCATCATATTTTTGGATTATTTCTTTTGCTAGGTATAGTCCTAGGCCGGTTCCGCCTGTTTCTTGGTTTTTGTATCCTTTTTCGAAGATTTTTTCTTTTTCCTTGTCGTTTATTCCTTTTCCATTGTCTTCTATTGAGAAGATTACTTCTTTTTCTTTTTCTTCTCTATTTATCCTTATTTTGTCTCCTTTTGAGTGTTTTATTGTATTTTCTATTAAATTATTTAATAATTCTTTTAGCAATGATCCAGCTTTTACTTTACAGCTATCTTTAGGGTATTTTGTTATTACTTGAAAGCTATTTTGTTTTAAAACAGACTTTTTTTCTTCTAATATTTCTTTTATAAGTGGGTTTAAGTCAACTTGTTTAGTTTCTTCTTCCTCAACCTCTCTCAACGTTCTGACTTTCTCAATTATGTCTTGGCTCTTTTGAGATGCTTCTTTCGCCTTCGATAGATACTCACTAGACCCATCTAAGTCGTTTTCCAATAAATCCAGATAACCATCTATAATCTGATGTTTATTCAGTACATCATGTCTCAGTAAGCTGTGAAGGAATTTTTCTCTTTCCTCGGCCTGTTTCCTATTAGATATATCTTTGTAGAGGCCAAGATATCCTTTCTCAATTTCTGTTTTCATAGGGAACCCTGAAATAGAGACTGGTATTGATTCACCTTCTTTAGTTTTTCTTGTTGTTTCATAGTTAAAATAACCTGATTTAACCTTTCTTTGTAGTTTTTTTCCTTCATCCTTCTTTTCTGAGGGTACAATTAGGTCGTCTAGGTCTTTTCCAACGATTTCATCTTTTTTGTAACCAAATAATTCCATAAACCTTTTATTTACGTCCTTTATGTTGTTTTTTGTGTCAATATAAACCAGTGCTTCAGGATTGTTGATAAATAATTCCTTAAATTTGTCTTCCAGTCTTTTTCTTTCAGTGATATCTCTTAAAATTCCTACAACACCAATAACTTTATTTTCTTCATTTTTTAGTGGATAATAGTATATATTTAGATATTTTATAATGGATTCGTTAGTTTTCTGTCTCTTCATATCATATCTAACGGTTTCTCCAGATAGGCATTTATCGACATTGGGCTTAATTTTCTTATATATTTCAGTAGATACTACATCGCTAAGATGTTTTCCAGCGATATCTCTACCTTCTGCTAAAAACTCCCTATAGGCTTGGTTTGCAAATAAATAACGATAGTCAATATCAACAGCTGCAATTAAGTCATCTGATCCATCAATAGCTAATTTATATTCCTTTAATTTTTTTTCAAATTCTTTTCTCTCTGTTATGTCTCTTGCTATTGATAATACCTTTTTTTCACCTTCTAACTCGAATAGGTGGCTATGTATTTCGACTGGTATTTTTGTTCCATCTTTTGCTTGATGTTTCATTTCAAAACGAACGTTTTCTTCTTCAGCTAATGTTTTCATAATCTTTGGAATTTTGTTTTTTTCTTCTTCAGCATCAATCTTGTTTGGTGACATCTCTAAAAATTCTTCTTTAGAGTATCCAAGCATCTGACTAGCTACTTCATTCACTTCAAGGAATCTCCCAGGCATGTTGTCTTCTGTTAATTC
This sequence comes from Methanonatronarchaeum sp. AMET-Sl, assembly GCF_029854155.1. NCBI lineage: Archaea > Methanobacteriati > Methanobacteriota > Methanonatronarchaeia > Methanonatronarchaeales > Methanonatronarchaeaceae > Methanonatronarchaeum > Methanonatronarchaeum sp. AMET-Sl. The sequence goes on along the minus strand of NZ_CP122958.1, from coordinate 635,506 downwards.
ATGTAAGTAAATTGCGTCATTAGCTTTATTGAAAATTTCCTTAAATCTCTTTCTCTCTATACGAAGCTCTTTTTCTTTTTCCTTTCTATTCGAGATATCCCTTATGTTGCATTGAACAACTTCTTCATTTCCAGCTAGATATGTTGTACTATCAAATTCAACAGAAATTTCTCTTCCATCCTTGGTCTGTAATGGTAAATCCTCATACCGAACATGCCCTTCTTTTTTTAGCTTCAAAAATTTCCGTTTATTTTCAGCAATATCTTTAAAGGGATTTATTTCCCATAGCTTCTTATTTACTAATTCCTCTATTTCATACCCCAAGAGATTCAATAAATATGGATTAACGTCTTTTATCTCACCAGTTTCCGCATCTAAAATAATCATTCCATCTTTAGCTGTCTCAAATAACCGTCTATATCGTTCCTCGCTTTTCAATAATTCTTTACTCTTCCTATAATTCCCTATCTCCTGCTTTATAGCCTGTGCCAGGACTTTGAACTGACTTTCTGGACCACCTCCTTTCTGGAGATATCTATCTGCTCCTAGGTTTAAAGCTTCCATAGCAACTTCTTCCCGACCCTTACCAGTAAACAATATAAAAGGAATACCCATGCCAAATTCATTTCTTAAAGTATCCAAAAACTCAATACCATCCATAGAAGGCATCTGGTAATCGGAAACAACACAATCAAAACAATCCTTCTTAATTAACTCTAACGCTTCTTCTATAGAACTAGTTGTCTCCACCTCCAAGCCTTCATCCTCCCTCTCCAAATAGATTTCAGCCAAATCTAAAAAACCAGGCTCATCATCAACCAACAGAATTTTAAAAACCATAAGCAAGTAAAATAGTTACCTATAAAAGATAAAAGTTTCACACCATATTCTTACCAAAAAAACCGTTTCTTGAATTATAAATATACATCCCACTTTATCTAGCTGGGTTAAAGAGGCTGTATCCCCGGATTTCATTAACAAGACTTTCTCCCACTATCACCAACTATCGATACCGAAAATAAAAGCCCTTTTTTAAATCGTGTAGCTTGCCCAAACTTAAATTCAAAGTTTATATACAAAAAATGGCAGGGATCTAACTTCCCTAAACATAAATAAACTCGTATTATTTAATCCTCTTATAATAGAATAGCCCTTAAAAAACTCCTTAAAACAAATTCAATAGATGGATTAATTTCTTTAAATTTTTCTATACAACCTAGGTCTAGACCTTTATATATTGGTTAGAGAAAAAAACCTGGTAAACATCCATGTAGAGATCTGTGTTTTCAATATTCTTCCCTTCCAAAAGGTGTCTATCGCATCATAATCTCTTTAAAAAAAATTCTCTATCTAAGGCTGTTTGTGTAGTTTTTACCTCTTATAGAAAATAGTTCTTTTAGAAATTTCTTCAAATAATTAATCGGCCTAAAGGTTTTGGGTTTACAGCGGTAACGAAACAAAAACCCATATTCTCTATAAATGGGTCTATGTCAGTTCCAAATCCATTTCTATTCGGTATTAGGTGAAAAAAGGTTTAAAAAAAATTACTTATATCATTATTTATATAACGTGAATATAGGAGTTTGTATATAAGGTTTGTTGGGCAGAGATAAAAAAACAAATTTATTTGTTAGGTGGTTGTTTTGACATATAGAAAATATATTTATTTATTTTTGATAGTCTGTATACTCATATTAGTCTTATTGCAACCTGTTTCTGCAGAACCTCTATCTCTTGAAGAAGAAGCTTATTTTGAAGTCGATATAGTTGAGACAAACTCACCTATTTTAGAAGGTGAAAACTTCACTGCCACCATAGAAATTAAAAATACAGGTAATATTGATGGCAACCAAACCATTGAACTATATATTGGAGATCCAGTTGGCGAAACTGTAGATACGGCTCAAATCCAACTAGAGCCAAATGAAACGAAACAGATAAATCTAACTTGGGAAACAAAAGTAAATGACAGCGGAGAATACGACTTCAAAGTAGAAACTGATAACGAAATAGAAGACGGTGGATTAACGGTTGAGGAGAATGATTGGGAGACTTATATCCCAGATGAAGATGAAGTAGAGATAGAAATCATCAAACATAACAATACAGATAAAGAAGAGATATATGTCGAATCCGAAGTAACAATAACATTCTCAGATCTAGGATACCGCGTAGTAGACTGGGATGAACCAACCAAAGAAAACAATACATTTACTGTAAACACAGAAATAGAAAAAGACACAGGCCTATCCTCTCCAGCAGTAAAAACAGTAAACAACACCTACAGCCTAGGTGAACTAGAAGAAGGCGAATACCAATTCAAATTCATGAGTTCAAACGAAGAAGTTGAAACCAAAGAATTCACAATACCCATCGATGAAGAGATACCCGGATTTAAAGCCCTAGTTGCGCTAATCAGCTTAATAACCGCTGTCTCAATAATAGCATTACAAAACAGAAAAAACAGAGGTTAATAACAAAGGCGGTTTTAATTAAGTTCTCATCCCCTTCTTCAAATCCTCAATGCAGATTGTTTTTCCATCACCCTCTAAGGACATCTTATCAGTCAACCTCATCACTCATCCAAAAATAACCTAAAAAGAACTAATAAGGATTTTCTTAATGAGCTAAACAAGATCAATAGGCAAAAATAAGAAATGAAATCTATATCCATTCCATATACCGCTTACTTTTCCAAGGAATATCACTTATCTTAACAACTAAGAGCAAAATAATAAGTAAACCGTCATAACAACTATCGAAACAAGAAGAAGTCAAAGAGAATGGCGAGAAAAGATTCTAAAGTTAAAACAAAAAAGAGACAAGGTCCTGGTTTGTTCTATATTTTTTTGGGTTTTTAGATTTCGAGTTTGTCTTCTAGTCTGTTGACTGATGGTATTTCAAGGTCGAGGACTTCGGCTATTCTTGCTTTGGCTTCTATTCCTTTTGCGCATCCTGGTACGGATGTGATTACGCCTATGTCCATGTCTTCTCGTAGTTCTCTCATCACGAAGACGTCGGATAGGTCTGCGATGGAGACATCGAGTTTGTCTGCGACGTATTGTTTGGATTCATCGATCCCCATTTTTTTGTTCATCATTACTCTTGAGACTAGATCTCCAGAGGTTCTTAATCCACCTAGGCCTGATGCGGCGTAGTGGGCGAGGGACATTCCTACTGGGTCTCCGACCCCTACCTATATACCGTCTACTCCAGCAACCTCAACCATAGATTTAGAAGCCCGTGTAACTGCTTCCACTGGCGGAGTCTCAAACATCGGTATACCACCAACACCCATACCCATATTAACATGAATTGGGATGTCGGCATCCTCAGTAGTCCTTTTAACAAACGTAACAGCCCTAGCAAGATTCCATGGAAAACTTTTGTTTGTATCTGTATTTATTACTGGTCCGAATATGTCGCCGCCTGCTTTTTCTACTAGTTCTAGTTGTTGGTGTGGCCATGTTCCGGCGAGTGTTGTTCCATCGTATTTTAAGTCGCCGTGCATTCCGAGTACGTTTTCAGCAGCCATACCAATCTCGATGGCTATTTTACTAGTTTTTGGGTTTGATTTTAGTTTTTCTGTTATTTCGAGTGATGCTTTGAAGTCTGGGTCTCCTGCTGCTCCTGTTGTGTCTAGGTTTAGGCCGTCTAGTCCTAGTTTGGCTAGGTTCTTGGCTATGTATCCTATGTCCTCCATGGCTTGGTCTACAGCGTTTTCCTGTGATTCCATGGCTTCTTCTATTTTTCCGTTTTTCATAAGTTTTCCTGGGTTTCGGAATGGCCCGTCTGGTTTGTAGTAATACCCTAGGTTTGGCATTGATCCATACCAAACTGGAGCAATTGTGTTTAGTAATATGTTTTCAAGTGTTTGCTGTTCTTGTGCTATGATTGGTTTTGTTGGTTTGAAGCTGTAGTCTATGTGTCCAAGTTCGATGGAGTCGGTTGCAAAAGCCCTTTCGTGAGTTTGAACTGCTTGCTGTCTTGAAAGTGATGTCCCAACACCTCCATCAGCTTGATCTACAATTAATCTTAAACCACCGTCGTCTTGGCTAAAAACTACTTCATCTCCTTTTTCCACTCCAACAACCTTTCCCGGTTCAATTAATATCGATAGTAATCTATCCAATTCATTATCAGATAATTGGTTTATCTCAGCTTCCTCTGTTGCAGCTTTACTACCTAACTCTAATTCTTCATATATCTGACTTTTATCCATTTCTATTGAAGAACCATCGCCCATACAAACTTTATATGCCATAAAACCCACTCTCTCTTTCTCAAAACTAAATTTATTTTTATTTGTTTTTAGTTTGCTAATACTTCGCTATCTAAGAATCCATCCAAATGAGGTTTATATCCAAAAAAATACTATAAGTCAATTTTTTAAATCCAGTTTTTTAGGTTCAATTCAATTCAATTCAATTCCTTTGTCTGCTTTCTTTACGACTTCTTCCATGTCTTTCAGTTTATCTGGGTCAATCTTTTTTGGTTTATAGTCTGCTAGTTCTTTTTTTAGGAATTCATGGGCTTGCATTGCTAGGTCTTTTGATCCACTGTTTTCCCAGTCTTCTCTCATCTGTCTGTTGATTAGTGTTGGTGAGGAATAGCTGTGTATGTTGTCTCTTGTTGTTTGGTGGGTTATGAATTGGTCGAACTCTACTTCACGGATGCTTTCCAGGCCTAGTGTGTCGTCGTTTACTTCGATTCCGTCTTCCACAACCCTCTTAACCATTTCGATTATGTCGTTGTCGATTGCGAGTTGTTCGTTGCTGAAGGTCATTCCAAGTTCAAGCATACCGGCACCATAGACTATGTTAGCGCCTGCCATCGCTGGTAAAAGGGCGGTTATTGTTTTTTCGTGTCCCGCTTGAGCATCCGGTAATTTCGAGTCAGCCTATATACCGGCTACATAAGATGGTATTTCGTAAAATTGAGCCATTCTTGCGGCCCCCGCGCTTATCATTCCGAGTTCTGGTGCTCCGACTGGAGCAGTTCCTTTTTTAACATCAAACTGTGTAGTTGAACTTCCATAAAAAACAGGAGCACCTGGGTTAGCTAGCTGCGACAACACAATACCAGCCAGGACTTCTGCGTTATGAATTACGAGGGTTCCGGCTAGGTGGATTGGGCTGGAGGCTCCGGACATCGCCATGCTTAAGACGTCAACAGGTATATCGTACTCACCGCTTTTAATTATAACTTTACATCCATTTTCACCTAATTGAAGTGGACTTGTTGGACACAAATCTGTTGAAAACAACGGTCTTTCCCGAGCCATTTCCTCATCTCCACCGTAATAAGCCTTAGCCATCTCAAAATAATAATCTAAATTATCTCCAACAGCTTCACCATGAAAAAAATGTTTAGAGGTATTTTTAAACAAAGCAAACAATTCATGTACATCTTGTTCTGCTTTTCCAGTTAACTCATAAGCAGTCACGGTTTGTGTGAAACAATCGATGTTTTCTAGATAATCCCCAATCCTCGCTTGATCCCCTACATCATCTTCACTAGAATTCCTTATTCTAAAATTACCATTATCATCCATCTCACATGTTAACACACCAACACCAAAAGTAGTAAAATGAACATTACCACCAACTTCAATCTCAATGTCATGTTCCCTATCTCTACTAGCCATCAAAAAAGAAGATGGAGCCGTCTTTAAAGCCCGATTAACAACCCCCTCAGGTATCCTAACCCTCTTTCCCACAACCTTACACCCACCATCCTTAAAAACATCAAGAGCACGGGAACTCTCAACATAAATACCCGGTTCCCGCAAAACCTGCAAAGTAGTTCTATGAATCTCCTCAAGCTCATCCTTCGTAAACAACGCCATACTCGAACCCAAGAACCTATCCATACTAGACCCAAATCCACTACCCAACATACTCAAAACCCCAATAACGAATATATAAACCAAATAAATAAATATTATCAACCAAACAAACCAAAAAACCTAGAACAAAACAAACCACACAAAAAACACAAAAAACAAACCTCCCTAAACCCAAAAACAAGAAAATCAAAAAGACTACCCGAATATATCCATATATACAAAATAAATACCTCTAACTCCATATCCACTAAAATAACCATACCCCTAACAAAAAAAGAGAGATACTGCCCTCCTTTATAATCATTTTTGCTATATGTAGGGAATGTAGGTCTTTGTTTTAAGGAGGTAGTTCTGTAGGGCTTTTATTGGTTGGGGTTAGAGCCCTAGTTTTTGGTCTATTTTTTGTAGGGCCTTTACTGAGATTTCTATAAATTCCTTTTTTTCAAGTCCTATTTTTTGGCAATAGAGGATTCTATCTCGATCTATGTTTTTTGCAAAGGATGAGTCGTCGAATTTTTTTAGCACAGATTCAACTCTAACTTCCTTTAGTTTGCTGTTGGGCATAACAAGAGCTGTAGCCACTATCAACCCTGAAACCGCATCCGCCGCAATCAAAGCGTTATCAAGATCATTTTCAGGACTTACATCAAGATGCTGGTGATTATGGGCTCTAATAGCTTTCAAACCCTTTTTAGGCATTTTATCCTCTAAAATCTCCGCAGACCTCATAGCATGCTCCATAGGATTATCTTTAGTCTCCTCATAATCTATATCATGCAACAAACCAACCCGCCTCCACAACTCAGAGTCACCATCAAACTCCTTAGCAACCTCCCCCATAATAGCAGAAACCGCATACATATGTTTCCTCAAATTCTCCGTATCCACCCACTCAATAACCATATTCTCAGCTTCATCTTCCCCAATCATACTAACTATCCATTACTTCTAAAGAAACATATCTCCTATTCAACCCAAACAGGAACACCCCCACCACCAACATCGCCAGAAAGCCAACCAAAAAACTACATACCTAATCTTGTATATCTCTCAAAAATCTAGAAAAACCTTTAAAACCCCTATAAAAATAAATTTGTGTTTTAAGTTGAATCTGGGGTTTATTAAACCTATTAAAATTACAAGTAAAACAACTTCTAAAACTTTTATATTGTCTATAAAGACTTTAGAAGGTTTAAAACCATAAAATATTTATTTCTAAAAAACAATAGTTTGTTAAGAGAGTTTAAAAGGGTTTTTTTTGGTATTGAAGACAATAATCGTTTTTCAGTTTGGTGACCAAATGATTCCAATCCCGAGCGAGATGGTTGCGTGGGGAGAACTCCCTATGCTAGGGAATTACCGCTGCTGCTGAATAAATAGTTTGTCAAATAAAAAAGGTCTAAAACTAAATTAAGATGTAAATAGGAGTATAAAACCTAAGGAAAGAAATTAAAATAAGGCGGCCATGGCCATACCCCCTATTATTTTTTGCGTTTTGTTTTGAGGTTAATAGAGACTATTTCTCTTTTATATCTTGGTTTTTAGGCTTCTAAACTACGTTTTTTGGGGAAAAATTTATTATTTATTTGTTATTATTGTTTTTTTAGTTGTATGGAGTGTTTTTTGCATGGCTGATTTTTTGAGAACAAACCAGATTTCATCTAAAATAGAGGATATAATCGATGGTGCAGATGATAATTTGATTTTGATGAGTCCTTATCTGCAGATTAATAAAAAAATCAAAAACCGGTTGAAGGTTAAAAATAACAGGAAAAAATTTGCTAAAATTGTTTATAGAAAAAATAAACTTGAAAAAAAGGAAAGGGAATGGTTGAGCGAACTTGAATACATCAAAACAAGTTATCACGAAGACCTTCATGCAAAATGCTACCTAAACGAAAAAGAAGCAATAATAACCTCCATGAACCTCTACCAACACTCCCAAGAAAACAACTACGAAATGGGAGTATACATAAACAAAAAACAAGACCCAGAACTATACAACGATCTCAAAAAAGAAATAGACTTCATAGTCGAAACAGCAAAAGATACAGACCCCAAACAAAAAACACAAAAACAACAAAAAAACAACAAAAAAGGATACTGCATAAGATGCAAGAAAAAAATCAAACTAAACCCAAAAACCCCTTACTGCCGTAAATGCTACAAAAAATGGAACAAATACAAAAACAAAGATTACAAAGAAAAATACTGCCACATCTGCAAAAAAGAAAAAGAAACAACCAAAAACAAACCAGTCTGCTACAAATGCTACAAAAAACACAAAAACAAACTAAAATTCCCAAAAAACAAAAAAAACTAAACCAAAAAACCTAAACACCAACCCCAATCAACCTTATGATTTGCCTTCAGCAGGCTGAAAGCCAGCAGTGACCTCTTCATTCCCACATCCATAGTCAAATTAATTTTTCAATTTCCTGGCTCGACCTCAAGATAAACCTCTTCCCACTGTTTGAAACCATATTCAGCTCCAGTTATATTTAAACAAACCCCGGTGTCCACCCTCTAAATTGTTTCAAGACCAAAAAAATGGTAGAAAAAGTATTAAATCTAATTTTACAGTTTATGAAAACGATTTATGGTGGGTATGGTATTGGTAGTGTTTTTTGTTTGGGTTTGGTTGTTTTGAGCGGACCCGGCGGGATTCGAACCCGCGATCACCAGCTTTCTTCCGTTTGTTGTTAGAAGGCTGGTGCCTTATCCGCTAGGCTACGGGCCCTGTGGGAGTGGGGTCTGGGTTTTTTTGTTCTTTTATTGATTTAAACTTTCTTGGTTTTTGGTTGTTTTTTTGGGTTTTGTTAGCCGGCTGAGTATCTTTCGGTTCTTTCTGTTATTTCTGTTGTGATTCCGTGGGGTGTTTGTTTTATTATTTTGTTGATTGTTCCTAGTCCTGCTGTTTGGGTTTTTATTCTTACTATTGTGAGTTCTTTTTCTTCGTAGATTGAGTCTGTTGTGTAGGATATGTGGTGCATTGAGATTTTTTTGTTTTGTATTTTTGCTATTATTCCGTTTGTTCCTTTGTTTATGTCGTCTCTTTTTTTGTTTGATAGGAATATGTGGTCTCCTGGTTTTTGGTCTAATATTGTCATTATGTTGTTTGCGCTTCGGAGTTCTATTGTTCTTGTTCCGTCTTGTAGTAGTTCGTCTAGTACTGGTTGTGCGATCCCGCTTAGTACTTTCATTTTCATTTTTAGGTCACCTCATTGGTACATTGGGGATTTGATTGTTGGTTTTTTTGTTTCTTCCATTTCTTCCATTCTCTGCATCATTCGGTTCATTTCTTCTTCGATTTTTTCTGCTTCTTCGATTAGTTTGGTTGTGTCTATGTTTAGGTCTAGGTATTGGTTTAGTATTTTGATTACGTCGGCTGCTGACCTGGGGTCGGGACCTATTCCTCTTGTTTCTCCTAAGAGGGTTATTGCTGGTATTTCTTGTAGTTTTGATTCGTTTAGGATGCATCCTGTGAATCCGAGTATGTTTCCGGTTGTAAATCTCTCTGTTTGGTCTTCTAGTCCTTGGAGGTCTTTTTTATCTCTTGCTGCTGTGAATACGCGGGATGTGGCTTGGCTTGTTGTTGATATTCCGGCGATCGATATTATTTCTCTTGATTTTTGTTGTATGCTCCATTGTACGATTTCATGTGCTATGTCTTTTGCTAGGTTGCTTGACATTGGTATGTCTGAGGTGAAGATTATGTATTGGTTTTTGTTGTATATTCTGAGTGGGTGTTTGGTTTCTCCTTCCTCTATGATTGCGACCGGTGGGAATCTCTCAGATTTTATCAATCCAACTTCATCGAATTCCATTGCTTTTATTATGTGGCGGGTTGCTATGTTTCCTATAAGCCCTACTCCTGGGAAACCCTCTATTATGATGGGTTTTTCTGGTTCTATTTCTTTTTGAAGAATAATCTCGGGATCTGTCATTTTTACCCAACTAGTTATTTCTTTATGTTAGAATTAATAATGGTTTCCATTTACAGTGTGGTTTTTTGTTGGAGGTTTTTTGTTGTGGGAAAATAAATATATAGTTAATGAATTTTATTGAGGTTGAGATCTACGAAGTTGGTAGGACTGGTGATGGGGCTATTATTTTGTTGCAGGGTGTGGAGGAGATGAATGAGAAGGTTTTACCTATCTTGTGTAGTCCGATGCAGGGTGGTAGTATCAAGATGGGTTTGTCTCAGTTGTCTAATAGCCGTCCTCATAGCCATGACCTTTTTGTTGAGATATTGAATGAGTTTGGTTGTGCTTTGGATAGGGTGTTGGTTACTGAGATGAAGGACTCTGTGTATTATGCTGAATTACATATTAGTAGGTATGGTGATGATGGTAGTGAGGAGTTGGTTTTGGATGCTAGGCCGAGTGATTCTATAGCGATTGCTGCTAGGGTTAGGTCTCCTATTTATGTTAATGAACAGTTGATGGAGAAGAGGGGTGTTTCTCCATCGAGTTTTAAGAAGAAGGAATGAATTTTTTTGGGGTTGTGGGTTAGAGTATTTCTTTGTATTGTTGTCTTAGTTTTTTGGCTATTTCTTGGTAGTGTGGTAGTTCTTTTGGTATTTCTTCTATTTTTTGTTCTTGGTGGTTTATTATCCACATGTGGTCGCAGTTTGGGCATAGGTGTATGATTGCTGTTTTTTCGCCTGCTTGTAGTACTGGGAAGCCTGTTTCTTGGCATCTGAAACAGGTTTTGTTTGTATATCCTTTTTCTTTGAGGTCGGGTGGTCTGTAGTTTTGGTTTTTTTGTTGGTCGTTTTCGTTTTCTTTCAATTTTTCTGGCTCCATGTTTTCTATGTTTGTTTTTGTTGGGTTATTCAGTTTTTGGTTTTTTTATTCGATTATTAGGCTGTATATTAGGCATAGGAATCCGATTGTTGTTATGAAGTAGTTTATTGTTAGTAGGAGTTGTGGGTAGGCGAAATCGCTTAGGAACGCGCTTATTGTTGTTCCTATTGCTGCAGAGACTATTAAGGCGAATCCGAGTGATAGTAATATCATGTCTGTTCGGTAGGTTCTTTTGTAGGCTCTTAATGAAAATGCTACTAATAAGAGTCCGGATATTGATAATGTAATGCTGAATATTATGTATAATATTTCGATAGTCTCCATTTTAGCAAGTCCCTTTAAATCCTTATTTATTTTTTCAAAGGACTTGTTTATAAATATAATCTACGATTCTTATTTTTGATAATCATGTATGTTTATATTCATTGGTTTTTTTGGTTGTTTAGATTTCTATAGGGGGTATGGTTATTGTTATTATTACTGTTTTGTTGACATCGAATTCTTCTTGGGCTTCATCTGGCTCTAATATCTGGATTCCATGCAATGTGTTTTCTTTTTCCCAGAATGGTATTCCTGCTTTACTGAAGATGTCTGTCCATTCTTGGTTATCCATTTCCTCTTCATACCAATCCATTATCTCGTCTGGTGTATCTGTGGTTTTATATGCGTTTATTATGCCTTCAAAACCTATTTCATCAAATATATCTTGAGATAGGTCTTTTGGAATATCTATTTTCTCAGCATCCGGGTAAGTTGGAGTTTCCTGAGCCTCTCCTAAACAACCTGGTGCAAAGGCTAATAAAAGTATTAGAGCGGTGAGAATCACTATCTTATAGGTTTTTTTCATTTATTCTCTTCCCTAACTATGTTTAGTTTTTATTAATATTTTTATTTTAAGGTGATTTCTGTGTTTGGTTTAAATGGTTTTATAGTGTTTGTTGTTTTGGGTTGGTTTTGGTTGTTTTTCGGGGGTTAACAATGTTTTCGGTGAGTTTTAAAGAAAGATTTTATATTGATTGCTATTTATACGATAATCGATGGATCCTATCAAGGTAATTCGTGCACTTGGCAATAAATACAGTGTTGAGATTTTGTCGGAGGCTCAGGAGCCAAAGCCTGTTAAAGAGATTGTTGATGAAGTTGATGTGCCAATAGCTACTGGTTATAGGAGAATTCAAGAGCTTGAAGAAGCTGATTTAATTAAAATTGATGGTAAGACGGTTTCCGAGGATGGAGGGGATATAAAATTGTATAGAAGCCGTATAAAGACTGCTAAAATAGATTTTAATGGTGGGATTGAAGTTGAGTTTACTGAAAATGAAGAAAAAGAAGACAAACTTGTCGGGGTATGGGACGAGTTAAAATAACAATTTTTCCCAGTTTTTTTTAAACCTCTGTTTTCTTTTATTTGCTATAAACTCTTTTTGAGGGATATGGAGTTTATTGGAAAAATATAATTGGTTCGATTTAAAGAAGGCTCTATGGGTTCTTAACTTAGAAAACTGTTTATTTGTATTGAATAAGAAATAGGTTGAGACGATATGTCTTGTGGTTAATTGGGGGTTTTGGTGGATGATGGTTTTGTTGGAAGAATTTGGGGTTTGTGAAGTTGGTTTTTGATTGAAATTCTCCAGGATTCTCTGTCTTCTGAATTTAGGGGTGTTTTTGGGTTTTTTGTGTCTGTTGTTTTGGAAAAAAAGAGGTGGGTGGGTTTATTGTATTTTGATTTCTTTGCCTTTGTCTTCTTCTTTTTTTGGTAGTTTGATTTCTAGGACTCCGTTTTTGAATGTGGCTTCTGCGTTTTCTTCGTCTACGGTTGTTGGTAGTTTTACTTTTCTCTGGAATTTTCCTACTGTTCTTTCTTTTTTGAGGTATCCTTTTTCTTCGGTATCGGTTCCTCTTTCTCTTGTTGCTTCGATTGTTAGTATGTTGTCTGATATGTTGATTTTGATTCCTTCTTTTTCAACGCCTGGTAGGTCTGCTGTTACTGTTACTTGTTCTTCGTGTTCTATTACATCGACGAATGGTTTGAATCCGGTTCTACCTCTGTGTTTTTCTAATCCTTCCTCTTCAATTTCTTCAAATATGTCTTCCATACGTTCTCTCATTCTTTTAATCTCGCGGAATGGATCCCAACTCATGTTTTCTCACCAATAATTGTGTTTGTGTGGAATCTATTAAAATTTTCCCAACACAAAATAAAGCGTTATAATATCTTTAAATAACTTTATATTTATTTATAATAAATTAAAAACTATTTAGGACTGTAAAAAAGGTTTGAACAAAAAAATGTTACTGTAGCCCTTTATTTTCTTGTGCTTTAATTTTGGGATTAAAGTTCTTTAGGGCTACAATACTTATCTGTTTTAAGGCTGTGGTTATAACCTATTTATTTGTTTTTTGTTTTGTTTTATTCTATGGTGTATGTGATGTATATCTCTGTGTATCCTTCGAAGTCACTTGGTCCGATTAAAATAAGTGTGTATATTTCTTGTTTTTCTGCTGATAGCCAGATTACTGTTTCCCCATCTTGTTGGTATTGCCAAGTTACGTAGTCATTCCAATCGCTCAGAATGTTTTCATAGTAATCTTTCACTTCGGATTTGGTGTCTTCAGTTATGTATGTGACGTAGTGTGTTGATATGTCTGTTGACATCCAGTGCCAGTATGCTGTTCTAACTGAATCTGTGTATCTAGGTATTTCATTTAGGTCTTCACCATCGACATCTGTTTTTGGTGCTTCATCTAGGTCGTTTGTTGGTGGTTTTTCATCGTTTAGGTGTTCTTTGGATCCTGTCATTATGAATGTCATTGTTTGTTCTTCGAGTTCACTTACGTATATTATCAAGAGTTCATCGTTCTTTTCGTAGGCTATCCCACCTAAGTATGGTCCGAGGTCAAAATCTTCAGCGTATGTTTTCCATCCAGCATCTTCAGCTGATTTTTTTAGTTCATCTAGTATTTCTGAAGTTGTTTTATCGTCTACTATGTATTGTGTTAGTTCAAATCCTTCGAATATTGCTGTAGATTCTTTTATGTAGTCTGACGGTATTGAGAACTCTAGGTCATCTATATCGTCTAGACATCCGGTTATCGATGTTAGCCCTACAACTACTACAAATAGTGTTATTAAAACTATTAGTTTCTTCATTTATCTACTCCTGTTGTTAGGGTTTAGGGGGTTTTTTGGACAGTTAATTGAATGCTCCTTATTTTTTTCCCTAACAAACCAATATTTACTTACTATAAACTACAGTATGTAATTAAAGTACATTAGGCTTTTTATTTTCCAAGAAAATTTATCTAAAACGCTTTTAAAAAGTATTAGTAATTATAAATTGCTTTATCAGATTTTTTAAACTATATAAAGTTTTTTTGGTTTTTTGGTTTGGGTCTTTGTTTTTTGGTTGGTATGTTTTTTTGGAAAATGTTTATTGTGTTTGTTGTTAGATAGATGATTAGGGTTTATAGCTTAATTGATGGTTTTTATTTATGACTCGTATCTTTGGAGAAAACTCACGGTTGGTTCTGTATGTTTCGGCTCTTTTAGTTACGTTTTTTATCACTATGTGGGTTTTTTCTGGGATTATCTGGACATTTGTTTTTGCTGGGACTATTGCTTATTCGTTGTATCCTCTTTATAGTTTTTTGAGGAGGAAGGGTTTTTCAAGTTTCATTTCAAGTATAATTTCGACTTTAATGGCGTTTATTGGTCTTATAGCTCTTGCCTTACCGTTTGTTATTGTTTTATATCGTAGGAGAGATGTTTTATTCGATTTTTTACGGGATATTCCAGAGTCGATTGAGTTCGAGTTATTTGGATTTGATTTGAGTTTGGATGTAGGTCTGTTGGTTGATATAAGTTGGGAGTACATTACTGAGGTTGCTATTGAGGTGGCTCAAGCAACTCCAACTGTTTTACTTCAATTTTTAGTTTTAATCGTTCTGGTTTATGCTTTGCTCCATAAATCTAATGTGATCGCTAGGTATTTATTAGGTATTTTTGATGAATCTTACCACGAGTTATTGCATGGATATAATAAAAAGATAAAAGATACGATCATTGGTTTATATGTAGTTCAGTTATCAACCGCAGTACTCACCTTCTTTGTTGGGTTACCGTTTTTCTATCTATTAGGTTATGAACCGTTTATATTTCTATCTCTTATTGCAGGTGTCTTACAGTTTATACCTATCTTGGGTCCATCTCTCCTAATAATCGCTTTAGTAGTTTTTGAAGTGTTGGTTGGAGAGTTGGTGTTTGCAGCAATAATTTTGGTAGCCGGTTTATTATTGATTGCTGGACTGCCTGATCTGGTTTTACGGCCTTATCTAGCAGATCTTGAGACAGGTCTTTCGCCAAGCCAGTACTTCATAGGTTTTATAGGTGGTATTATCACTATTGGTGCGATCGGTATTATTGTCGGGCCTTTGGTGATTGCTATATTGATAAAGACCTTTGAAATAGTTTCTGAGACGAAATAATGAGGTTTTTGTGGCTTAAAAAAAGGGTTTTTTGGGTTGGAATGTTCTATTTTTGGGGGGTTGTATTTGGGTTTAGATTGTTAGGAACATTGATACTAGTCTTTCTGTTATTAGGGCTACTATTACGCCTATCCATACGAGGCCTACTAGGTGGTGGTATGTGTTTATGTGGTGGCCGCCGTCTACGACTTTTATCATCATTGAGCTCATTACGGCGTTTAATAGTATGAATATCATTATTAGGACCTGTACGTCTGGTATGTTGTATATTTCGGTGTAGATTATTTGTTGTATCCAGTCTTCGTCTGGCATTTGTACGTCGGCCATTATGTTGATCATTAGTTTTACGATTTCTATTCCTGCGAAGAAGGCGAATACTGAGCTTGCGGTTATTCCGTATATTACGCCGGTGAATGTTGAGGTTGTTTGTTTTCTGTGTTGTCGGAGTTCTAGTATTTTGTTGAAGTTTTTGCCTATTATGTATCCAAGTTTTTCGGGGTTGCCACCTTTTAATCTGCCTTTGTAGTACATTTCTGAGAATCTTTGTATTAGGAATGATTTTGTTTCCATGGCGAATTGTTTCCATGATCTTATTTGGTTGATTCTTAGGTTTAGTCGTTTGTAGAGGTTTCTTATTTCGTTTGTTAGGTCTCCGAAATCTTTTGTTTGAAGTGTTTTAAGTACTTTTGTGGTTGTTGTTTGTTTGGCTGATTCGCTTGATCCTAGGGATCTGATGAAGGATGGGAATGCTCTGTCTCGTTTTTTGATTTTGGTTTCTTCTTTTCGCATTAGTATTCCTGGTATCAAGAGTGGGGTGAGGGCGATTGCGAAGTATAGGGGTAATGGTAGTTCTATGTGTTCTATTATTGGGAGGTTGTGGTATAGGTTTAGTGCTAGGATTATTGCTGTTATAATTACGCCTATTATGCTGGCTATTATTGCGAGTATTATTTTTTTGTCGAAGAATGTTATGTCTTCAAATTCGTACCATACTGGGTCGAATGGTACTTTTACGTATGTTCCGTATAGGAACATGGCTTCTATTAAGCCGTATAGCATTATGCTTGCGAATAGCAGGAAGTTGGGGTCGATTCCGGTTAGTATTGGTATTATTGTTGCGAATACTATTATGAAGGCTACTGATAGTGTCATTGATATGAATAGGTCTTTTAGTACGTCCATGTCTTCTAGGACGCTCATGTACATTGTTTCGTATTCTGACATCACGACTTCTTGTTCGTTTTTGAGGAATTCTTCGAGTCCTTGGCCTGCGCTTACGTTGTATGCCATTCTTTCTAGGAAGTCTCTTAGGAGGGGTGAGGGGGTGACTTCTGATTGGAATCTGGCTGCTTCGTCTAGTGACATGTTCCATGTTTTGACGAGTTCGACGATTTTTTTCATTTCGTCTGCGATTGGGCCGTATTCTTTTTGTTGGGAGATTGTTTCTACAACGTCGATTCTTGGTATGTTTGTTGTGCTTAATACTCCCATGCTTGTTATGAATAATGGCATTGCTTGGTCTATTTTAATTCTTCGTCGGTCTGCAAGGAGTTTTGGGTATATTATTGCTACTGTTACGATGAATATTGGTATTAATAGGAGTATTGGTTGGAATGGACCTAGTAGGTCGCCTATTAATAGTGTTAGTAAGTAGTATATTGCGGTTCCGAGTAATGCGGAGCTGGTTATATATCTGATTAAGTAGCTGAAGACGGATTCGTTTAATAGGGTTTCTACTGCCCGTCTCCATGAAAAGGTGTATTTCCCTTTCTTTACGTCCTTGTCTTTCATGTTACCGTGTGGGGCTGTTTTATTTTTTTTTGTTTTTAGGTTTGGTTTTTTAGGTGTTTTTATCTTAGCATGGCTTCTGGTTTTTTGACTTCGAATGGTAGGCCTTCTAGTCCGTTTTTTTGGAAGTTGCTTAGTGTTTTGTTTACTTCGTGGTATTCGAATATTGCTTCTCTTACCATTGCTTCTATTACTCTTGTTCGTAGTTCTAGGTCTAGATATATTCTTCGGCTGTCTTCGTATGCGAGTTTTGGTGCTATTTTTTGTTCAAGGATGTAGGAGTTGTTCATTCCTTTGAATATTATTTCGTCTTTTATTGGGTCCCATTCGAATATTTCTCTTGTTACGACGCCGCCCATGTCTTGTGAGTATCCTTCTATTTCGTGTATTGATGTTACTCTTCTGAGGTCTTGGTCTCCTCTTCTTATGAAGTTTTGGAATATGGCGATGTTTAGGTTTCCGAAGAAGGCGATTGGGACGTTTATTGGGTCGCTTGTGAATCTCTGTACCATGCTTTTAACGTCTGATGCGTGGAATGTGCACATTACTGGGTGGCCGGTCTGCATTGCTTGGAAGGCCATTCGGCCTTCTTCGCCTCGGACTTCTCCTACGATTATGTAGTCTGGTCTTGATCGGAGGGCGGTTTTGATTAGGTGGAACATGCTTACTTCGCCGGAGCCGTTGTTTTCTTTGTTGTCGGATTCTCTTGTTAGTAGTTGTTGCCAGGCGTTGTGTGGTGGTACGACTTCTGCGGTGTCTTCGGCTGTATATATTTTTGAGTTTCTTGGTATGAATGAGAGTATGGCGTTTAGTGATGTTGTTTTTCCTGAAGCTGTTTCTCCAACTACGAAGGCGCTCATGTCGTTTTCTAGTGCTAGCCACATGTAGGCTGCTGCTTTGGGTGAGAATGTACCCCATTTGACTAGTTGTGTGATTGTTAGTGGTGTTTCGTCTTGTTGTCTTACTGTTAGTGTTGGGCCTTTTAGTGATACGTCATCGCTGTATACGAGGTTTAGTCTTGATCCGTCTGGTAGTGTTGCGTCGACTATTGGGTTTGAGTCGCTTACGGGGTTTCCAATTCTTTCTGCTGTTGACCGTAGGTATCTGTCGTATTCTTCTCGGTCGTTGAACTCGATGTTTGTTTGGTTTAGGCCGAATACGTCGTGTTCTACGAATATGTCTTCTGGACTTACTACGTGTATGTCTTCTATTGCTTTGTCTCTCATTACGGGTTCTAGTTGTCCGAGTCCGATTATGTCTCTGTTGAGGCGGTATCGGAATTTGTTGTATTGTTTTCTGTCGATTGTTACTACGTCTTTTCCGAGTAGGTATTTTATTCCTCTCCAGATTTTGGTTAGGATGTTTCCGGCTGGCATGTCGTCGGAGATTATTGTTGTTTCGCTTAGTAGTTTTTCGATTCTGTCGTCGAATTGGTTGCTTGTTTCTGGTGCTTTTACGTTTATGCTTCTATCTAAGATTCTTCTTTTTACTTCGTTGAATTTCTGTTTTTCTCCTTTTGTTATTGTGGGTTCTACGGCGTAGTATCTTGAGTCTTGTGTTGGGCTTCCGTATATGTGGCAGAATATGGATTCGCCTACTGGGTATATTACGTTTGGATAATCTGTTTTGTGTTTGCTGTCGGGGCTTCCGATGAGTTCAGGATATGTGCCGGTTATTTTTTTAAACCTAATTACATGTCTCTTTAGGTGTCTATGTCTTCCGGCAAGCCTCCTTAGGTCGGAGGATATTGTTTTTGTTCCCTGTGGTTTAACGCTCATCTTGAAATCCCTTTTTTATAGATTGGCTTGGTTTTTGGTTTTTAAAGTATCATTAAATGGTTTTTCATTAATTGTTTTTAGTGACGCTATATATTGTTATCCCTTTTTTTAGTGGTTTTTAATGTTTTTTTTTGTTTAGTTGTTTTTAGCGGCATACTCCTTTTTTCTTCCAATATATGTGTAGTGTTAGGGCGAAAGCCATCATTATTACTCCGAATGTTGCTATTGAGAATGAGAGTGTTATTATTTCTGCTATGTACATGAATATGAGTACGCTTATTGCGGATCCTGCGGTTCCTACGGTTCCTCTTAATCCCATTCCTATGTCTCTTTCGCCTCCGGTTGTGTCGTCTGCTATTAGGTCGAAGGCTATTGGTAGGTAGAGTCCGTGGCCTAATCCCCATACTGCGGATATTAGGATTAGTGCGGTTGGGGTTGTGAATATTGAGACTGTGTATATTGCTAGTCCGCATACTGCGGTTCCTATGATTAGTATGTTTACTCGGCCGATTTTTTTTGCTATTGGGTCTGTTTTTAGGCGGATTGTTGCGGATACTGTTGTTTGTGTTGCTGCGAATATTCCTATTAGGAAGGAGGTGAATCCTATGTCTTCGAGGTGTAGTGGGATTACGGATGCTAGGAGGCCGAATGACATGAACATTATTAGTGAGACGAGTGTTGCTATTAGGACTTTTTTTCTGTTGATGAGGAGGTGGTAGGCTTGTTTGAATGAGTTTTTTGATTTTTTTATTGATTTGGTTATTGTGGTTTTTTTGTTTGTTGGGTTGGGGTTTGGTTTTTGGGGTTGGTTGTAGAAGTATATTGAGATTGTTAGTAGGATTATGCTGTTTATTGTTAGTATTATGAATAGTTCTGTCATTCCTAGTAGGTCTCGTGTTATTCCGCCGATTGGTGGGCCGAATAGCCATCCTATTCCTACTAGGAAGGTGTATTTTGGTAGTGATGCTTTTTCTTTTGTTATGTAGGCTGGTATGGAGACCCATGCTATTGAGAATGCTAGGGCGAATGTTATTTGTGCTAGGAATAGTATTGGCCATATTAGTTCGGATGTTAGGTATAGTATTGATGAGGTTATGAATAGTGTTCCGCCTATTAGGGTTATTTTTGGGTATCCGAGTTCGTTTGTTATTTGGCCTACTGGTATTCTTGAGAACATTTCTGTGATGTAGTATGTGAATATTAGGTAGCCGATTAATGATATTGGCATTCCTATTTCTTGGCCGTATAGTGGTATGTATGGGAATATCATTCCCATTGAGAGGGATGAGATTGTTGCGAATGTTACGAGTAGTTTTGTTTTTGTTTCCATTTTGGCACCGTTTTTTGGGGGTGTTGGGTTTGTTGTTTTTTATTTGGTTTTTTGTTGTTATAGTGTTGTTTTTGGTTTTGGGGGATAGTGTTTTGTTGTTTGGTTTTTTATGTTTGTTTGTTGGTGTGTGGTGTTTTGTGGGAAGTATTAAGTATTCTGGAACAACTAACTATGTAAGTGTGACACACATTAACACACCTCTGTGTGGGTGAATGAATAATGGAGATAGGAAAAAACATCAGAAAAGAAAGAATAATAGACAGAAACAGCCAAAGAACAGTAATAGTACCAATGGACCACGGAATAAGCGTCGGACCAATACCAGGACTCGTAAACTTCTCAGACACAGTAGAAAAAGTAGCAGAAGGCGGTGCAAACGCCGTATTAATGCAGAAAGGAATGATACCACATGGACACAGAGGATATGGAAAAGACGTCGGATTAATAACCCACCTCAGCGCAAGCACATCACTCGGACCCAACCCCAACAACAAAATACAAGTATGCGAAGTTGAAGAAGCATTAAAATACGGAGTCGACGGAGTAAGCGTCCACGTAAACATAGGGTCAGACACAGAAGCCCAACAACTAAGAAAACTCGGAAAAGTAGCAGAAAAATGCGACAAATGGGGAATACCACTCATAGCAATGATGTACCCAAGAGGAGACAAAATAAAAGATGAATACAACGTCAAATACGTCAAACACGCAGCAAGAGCAGGAGCAGAACTAGGAGCCGACATAATAAAAACAAACTACACCGGATCCTCAAAAACATTCAAAGAAGTAGTAGCCGGATGTCCAGTACCAATAGTAGTAGCCGGCGGACCAAAAATGGAAAACGAAAAAGAAGTACTAGAAATGGTTGAAGGCGCAATAAAAGGCGGCGCCAGCGGAGTCGCAATCGGAAGAAACGTATTCCAATCAAGCGACGTACCAGCAATGACAAACGCAATCTCAGAAATAGTCCACAAAGACAAAAAAGCAGAAGAAGTCTACAAAAAACTCAAGAGATGATAACAAATGAAAAAAGAACTATGGCTAAAAGCCGACACCAAAAAATGGCAAGACAAAAAAGAAAAAATAACCACTGCCCTAGAACAAGGATACAACACCGTACTAATAAACGACGAAGACGTGGAAAAAACACGTGAACTCGGAAACATAAAAACCGCATCATACGGAGACAAAGCAGACATAAAAGTAGCAGGAAAAAACGGAGAAGGAGACGGAACAAAAACACTCCCAATCGGACCAAACTCATCAGAAGACATAGAAACACTAAAAGACTTCAAAGGAGAAACCGCCGAATACATAATAATAACAGACAAAAAACACGAAGAATTCGCCAGCCAAATAGCCGAAAAAGTAGACTACATAATAATCAGAGGCGAAGACTGGAAAATAATACCACTAGAAAACCTAATAGCAGAACTACAAGAAAAAGACGTAAAAATCATCACAGGAATAGAAAACTCAACCGAACTCGAAACAGCCCTAAAAACACTCGAAGTAGGGTCAGACGGAGTCCTACTAGAAACAAACGACATACAAGAAATAATAAAAGCATCCGAAAAACTCGAAGAATTCCAAGAAGGAGAAATAGAGCTAACAGAAGCCACAATAAAAAAAATAGAGCCAGTAGGAATGGGAGACCGAGTATGCGTAGACACATGCAGCCTAATGAAAAAAGGAGAAGGCATGCTAGTAGGCAGCAGTTCAACAGGACTCTTCCTAATACACTCAGAATCAATAGAATCACCATACGTAGCAGCCAGACCATTCAGAGTAAACGCAGGAGGCGTACACGCATACCTAAAAACACCAGGAAACAAAACAGTATACCTCTCCGAACTAGAAGCAGGTGACGAAGTACTAATAGTAAACAACGAAGGAAAAACAAAAAAAGCAGTAGTAGGCCGATCCAAAATAGAAAAACGCCCACTCATGCTAATCGAAGCAGAAACCGAAAACACAACAATAAAAACAGTACTCCAAAACGCAGAAACAATAAGACTCGTAGACCCAGAAGGAAAACCAAAATCAATATCTGAACTAAAAGAAGGCGACAAAGTACTCGTAAACACAGAAGAAAAAGCAAGACACTTCGGAATGGAAGTAACAGAAACAATCAAAGAAAAATAAAAACCAAAAAACTATACAACCCCTCAATAACACCGACACAACCAAAAACCCAAAAAAAAATAAAAATATTTTCTAACTTACCTGGAGGTTTAAAATAAAATGAGGCCAACAGCCAGTAAACCGGTTTCAACCAAGAATATAGAAATCGGTTTAGAACCAATTATATGTGGTTCTATCGGGGAAAAAAACGTTGAAAAAGCATTAAATTACCTAAATAACCAAAAAACAGACTTAATAGAATTAAGAATAGATAAAATAAATCAAGATAGTTATCGGGACCTAAAAAGAGGGTTATCGGAAATAAGAAGTGGGCCATCTTTAATAATCACCAACAGACGGGAGAAAGAGGGCGGAGAGTACGATGGATCAGAGTCAAATCGAGTTGAAGACCTAATTTCTTTTATGGGTTTTGCAGACATAATCGACATAGAACTACATACCCCTCGAGACCTTAGAGATAAATTAATTGATAAAGCTAGGGAACAAGGAGTTCCCATAATAGTTTCCTACCACAACCACTCCTTAACACCAAGAACAACAGAGATCGCAATGAAAATAGAAGAATGCATGGAGATCGGTGATATAGCTAAAGTGGCTTATATGGCTAAAACACCACTCGATGTACTTTCATTAATGAGAGCTACATACACAGTTAAAAAAGAGTTAGGCAAGCCATTATGCTCAATATCAATGGGTGATGTTGGAAAACACTCAAGAGTAATCGGTCCACTATATGGTTCAGACATCATATACGCACCGATAGGAGAAGAAACAGCTCCTGGACAAATACCAATTAACAAGATCAAGGGGTTGTTGAGGGATATCTATTGAAACAAAAAATATATGGATTGATCGGAGATCCAGTAAGCCACAGCCTATCACCACCTATGCAAAACACAGCATTCAAAAAACTAGATTTACCACATACCTACCATTTATTTCAGGTTCAAGAAAAAAACGTTTATGACGCAGTTAAAGGCGCAAAAGCCCTAGGCTTAGGCGGTTTAAACGTAACAATCCCACACAAAGAGAAAGCACTAGAAATATCAAACAAAGTCAGCGAAGAAGCAAAACTCGCAGGCGCAGTAAACACAATAGACCTAAAAAAAACAATAAAAGGATACAACACAGACATAATCGGAGCTAAAAAAGCAGTTACCCAAAAAAACCAACACTACAATAAAGCAGTAGTTGTAGGGGCAGGTGGAGCAGCCAGAGGAGTCTGCATAGCCCTAAAAGACATAGCCAACAAAGTTGTTGTCCTCAACAGAACCCCAACAAAAGCCAAAAAAATAAGTGAACTACTAACTACACAGGATGTCGAATCCAGTTATGGAGAACTAAATAAACTAAAAAAAGAGTTGGTCGATGCAGACCTACTGGTCAACTCAACCCCAGTCGGCATGCATCCAAACACCGACAAATCAATAACAACAGAAGAAAACCTACATAAAGACCTAACCGTTTTCGACCTAGTATACAGACCTCTAAAAACAAAACTTCTAAAAGAAGCTGAAAAGGTTGGTGCAACAACGATAAACGGCGTCGAGATGTTGGTCCAACAAGGCGCAGCCTCATTCGAGATATGGACAGGTAAAAAACCACCAACCAAAGATATGCGAGAAGCGGTGCTTAAGGAGCTAAAAGAATGACAGAAAAACATAAAATCACAGTCATCGGTGGAGCCGGAAGAATGGGTCAATGGATAGCTGAAACCCTAAACACACCGAAACACGAAATCCATATAACAGATAAAAACAAAAAAGCCGGACTCAAATACGTAGATAACAAAGACATAACCTTCCATGAAGATTATAGCTCAATTAAATACTCAGACATAGTCATAGTTAGTGTACCAATAGCGATAACCCCCAAAATAATTCAGGAAGTTGGTCCAAAAATGAAGGAAGGCTCCTTACTGATGGATGTAACCTCAGTTAAAGAAGAGCCTGTAGAGGCAATGAAGAAACATGTACCAGATTATGTCAACACCATAGGTACACACCCCTTATTTGGGCCTCAAGAAACCGGTTTCCAAGACAAAAACGTAGTTTTAGTTCCAGTAGATAGTGGAGGTTGTTTAGAGAGAGTTAAAGAGTATATAGAAAAAGATGGCGGCAATGTACGTATAATGAGCGCCAAAGAACATGATAAAGCTATGGCGGTTGTACAGGGGGCCTCCCACCTACTACTAATTCTGTTCGGCTCAATACTAAAAGACCAAGAATATGAGATAGAGAAAAACAAAGACCTAACAACACCTACATTCCAGTTATTGTTAAAAGACCTTGATCGAGTTTTGGTTCAAAACCCAAGTCTCTACGCATCGATACAGACACACAACAACTACATCCCTGAGATACACCAAGAAACAATAGAACGATACATGGAGATAGAGAAGATTATAGAAAAAGGAGATACCGAGAAACTAAGTGAGTTTATTGAAGAAATAGATAGATACATTCAGCGAGAGAAACCAAGCTAAACCAACATACGGGTTTTTAATTCTATTCTACCTATTTGAGGTATGTTTTTTCTATATCGATTAATGTGAGATCCCTTCTCTCCCTAAAGAGGATAGGGCTTACTGCTCTCTCAAACTCTCACAAAAGTTAAATTCGATAGGTCTCGGAGGGGTGTTGGAGGTTTTTTATGGTAGGTTTCCTTTTCCTAATAGGTTTTCTTGTTTTTCTATGTTCATTTCGATTAGGGTTTCGAATATTTTTTTGACCGATCCTGTGTCGATTCCTTTTTCAACGGCCATTTCGGTGGCTCGGGAGATTACTTTTTTGTTTTGTTGGTCGTCTCTTATTGGGATGTCGTTTTTGTCTTTTATTTTAGCTATATCTCCTGCCATGGCGGTTCTTTTGTGTATTAGGTTTATTATTTCTTGATCTATTTCTTCTATTTCATTTCGGATTTCTTCAAGTTTCAAAGTGTTTTTCCTCCTTTGTTGTTTGTTTTAGTCTGTATTATATCTCCATATTTATTCCAGGCTTTTTTGACATCTCTTTTTGAGTCGTTGTCGACTATTGCTGCGTATGCGGTTCCTGTTCCAGATAGTCCTGCTGCTTTTGCTCCGTTTTCTAATGCGTCTAATGGTATTTTTTGGCTGTATTCTAGTGTTGCGCAATATAATATTCCGTTTAATGTCATTGCGTCATAAACTGAGTCGTTTAAGGCCATTTTATGTGCTTTTTTTACTAGTGTTTCAAGTAGTTCGGCTCTCTCGACGTTTGTTTCGGATGAGTGTGAGGTGTTTTCTGGAACCAATATCAATATTTCTTCATCCATCTTTCTTTGTTTAAGGATTTTTCGGTCCCAGTTGTCTGTTATTGTTAGGCCGCCGTATATGGATGCTGATGCATCGTCGTATGCTCCGGTTATCGTTACATCTGATTCAATCGCTGATTCTACTCCGATTTCTAGTATTTCTTTTTTGGTTATCTCGTTTTCTTTGTTTAATGCCTTTGCTGTTGCTAGTACTGCTGCATTGGCTGCAGCACTACTGCTTTTCAGGCCTCTGCTTGGAGGTATTTCGGTTTCGGTTTTTATTGCTCCACCCATATCTTTGTCGAACCATTGGAGTGTTTTTTTTACACAGGTTTCTATTAATGTGGGGTCTAGGCCGCCTGCGTCTCCTATTATTTCGTTTGTTTCTGGGTCTAGTGTGGCTTCGGCTGTTGTATGTAGGTCTATTGCTAGTGCTGCTCCTCTCCATCCTGCTATGGCGTTTACTATGGTTATTGCTCCACAGGCTTTTGCTTTACCTTTCATTTTTTCACTTTGGGGTGGTTCGGGTTTTTTTGGTTTATAATTAGTTGGTGGGGTTGTATTGGGAAATGTTTTATGGGTTTTGGTTGGGTTTTGTTGGAATTGCTTTTGTTGCTGTTGCTTTGAATGTGGCGGCTAGTTTTTTTCCTTGTGTTATGTTGAGGTTTTTGAGGCTGTTTTTTGTTACTATTGCTTTTATTTCATTGTTGTTTGTTTTTAGTTTAATTGTTACAGTTCCTTTAGTTTCTGGTTTCTCTATGTCTGTTACTATGCCTTCGATTGTGTTTAATGCGCTTGTTTTTTGTTTTTTGTTTGGTTCTAGGAGTGTGATGGTGTCGGCTCTTATTAAAACTCTTGTTTTTTTTCCAGTTTCCATCCAAGGGTTTTTTCTTGTTTTTAGGGTGCCTATGGATGTTTTTATTTCGGCGAGATCTCCTTCTGTGTTTTTTATCTCACCATTTATTTCTGTTATTTCTGTGTTGGCGGTTATTGCTAAATCAGTTATTTTGTTTTCAAGTGTCTGTATCAATTCACTGGCTATAGATGTTAGTTTACTTCCTCCTCCATTTAATCCGCCTCGTTGTCTTGTTATTAATTTTCCAAATGCATTTTCTAGTTCATCGATTCTTTTTTGGGAGTGTGAGTAAGACCTACCGAGTTTTTCAGCTGCTTTGTTGATAGAGCCTTCTTTTTTAATCGATTTAAGTAGTTCTAGGTCTTTAGTTTTGAATTTTGTGTTTTTAGATTTTATGTAGACCTCGACTTTAGCTTCTTTTTTCATTTTGTTTTCTCTCTAGGGAAAATTTATTTTGACTTGGTTTACCGTGTTATTATATCGGTGTTTGGATATAAACCATTATGTCGTTTCGGACGCAACGATAGTTATGTAGCAACAAAAAAGAGAAATAACCATAAACACTAACGGTTATTCTTCACGAACAACCTTTATCTCAGCGCCATCCCAATCCTCATCAACCCCATGAAGGGCTTCAATCATCCCTTCCATAGAGTTACCAATCATCCTCTGAACAAAACCGTTAATGGGAACCTTCTCACCATCAATAAATAATTCAACACGCATACAGAAAACTAAAACCTCATCCATAATCAAACTTACCACAACCACCTAAAAAACCAAAAAAAACAAAAAAATTATGTTGATTTCTATAACCGGAATTGATAAAATGAAGAAAAAAAATGGATTCAAAACCCTCACCCCCATAAAAAAAGCATTAAACTCCTATTTAAAGACAATAAAACCGATAAAAACTACTGAGAAAATAAAAATAACTAAAGCATTAGATCGGGCCATAGCAAAAGACATAAAGTCACCAAAAAATGTACCCCACTACAACCGGTCCGCCATGGATGGATATGCAGTAAAAGCAGAAAACACATACGGAGCAACCAACACAAGCCCAATACCACTAAAAATGGTTGAAAAAAACCCCAATGACATGGAGTGCGTAAGAGTCCACACCGGCTCCGAAATACCAAGCCAAACAGACGCCGTAATCAAAATAGAAGACACAGAAAAAACCGACCAAACAATAAAAACCTATAAACCAGTCTCACCAGGAGAAAACGTAAGTCCAATCGGAGAAGACGTAGAAAAAAACGAAAAAATATTGAAAGCAGGCCATCAACTAAGGCCAATGGAGCTAGGGCTACTCAGAACACTACAGATAGAAGAGATAGAAGTAATGAAAAAACCGGAAACAACAATCATCCCAACTGGAAACGAAGTCATAAAACCAGGCCAAGAACCAAAACCAGGCCAAGTAATCGAAAGCAACTCAATAACAATCGAAATGTTGATAGAAAGATGGGGAGGAAAACCCAAAACACACCAGATAACTCCCGACCAACCTAAAAAAATACAGAAAGCCATTACAAAAAACCTCGATAAAGATATAATAGTGGTTATTGGAGGAAGCTCCGTAGGAGCACGAGACTACACCTCACAAGTAATAAAACAGAACGGTGTTGTACATATCGAGGGAGTTGCAATCAAACCCGGAAAACCAACAATCCTTGGAGAAATCGAAGAAACACCAATAATAGGCTTACCAGGATATCCAGTAGCCGCTGCAATAGCAGCAAAAATATTCTTAAAACCCACAATCCAACGTAAAGGAAAAATAAAGACGAAAAAAGAATGGAGAACCAAAGCAAAACTTACAAGAAAAATACACTCCACACCAGGCTACCAAACATACACAAGAGTAAAACTAAAAAATGGAGAAGCCACGCCCCTAAGAACCTCCGGATCCGGAATAATAACCTCAATAACCCAAGCCGACGGAATCGCAATAATACCCAGCGAAAGCGAGGGAAAAGACAAAGGAGAAAATGTAGAGGTGGTTCCAATTGAATAAAAAACCAAACCAAAACAATAGAAAACAGTTCCATAAACTCATTTCAATTAAAAAAGCAAGAAAAATAATAAAACCACTCATCAAAACCAAGACAGAAACAACCCCCATCCATAAAGCAGGTGGACATACACTATCAACAGACATCCAGTCACCAATAGATGTCCCCCCATTCGATAGATCCGCAATGGATGGATACGCAGTCAAAGCAGAAGACACATACGGTGCCGAAGAAGACAACCCAAAAAAACTCAAAAAAACCGGATCTATAAACGCAGGAGAAAAACCCAAACAAACCCTAAAACAAGGAGAAGCAATAGAAATCGCTACAGGAGCCGTAATGCCAAGTGGCGCAAACGCAGTAGTAATGATCGAACACACAGACCAACAAAACAACACAATAAACATAAGAAAACCAGTATACCCAGAACAAAACGTTATGCACGCCGGAACCGACATAACAGCCGGAGAAAAAATACTAAAAAAAGACAAAACACTAACCCCAAGAGAAATAGGTTTATTAGCAGCAACAGGACATGAAACCATAGAAACCAAAAAAGGCCCCATAACCGCCATAATCTCAACAGGAGATGAAATCACAACCCCTGACAAAAAACTCAAACCAGGCCAGATATACGACGTAAACCAAAACACGATATACAGCGCAGTAAAAGAAGCAGGCGGACAACCCAAAAAAATTGGAGTACTCCCCGACAACGAAAAACAGATCAAACAAACTCTAAAGAAAGCCGCTAACCAATCAGACCTAATACTAACCTCAGGAAGTACATCCGCCGGACATACAGACATACTCTACAGAATACTGGAAGACAAACTACTCTTCCATGGCCTAAAAATAAAACCTGGAAAACCAACATTCGCAGCAAAAATCAACGAAACACCAATAATAGGCTTACCAGGATACCCAACATCCAGCCTAACAATATTCAAAGCATTAATAGAACCAATACTACAAGAAAAAACAGGAAAAAAAAGACAACAAAACACAGTCACAGTTCAAACAGCAACCAAAATACAGTCAGTACCAGGAAAAAAACACCTAATACCAATCGGAATAACCAAAAAACAAAACAAATACAAAGCATACCCCGTCTACCGTGGTTCAGGAGCAATAAAATCACTATCAGATTCAGAAGGAATCATAACAGCAAAACAAAACGAAGAATACATCCAGAAAGGAGAAACAAAAAAAGCCCAACTCCACTCAAAACACCTAGAGATACCAAACCTATTGATAATGGGAAGCCATTGCTATGGAACAGACATAATAACCGGAATGCTAACCCAAACAAACAAAACAATACACACAGGATCAAGAGGCGGCCTCGAAATGATGGCAAGCAACATACCAGACATAATCGGTATACACCTACTGAACAAAAACAAAGAATACAACAAAAATTACATCAAGGAATACAACATCAAGAACGCCGAACTCATAAAAGGATACAAAAGAGAACAAGGAATACTCGTACAAAAAAACAACCCACACAACATAAAAACAATAAAAGACCTAATCAAAAAAGACATCACAATAACAAACAGAAACCAAGGCTCAGGAACAAGAACACTACTAGACCAAAAAATACAGGAAATATCCAAAAAAACAAAAAAACCAGCCAGAGAAATCAAAAACCAAATAAAAGGCTACAAAAACACACCAACAACACATTCAGCCGTAGCACAATCAATAAAAACAGGTAAAGCAGACGCAGGAATCGCAATAAAACCATACGCAACCCAAAACAACCTAGATTTCCATAAAATAACAGAAGAAGAATACGACTTCATAATAACAAAAAACAAGACAACAAAACAATTCAAACAAAAACTCAGATCCCAACAATTCAAACAAAAACTAACCAAAATACCCGGCCTAAAACCACATAAAAAAACAGGCCACCCCCCATAACACCCCTCCCAAAAAAAAGGATATATCTCTAATTCAAAATAAACAAAATCAATCCAAACCAAACATCTGCAACGCCTCCTCCTCCAAAAAATGTAGATCGCCTGGAACAATCAAAATATGCATCGGACCCCCAAACTCACAGTCAACCAACTCACCAACCCGACCCGCCCGAACCTCAGGAGAACTAGAGCCAGCCCGACCAACCACAACAACAGGCAAGTCATCAGTAACCACACCATCACCCACCAACCTCTCAACCTCCAACAAACACTCTAAACCCTCAACAGGCGACATAAAACGATCCTCCTTAATATCAAGAAACAACAAAGTATGCAAACCACGTTCACGGTTCTCACGAACCGCTTTATACCCAGATTTAGGTACATTACCCTTATAAGGAAAAGCAATCGTCGCAGACCTACCAAACTTATAATTCTGTAAACCAGCAAGCCCTGGAGCCGCAGTATAAATAGATGGAGCATGAACAACCTCAGTATCAATACCACGCTCCAAAGCCCTCAAACGAATATCATTATGAGTAGTAGCAATCATACTATCCCCACCAACAAAAAAACCAACATCACAGTCCTCAGCCATATCCAAAATCAAATCAGAACCCTCAACCTCATCCCTATCCAAAACACGTACATCCATACCAACCAACTCCTCAATCTCACCAACATCAGAACCCATCAACCTAGAAGTATAAAACTCAGCAAAAAGACAGTCACACTCCCTAGCCCTCTCCAAACCCTTAACCGTAATATCCCTAACATCAAACAACCCTAATCCAATAAAAACAAGCGACATAACACTACAATTTAACAACTACTACGACATATTTCTTGCTAGAAATGCCATACACAATCAAAGTCGAGAAAAAACAAGGAGAAAAAACAAGAAACCTACTCCAAAAACTAGACCTACTCAACCGAGACTACAAAATCAAAAAAACAAAAAACCACCTATACATACCAACAAAAAAACCAAACCAAAACCAACTAAAAAAACTAAAACAAAACCTCAACAAAATCGAGATAACAAAAACCAAACTCAAAGAAAGAAAAACCGGATACAACAACCTCAACGACTACCTAAAACCCCACCTAACAAAAAAAGAACTAAACAAAGTCCCCTCCTCATTCGACATAATAGGAGACATAGCAATAATAGAAATCCCCCCAGAACTCACCGCCAAACAAGAACTAATCGGAAAAGCATTAATGAAAGTACACTCAAACCTAACCTCCATATACAAACCAAAAACAAACGTACAAGGCGAATACAGAACAAGAGAACACCAACTAATAACAGGCACCCCAAAAACAGAAACCATACACAAAGAACATGGAATAAAATACCTACTAGACATAAACAAAGTATTCTTCACCCCCAGACTAGCAAGAGAACGAGAAATAATAACAAACCAAATAAAACCCAACGAAATAGTATTCGACATGTTCGCAGGCATAGGCCCCTTCTCAATACTAATAGCCAAAAAAACCGAATGCCAGAAAGTATACGCAGTAGACAAAAACACAGAAGCAATAAAATACCTACAAACAAACGCAGAAATGAACAACGTAACACAAAAAATCGAAACAATCGAAGGCGACATAAAAAACATAGCCAAAATGTACAAAGGCACAAGCGACAGAACAATAATGAACCTCCCATTCAAATCAATAGAATTCCTAGACGAAGCAATCGACCTCCTCCACAAAGACAAAGGAATAATCCACTACTACGACATAACAAAAAAAGAAAACCTATAC
Organism: Methanonatronarchaeum sp. AMET-Sl; assembly: GCF_029854155.1. Taxonomy (NCBI): domain Archaea; kingdom Methanobacteriati; phylum Methanobacteriota; class Methanonatronarchaeia; order Methanonatronarchaeales; family Methanonatronarchaeaceae; genus Methanonatronarchaeum; species Methanonatronarchaeum sp. AMET-Sl. The sequence continues at coordinate 603,467 of NZ_CP122958.1, read as the reverse complement.
CAAAAACCAATACAAAAAATAACAAAAAAAGTACACCAAAGAGGACTAAACCTCAAAATACTCAACAAAAGAAACATAAGATCATACTCCCCAGGAACCCAAAACATAGCAATAGACATCAAAATACACTAACAAACACACCAAAAAAACCAAAACCCAACCAAAACACATCAAAAAAAATAATAAAAAACTTCCTAACTAAAATATAACTATCTATGGTTTGAAGTCCCTTTCTTAGGTTATTAACTGGGATTTTGTATGGGATTTATAGTTGTTAGTGACATCTTACTACTAAATAGGGGGGGACTTACTGATCTCTCAAACTCTCACAAAAGTTAATAATCGATAATTTTTAATTTATAGAGTGTAATTTTGATGTATAGAAAATGAAAAACGATTTACCCAGTTTTTTCCGTACTGAAATCTGTAGGATGTTTGACGTCAAATATCCATTGATTCAAGCTGCGATGGGTGGTACAAAATGGAGTATGGCCGAGTTGACAGCAGAGATAGCTGATGCTGGTGCTCTGGGTCATGTTCAACACCCGGTTGCGACCTCTAGTAGAGGGGCTATTGAAGTTATGGATAAAATCACTGCTGGAGAGTGGAGTGATGATTTAATTAATGACTTAGTTGAACGTCAACACTCAATTATTGATACTGTTTTGAAAAAGACCGATGGGTCTTTCATTGTTAATATACGGGTGCATGAAAAGCAGGTTGATGCTCCAGTACTATTGGAAGCTTTAATTCAAAGAGCTTTAGATGATGAAGAGTTTGCCAATCAATGTAAAGGGATTTTAACTTCTGCAGGACCTCCAAAATACACTGAAAAAATACATGAAGCTGGTTTACTACATTTACACACCTGTGCTTTACCATACCATGCAAAAAAAGCTGTAGAGTCAGGTGTAGACGTTGTTAACGTAACCGGTTATGAAGCAGGAGGGCATATCTCCCATTATCCAATCAATACTTTTCCACTCGTAGCAGGGGTTATGCAAATGGATTTAGGTGTTCCCGTTACAGCAGGAGGTGGTGTTTTCCATGGCTCTCAAATAACCTCCTTAATGGCAATGGGAGTTCAAGCAGTTTACATTGGAACCCGCTTCCTAGTTAGCAGAGAATCGGACTACCACGTAAACGCTAAAAACCTTTTAGCAAACAAAAAAACAGGGTTCGAAGACAGTATTGTCGCACCAAGCCTGCTAGGAAACGCTAGATTCTATAAAACAAAAGGATCAGAGAAACTAAAAAAGATGGCGGAAAAAAAAGCTTCTTGGGGAGAAATTGCTAGAGAAGAAGGAAAAAGATTCCAAATACTTGATGAAGAAGGTAATACCGAAGAAGCCGCCATCATGGCTGGACAAGCTATAGGCGGAATAAATGAAGTAATCCCTGTAAAAAAAATAATCCACAACATGATGACAGAAGCAAAAAAGAGCTTAGAACCAACAAACCCATAAAAAATATAGAGTATTTAGACAGCCAGACAGCCTCTCCCCCCCACTAAAACTAATTAAATACCCATACTCATGGTTTTTGGGTGGGTTTTTATTTTCCTTTGAAGTTGGGTTCTCTTTTTTCTTTGAAGGCCTTTATGCCTTCTTGGAAGTCTTGTGTTTCGAGTAAATGTGTTAGGGTTTCTATCTGTAGTTCTAATGCTTTTTTGTGTTTTTGTTGTCTGGTTTTTTTTATGGTTTTTTTTGCTTGTGAGAGGGCTATTGGTGGGCCTTTGGTTATTTTGTTTATTGTTTCTTTAACTGTTTCATTGAGTTTTTCTTTTGGTACTGTTTTGTTTATTAGTCCCCAGTTTTCAGCGGTTTCTGCGTTGATTTTTTCTCCTAAATAGATCATTTGTTTGGCTCTTGTTTCTCCGATTAGTCTTGGGAGTTTATGGGTTCCTCCTCCGCCAGGGATTAATCCTATGTTTATTTCTGGTACTGCGAATTTTGATCTTTTGGTTGCTATTCGTAGGTCGCAGGATATGGCTAGTTCTAGTCCTCCTCCTAATGCGTATCCATCTATTTTAGCTATTACGGGTGTTGGGTAGTTTTCGAGAATTTGGAAGACTTTTAATAGTTTTCTTAGCCTAGTTGGTTTGGTTTTTTTCAGCATATCTATTTCTGCGCCGATTGAGAATGCTTTATCTCCTTTTCCTTCTATAACGATGCATCGAACATTGTTTTGGTCTAAGTTTTTAATGAATTCTGGGATCTCTGTCATCATTTCTTCATTTAGGGCGTTCATTCTTGAGGGTCTGTCTAGCGTGATTTTTACAACGCCTTTTTCATCAGGATTTTGGGTTTTAATGGCGTGGTAAGTTTTTTTGGTTGGTTCTATGTAGTTGTAGAAACCTTCTCCTTTTCTTTCTCCGATTTTATTTGTTTTTAGTTTATTTTTTAGTAGTTCTGTGGGTTTGTAACGTTCTTCCTTATATTTGTCGTGTAGTTTTTGGAGTTTGTTGGTGATTTTATCTAGGCCTATTTTGTCACCACGTCTGCATGGGCCTTCTGGAAATCTTGCGCCAAGCTTCATTCCGGTATCGATGTCTTTTGGTGTGGCTGCGTCAATTTCGATTAGTTTTGATGCTTCGTTGACCATTCTAGCTTCGATCTGAAGGGTATCTACTTTTTCTCCGTCTCTTTCTTTATAGTCTGCTCCTTGGCCTTCTCTGTAGTTGTAGAAGCCTTTTCCGGTTTTCCGGCCAAACTGTTTTTTATTAATTTTGTCTTCCATTACTGGGGGGATTTTTAATCCGGCTTCTTTTCTGACGTCATAGACGATATCTATTCCTGTAAGGTCGAGTAGTTCGAATGGACCCATTGGGTATCCTTTTTGGTGAACCATTGCTGCATCGATTTCCTTTATCTCTGCTTCTCCATTAGTAAACATCCACATTGCTTCTCCATAAAAAGCTCCGATTATGTTGGTGACAATGAAACCACGTACATCTTTTTTGCAGTAAATAGGGATTTTATCCATTGTTTCTGCAAATTTATAGGTAGTTTCTGCGGTTTCTTTCGATGTTTTCTCACCATAGATCACTTCAACAAGGTCCATTAATACTGGGGGGTTGAACCAATGCATCCCAACAACCTTCTCAGGTCTAGTTGTAGCCCTCGCTATCTCAGTTATGGGTAGGGAGGAGGTTCCGGATGCAAGAACGGTGTGTTCTGGTGTATATCTATCTAAACGAGCGAATAGGTCGCGTTTCAGCTCTAGATTTTCAGGAACAACTTCAATTACGAAATCTCGATCTATAACAGCTTTCTGTAAATCATTAACGGTCTCTATCTTGTTTAATGTGTCTATAGCCTCTGTTTCCGATATCCTGTCTTTTTCTTCCAGCTTTGCAAGGCTTTTCTCTATCTCCTTCAACGCGTTCTTGAGATTTTGTTTTTTGTGGTCATATATATTAACATCTCTACCCGACATAGCAACAACTTCAGCGATGCCATGCCCCATCACACCCGCTCCAATAACTGCAACCTTCTTTATATCCACCATACAAACCTCTCCTCCTACACTATTTACCCTATTGGTTTGAATACGTAATATGGAGGTCCCTTCTCTCTTTGTTTTGGAAAAAGCTCGACCTCCAGACCTATCTCAACATCTTCTCTATCAACGTTTTCAATCCAAGCTAATGCAGAAACCGAATCATATTTCTTAAACTCCGCAACAACAATTGTATAGGGTTTTTCATCTCTGAATGATTTTGGTCGAACATCGATATGTGTGAAACTTTGAACTACTGCCTCACCATCTAAATCTATCCACTCAATATCTGAACTTAAGCAACTTTGACAGTAACTCTGAGGGGGGAACATCACTTTTCCACAATCAACACATTTTGAAGTGACTAATTCATTAGCTTCAAGTTTTTCCCAAAAAACCTTGGTCTTCTCAACCGGTATTTCATATTTAAAACAGATCTCCCTAATATCTTCAAGTGATTTCGGCATAAACAACCCTCCCTAACTACCTCTCCAAAACCGTTACATAACTGTAATGTCCCGTTCCACCAACATTATGAGCCAATGCATATCCATTATCTATCGAAGCCTGTCTCTTACCTGGCTTAACCTCTCCTTTAAGCTGTTCAGTCAACTCATTAATCATTGCAATACCTGTAGCACCAATCGGATGGCCTTTTGCCTTAAGCCCCCCATCTAGATTAACCGGATAATCACCACCAACATAAGTCTGGCCCTCCCTAACCAACTCCTTACCCCTACCTTTCTCACAAAAACCCACATCTTCATAAGCAATTATCTCCGCACTTGTAAAGGAATCATGCAAACAAGAAACATCTATCTCACACGGCTCCACACCCGCCATATCAAACGCCTTTTCAGCAGCAACCTGCGCCGACTCAAACCCAACAAAAGAGTTTCTATTCGAAATGTTAACCGAACTGGTACCAGAACCCAAACCCTTAATCCAAACAGGATCCTCAGACAACTCCTTAGCCTTCTCTTCAGAAGCCAACACCACCGTAGCCGACCCATCATTAATAGGACAACAATAATACAGCCTATGTGGATAAGCAATCATCTTCGAATTCAACGCATCCTCCACATCTATCTCATTACGGAGAAACGCCTTCTCATTCAACGCTCCATAACTATGGTTTTTAACCGCAACCTCCGCAAAATCCCTCTCAGTTGTACCATAACGATCCATATGCGCAGTAGCATAAATACCATAATACCCAGGAAAAGTCGCTCCAAAACTCTGAAACTCCCAAAGATAAGACCCAGGCCTACCAATAAACTCAATCATACTAGACTTAGGAACCTCAGTCATCTTCTCAACACCTAACGCTACCCCAACATCAATCAACCCAGACTTAATCAAAGCATACACCAAATATACAGCTGACATACCGGTCGCACAAGCAGCTTCAGTCCTCTGAGCCCCAATCGGATTTAAACCAAGATATTCACAAACAAGAGGAGCCGGCAAAAACTCTTCATTATAAATACCAGAACCAAACGACCCAACCGACGCAAACTCTATATCACCCCTAGACAAATCACCCTCAGAATCCAATGCCTCAATAAACGACTCAGCCGCCAACTCCCTAATATCCACATCCTTACGAATCCCAAAATCCGATTGTCCCGACGCAACAACACCAACCTTTCTATCCAATCAAAAAACCCCACTTATCAAAATAAATCAGATATAGATAGTATTCAAACCCATTTAAATGACACTGCATTAAACCAAAAAAAACCAACCTCTAACAAAAAAACCATCGAAACCACTCAACTAAGAAAAACAAAAAATATAAATTCAACAAACCTCAACAAAATAGTACTTAACCAACTACTAAACCTAATTCTATAAACGCCCCGGTGGCTTAGCCGGCAAAGCGACGGTCTTGTAAACCGTAGATCGCGGGTTCGAATCCCGCCCGGGGCTTAATCTTTAAGGTTCATATCCCTCCTTCTATAGCCACAAACCTTATATACCTCCTCAAAAACACCGATTAAAGAAAAAAGCCAACAAAACCACCAAAAACCAGCCAAAAAACCCACAAAACAACAACACTTTCGGACAACTCCCTACAGTAATGTTAGGTTCAAACCATCGATAAAATACAGATGCCTTACAAAAACCACTATCCTTCTATTTTTAACAAATAAAAGGCACCGAGGTTTGAAATGCCAACTAAAAACTTTAAAAGAGACATAAAAAACGAACTAAACAACATCCAAACACACGAAAAACTGACACCACACAACAAAGAACTAATACAAGAATTCTACAGAGACCTACGAATAATGGACTACTCAGAAGCAAGAATCCTAAAACTACTCAACACAACCAAAATAATCGGAGAAATAATGAACACAAACTTCGATGAAGCAACCAAAAACGACATAAAAGACCTAGTAGCAGAAATAAACTCAAAAAACTACGCAGAATCAACCAAAAGAACATACAAAGTAATAATCAGACGATTCTACAAATGGCTCAACAACGAAGAAGACTACCCAGACACAGTCAACTGGATAGAACTAAAATACAACAAAACCAAAAAACTACCAGAAAAAATACTCACAGAACAAGACATCCACAAACTACTAGAAGCAGCAACACACCCCAGAACAAAAGCACTCATAAGCATACTATGGGAAACAGGAGCAAGAATCGGAGAACTAATAGACCTAACAATAGGACACATAGAAGAACACCCCTACGGCAAAAAAATAACAATAGACGGAAAAACAGGCCAAAGAAGACTCCCCCTAATACAAACAGTACCCCACCTAAGAACCTGGATAGATATACACCCAAACCCACAAAACAAACAACCACTCTGGGTAAACATAGGAAACCCACGCCACGGCCAAAAATGCACCTACAGAAACCTATCCAAAAGCCTACAAACAACAAAACAAAAAACAGATATAAACAAACCAGTAAACCCACACCACTTCCGACATTCAAGAGCCACATACCTAGCAAACAAATTCACAGACGCACAAATGTGCGAATGGTTCGGATGGGTACAAGGATCCGACATGCCAGCAAGATACATCCACCTATCCGGAAGAGACATCGACGGAGCATACGCACAAATCCACGGAATCAAAACCAAAAACAACACAGAAAAATCAAAACTAGCACCACAAAAATGCCCAACCTGCACAAACACCAACCCCCACAACGCCAACGCCTGCAACTACTGCGGAAAAGCACTAAACCAAGAAGCACTAAAAAAACTCGAAAAAGCAGAAAAACAACAAAAACAACAAAACAACAAAAACGAACTAATCCAAATGATACAAAACTACGAACAAAACGGAAAAATACACCCAAAACTAATCCAACAACTAACAAAAAAATAAAGAGAGGAAAACCTCAATCCTCTCCCCCACCCTCTCCCTCTCCAGGAAGATAAACAACACCATCCTTCTCATAACCACCATTACTAAAAACCCATTCACGGAAAGACAAAACAACACCCTCCCCACACTCCAACGAATCAAAATACATATTCAAACCCTCCATCTCAACCTCACTACCAAAACGAGCCCTCAAATCACAACACAAACCCCAAAAATACTCCTCAACCTCAAAACCCTCAAAAACCAAATCACAAGTATCCTCCCTATAAACAACCCTAAAATTCGAATCACTCTTCTTCAACTCCCTAACCTCATCCCTAAACACAGAAACAACCTGCAACCTACCACAATACCTACAACAATACATAGATTTCATAATAAAACAACATAACAACCACAACCCATATAAAAACAAACAAGAGAGATACCCGAAACTAATAAAAAAACAAACTTAAAAAAGTAGTGCCTAAAAACCAAAAAAAATAAAAAAGAAAGGAAATAAGGAAACCAAATCAAAAGTTTCCTGCAGCTTTATTTACAGTATCACCGATTCAACAGGATTCTCAATACTTGTCCAGCCATCAACAAACTCTGCATCCTCTGGAACTGTATTGTCAACTATAAGGCTTACAGCCCACCCAAATTCACCGTCTGGTAAGAACTCTGCATCCTTGTCTACTGTTATTGTGAATTCACTATCTTCTGTTGAGTCCCCTTCAACTGTTATATAATCGTTATCTGTTACCTTCTCTACACCCTCATCATGCCATTCCTCTACACCTGTATCAAATAGCCATTCACCAACATCGAAATCATGGTTTACCCCATCGTTGTTATGGATTTGAGCTACAATATCGTTTTCACCATCTGCAAAGAACAGAGCAACAGGAATTCTGTCTTGTCCTTGTCCAGTCATTGCTTCTTCATCTGTAATATCCACTACAAATTCTATTTCATCTGCTGTTTGCTCGTAATCTACAGTTGCACCATCAATCATGTAAGTTCCTTCAATCACTACAGTGAAAGGTAAAACTACATCAACATGATCCGGTACGTTTTCAATTGCATTCTGGTTTACATTACCTGGATGTTCAGGATCATCAAGCGGATGGCTATCTGACTGGCCCGGTGCTTCTTTATCCATATCTGGTGTATCTGGTGCCTGGTTATTTTCATTTGCTTGTGAGTTGTCTGCTGCTGGGATTGCAGCAACAGCACCCGCAGAAACAACAATTAAAAACACCAAAAAAACACCAATAACTAAATTTCGTTTCATATACAAAAATAATATAATATCAGATTGAAAAAACTTTGGAACTAAACCTCACTATCTTCAATTAACCCCACATACAAAAACCCAATCATAGAACAAATAGAAACTAAACAACCCTATATCGAAAACAAAAAAAAATAAACTAAGAAATGTAGTGACTAAAAAAAGATAACAACTTTTCCAATTAATCTGTAGTGCCTAAAAACCAAAAAAAGACTTACAAACTCCAAAAAAAACAATCATCCACCTCTAATAATTGAGATAAAAAGATAGCTGGGTTATCTCTCTAACCGTAGTTTATCAAACTCAATCAACAACCTATCCTTGTTCTCATCAACATACCTATGAGCTTCTTCTGGACTATCAAACTTCTTAATTGTCTTATACCGCCATTCATCCTCAGTTTTTGCCTGCAACTCCACAGGTTCACCCAAAACCTCCTTCAAACTAAGAGGAGCCCCAATCTCCCTAGCCCTCCTCTTAAACCTACGGCCATGCCCACTGGTCTCCAGATGTAATGCCTCATGCCTCAAAACCAAATCCTGCTGCTCCCCAGACAACCCACCCCAAACCTCCGGATTAATCTCAAGCCAGGTCATACCACCTGAAGACTTGAAGGTTGCGATCTCCGAACCACCCAAAAACTCCTCTTTAACTCCAGTAGCCCTATGAATCTCCTCCACCTCATTCGTATCAAAAACACCCCTAAAATCAGTCGGCCGGCCATAAATAAACTCATCAAAAACCCCAAACAACCTCTCCTCAACCCCAACCACATCCAACCCACATAAACCATGAACCTCCTCTGCACCTTCCTCTATTTCAACAACCCTCTTTTTTATGTATTCGGCTTCAGATAGATCGCCTGACTCATACATCTCAACAATCTCCTCCCGCTCCCTCTCATTATAGAGGTCAGCCCGCCCCAAATACTTTAAATGAACCTGCCTAACAGATCCACCCTCCCTCACAGACTTAACCAAATACGCATAATCAATACCATGAATCGTTTTAGTTCTAACAAACACCATACACTAGGCACCACACAACAAAAACAAATAAAAAACAAACAAAATTATGCAAAAAAGAAAATAAATGGATTTTAAAACCCCAATAAAACCAAGAAAATTAACATAATCACTAAAATACGCAAACAAAGACTTAATAGACATAACTAAAGATAAAGAACTAATCAACATGAAAAACAAAACACCTAAAAACTTAAAGATAGGGAAAGACGAACCAGAAACCAAATATATACCTCCAAATACTCCAAAAAATAAAAGAAAAAACCAACCAAACCACAATAATAAACTGTTTTAACAATTAACCACCAAACAACCAAAACCCCAAAAACAAAGGCCCACTAACTATCTAAAAAATATCTAAAAACCCCGGCCCCCATAAGACAGAGAAACTAAAAAAACAACCGCCTTTACAGAAACAAAATCTAAAAACATACTCCTCCAGAATACATCTAATAAAATTTTTCCTTTTAAAGATAATAGGTTAAAAATCACTACCCACCACTCAAATCCATATAGATACAGTGGCCAAATACCTACAAAAAGAAAATCAAGAAATATGGAGTTAAGAAAACAAAATAACCATCACCAAAAAAAAGTTTTTGAATAAACAACCGAGCTCCATACCAGAACCTAACTTAACATCAACCCTAATAGAGTCCCCATCAAAGTTCTTGGTTGTTTTATTTTAGGTTTTCTTGTTTCCTGGTTGTGGCTGAGTCTTCTATCCAGTTTTTAATTATGTTTACTGTAAGTTTGTTTTTACGTTCTTTTTGGATGAATAGTGCTATTGAACATAATATATATTCTTGTTTCACCCTGTCGTCATCACCAGAACTTGATTCATCTATTATCTCTATCCTGGTATGGTGTTTGTTGGATAGCCTAATTAGGTCTTTCAGTTTTTTAGGTGACCAAAGGATATTTTCTATACGGGGAACAGCAATAACATCGAAATCACAAATATCCTCTTTCAATTGATCATAAGCCGTCTCTGTGAAGCCAGGTTGTTCAAACTCTATGTAGAGCTCAAGATCAGCCTCACCATATCTATCCTGAATAACATCAACCTGATGATTCTCAGGATCTCTATCAGGAAGCCGGATAATACCGGCAACTCTCATACCACCCACCAAAACACAATACAACCTAAAGATACTTAAACCAATATAACTTGACAAAAACTAAACTAAATAAAAAAAACAACCAAAACCCAAAACACCCTTCACAAAAAAAGAGTGCCTAAACCTCAACCAAAATAAACAAAACCAAAAATAAACCACCTAAAAACCACTTGTAATCTACATCACCTTAGTCTTAACTAACCCCATACTTAGGCACTATAAACCAAAATTAATAAAAACCAACCAAAACTCCACGTTAGATGGTATATTTGAGGTTTTTTAGATATTTTTATCGTTTTATCCTTTTTTTAAGGCTTTTAGGGGTGTGATTTTTGGTTTGTTTTCTTCGTCTATTTCTATTTTTGATTTGACGTTGTATACTGAGTTCATCATTTTTTTGGTTATTACGTTTTTGGGTTTTCCTGTTGAGTATATTTCTCCGTTTTTTAGGATTATTAGGTTGTCTGCGTATCTGGAGATTTGGTTGAGGTCATGGGATGTTATTATTGTTGTTATGTTTTCGTTGTGTGTGATTTTTTTTATTATTTCCATTACTTTTAGTTGGTTTGGTAGGTCTAGGTTTGAAGTTGGTTCGTCTAGTAGGTAGGTGTCTGGGGTTCCTATCATTGATTGTGCCATGTTTATCATTTGTTGTTGGCCGCCACTGAGTTCGTTTAGGTTTTTTTCTGCTAGGTGTTCTATTTCGAGTTTTTGGAGTATGTTCCAGGCTTCTTGTAGGTCTTGTTGCGATATGTTCCATGATAGTGTGTGTACTTTTCCTAGTAATACTGCTTCTAGTACTGGTAGTGCTGCGCTGGTGTTTTGGTTTTGTGGTTGGTAGCTTAAAATTTGTGAGAGTTCTTTTTTGCTGATTTCGTGGATGTTTTTGCCTTTTATTTTGATTTTTCCTTTTTTTGGTTTTAGGATTCCAGCGATGCATTTGAGTAATGTGGATTTACCTGCTCCGTTCGGACCTATTAATCCGGTTAGTTCTCCAAGTTCTGCTTTTAATGTTATGTTTTTTAGGATTTTTTTAGATGAATAGTTGAAATGTAGGTTTTCTATTTCTATTTTGTTCATCTCCAGTATCCTCCTTTTTGGCTTAGTATTAATGCTAAGAAGAATGGTACTCCTATTATTGAGGTTAGTATTCCTATTGGGAAGATTACTCCTTCTATTACTAGTTTGGATCCTATTGAGGCTGATATGAGTAGTATTGATCCTGCTAATGCTGAGGCGATTAGAAAGAACTTTTGGTTTTCTCCTACGAGCATTCTTGCGATATGTGGTCCTACAAGACCTATGAATCCTATTATTCCTGTAAAGCTTACTGCGACTGCTGTTAAAAGTGAGACTACTATCATTGTTTTTAGTCTTAAGCTTTCTACGTTGATTCCAAGGCCTTTTGCTCTTTCGTCTCCTAGTTTGAGTGTTGTGAGTTTCCATCCTTTTTTTGTGAGCCATGCTGTGGTTGGTATTAATACTAAGATTAATATTCCTATGTCTATCCAGCTAACTCTCTGCAGGCTGCCCATTAACCAGAAAACTATTTCTTGTAAGGCATCTTCTGTTGCTAAGTACTGTTGAAGTGATATGCCTGATTCGAATAGGAAGAGAATTGCTATTCCTGCAAGTATCATCATTTCTTTGGTTGCTTTCTTGAGTTTGGCGATGTAGTATATGGCTAAACTTGCGATTAAGGCGAAAAAGAAGGCGTTTAAAGTTACAAATGACCCTTGTACTATTGGTAGTTGGTCTGCCCCCATCACGATGGCTAAGGCAGCACCAAATCCAGCTCCTGCGGCCAATCCTAATGTAAATGGGCTTGCTAGGGGGTTGTCAAGTATTGTCTGCATCTCTGCTCCCGCTATGCTTAGACTGGCTCCAACCAGTAGGGCGGCTATTGTCATCGGGAGTCTTACTTCCCAAACTATAATGTTGTTTATGTCTGTGCTTTGGTGGAATATTGCTAGTATTACTTCTTCAATTGATAGCCCTGCGGAACCTATTGCAATATCGATTAGGAAAACAAAGATGCATATTAACAGTAATGCAGATGTTATTATTGTTTTTTTACCTGTTATTTCGCTGTAAACTGAGTTTATATCTACGTTTTCTTCGTTTTCCATTTGATCACTCTGTTATTATGCAGTTTCTGAGTCTATGAGCCAGCTTCCTGAATAGTCAATTGGTAAAAACTCATTATGGAATTCTTTCCACGATTTCTCTGGATTAATATCTTTAAACTCTGAGGGATAGCATACTTTTGCGATAAATTGATAGCCAATAAAGTCAGATATGCTTCGGAAAAATGCGTGATGTATAGCGTGGTAATTTCTTTCTTTCCAGGCTGTTAAATCTCTCCAGCCACTTCTATTGAAATACGTCTCCTCTATGTTATCTAGTACATCCCTTTCCTCTAAATCAGGGGTATATCCTAATGCATCAGTCCAATTAACTCCTTCAACGATGAATACTTCAGGATTCATTTTAAGGATATATTCCTCACTCAGTGTTGGGTTTTCTCCCTTCCCTGCTGCTATGTTTTCTCCTCTACATTGTTTGATCATGGCGCCCCAATTAGTATCTCCATAAGTAGTTCCTATATCATCGCTGTAGTCCATGAATCTACATTCGAGATAAACTCTTGGTTTTGAGTTATTTATTGTCTCTAAACGACTGAAAACTTCATTATATCTCTCTTCACAATATTCCCATAATTTCTGAGCTCTATCTTCTTTACCTAAAATAACCCCTAATAACTCCGTGCTTTTTTTCCTATCCTCTATACTTTCCTCGTGATAATTTAAGGCCACAACAGGTATACCCGCATTGCTAATACGATTATAAATATTCGTATAAGACCCATAATGGCCTTTAGAGGTAATCACAACATCTGGATCAAGAGATATCACGTGTTCTACATCAACATCATCTCTATAACCAACATTTGGTATTTCCTCTAACTGTGGAAATTTGTTCGTATATTTATCCCAAACACTAGGACTGAACCTATCCCAATATTCTGAATGGCCAACTGTCTTATCAAAAACCCCCTCACCACCAACAGCCACTAACTCATCAAAATTATACGTAGAAACGATTCTATCAACAGGTGCCTCAACACTTACTTCCCTCCCGGATAAATCCGTAAACGAAACCTCATCCCCACTAAAATCAATTTCCTTGAGACAACCTGGTACTGTCGATGCTAAAGCTAGCCCACCCGTTAATTTAATAAATTTCCTCCTCGAAATCTCATTACCTTTCATCAAAAACCCAACCCAATAGTATCACGAATATAATTTCCATGCTAATATGTGTTAATATAAATAAAAAAATAACACTTAAAGGTTTTCGATATAAAAACAAGCAAATATAAATAAAAAACAACCAATACAAAAACCACACCAACCCTCCCCACATAGGGCTATGCACCCAGGAAACGACAACAGAAAACGACAAAGAAGCAACTCAAACACAAAAACACATATCCTTTTTTTAAACCTCTCCCCAAGAACCTGAAAAAATGTAGTGACTAAAAACAATCAAGACAAACTAAAACCACTCCTAAAACTAGTTTACGGAGGGTGTGGGAAAAAGAATAATTACATAAATAACGAAAAAATTTGAATAAACACCAACAATCCAAAAAATCCTCTTCCCAAGTCCAGTTACAACAGAAAGTATATCAAATTCTTATTAAAACGGATTTATGTAGTGCCTAAACCTAAACCAAATATACATCAAATTAATAGGAGAATAGCTATTTTAGTATAAAATGATTCAAAAGATTCAACAAACTATTCTTAAAACCGGTCCAAAAAATTTTCCATTCAAAAAACCCAGACATAAAGAACTAACACTATAAATAAAACTCTGCCAGAAATACCATTATATTCAGTACCCAATCAATAACGTTAAATCGATTTAATGCCTAAATAAAGCCAAAATCCTTAATTAAAACTAAAGATGGCTATTAAACGGAGAAAACAATAGATTTTCTATGCATCGTCATGCGTTATAGTTTTGTTAGGTATATGTTGACATCGGTTCCTCCTTGTTCATTATCATGGATTTTTATGTCGCCATTGTAGTCTTTTATTACTTTTTGAGCTAGGGGTAGTCCTAATCCATGGCTACTGGTTTTTGTGGTATATTCTTTTTGAAATATCTTTTCTTTATGTTTTATTCCTTCTCCATCATCTGATATAACCAACTTAATCTTTTCAAGATCTTCATTTAACCTAATCGTTATTTTGCTTGCGTTCCCATGGGTTATGGCGTTATCAATGATTTCAAGAATTATCTCTTCAATTAGGGGTCCAGCCATTATTTCAGTATTGCTTTTTGTTTTATCTTCAAAAAATATCTCTATACCATCCTTGGTTTTTTCTTCAACAATACCTCTTACTTTCCTTCTTAGTTCATCTAGAGAGGTTATATGGGTTCTATATTGATCTTTGAGATGTAGCCGGATTTTATCCGACAGATCGAATAAATCGCTCATATTTTTTAACACTTTATCGACACGTTTCTTACTACCTTGATTAACCTCCTCCTTTAAAAGCGATAGTTGCCCTAATACCACCTGAGATTTATTCTTAAAATCATGTGTCAAAGTCAACTCCAACAACCGATTCTTATCTCTTTCCCGAAGAACCTGTACATAAAAATACCCAATAAATAACCCCAATAAAGCCCCTGCAGACGCATTATTAATAATAGCAACAAAAGGCTCATGCAACACACCACCACGAACAACAATATACAATAAATTAACCAAAGTCATCAAGACAACTAACACTAAAACAACAAAAGTAAAAATAAAAATCCTAAAACAATACTCACCAGAAAAATGCCTATGTAAAAACCAACCCATATAAATAATAACAACAGGAAAAACAAAAGGTAACAAAGCCAAAAATAACTCAAAAAACCCCTCATGACTCAAATAAAACAAATGAAAAAATAACTTGAGAAAAAGTAACACTACTCCAACCAAAACAATCAAAAAACCACTAACATCATCCAAAAAACCAGAAAAACCCATCTTTGCAAACCTCATTCAAATTAACATAAAACAACCATAGAGAAACTCCACACCCCCCAACACAGACAAACCACTCTACTAAAAATAACAAAACAACCAACATCAAACTTACGGAGAACACTTGAGAACAATATCTTTATGAACTAAAAACATCTGAAAAACCCCATCCAATATATTAATCCAACATATAAAAAAAGTAAAAAAGAGATAAATAAAATATAAACAACCTTATCCTCTAGTTTTCATTCCGACCAAAAAAACCACAAAACCCACCAAAAATTACATAAAACAGTAGAGGTTGGGTGGCGTAGTGCCTAAAAAATGCTGTAGATAGATTTTGATAAGGCTAAAAAAAGGAGAGAGAATAATGCCAGGAATTGAAAAGCTTCTGGGTATCCAGCCAGAAAATCCCTCTCCCCCCTAAATAACCTAACGATAAACACCTATAACCCAATACTATAAAAACATTCCCATAAAAAATAACATACTATCCTTCACATACATCCAAAAACATACAACAAAAAACAACCAAAAACTCCAAAGAAAATAAAGCAAAACCAAAATCAAACACAAAACAGTCAGTCACTTCATAATCATTTAAAAAACTTTTCCCTACTTTTCATTTTTGATAACCACTCATTTAATTTATATATTCAGTATAGCTACTTTTTGGGTGTAGTTTAGCTGGTTTGAGATTTATTGGCCAGTTAACTAACCTAATAACCCATTTTGGAGTGTTTTTTTATGTCTGATGGTTCTGAAGTTATGGAAGAAGTGGATATCGAGTCAAGTGCAGATGAAGATGGTTATACTGATGAATTAGATGATTTGAGGAATGAGGTTGAGGTTTTAAGGGCTAAAGAAGAGCAATGGAAACAACTACAGGAGGAGCTTGTTAAAACATTTGATAGTTTTGGAGATCTTGACCTTACCGCCAGACTGGAGATACCTGAACCTGAAACAGATATTGACGAAGTTAAAGAACAACATAAGATAAACAAAGAGTTTGAGGAAGACTTCAACAAAGCAATGAACAAAGTGAAAAAAGCGATAAAAAAAGCTCAGAAAGGAGCTAGAGAATTCAGTCAACATAGTGAGAGCATGAGTGCCTCAACAGAAGAGCTCGCCAGCTCAATAGACGAAATAAACTCCTCAACAAACCAGATAACAAACGGCGTGCAAAACCAAAGCACAAAAGCCGAAGAAATGAAAAACAACATCTCAAACCTATCATCATCAATACAACAAATCACATCCGCCGCCCAACAAATAAACTCCGAAACAGACAGCGCAGCCGAAATAAGCCAAGAAGGCGCAGAAAAAGCAGAAGACGCAGTTCAAAAACTAGAAAAACTAGACAAAATCGCAGACGAAAACGTAGAAAACATAAGTGAACTCGAAGAGAAGATGGCGGAAGTCAGCGAAATAACAGACGTAATCTCAAACATAGCAGAACAAACCAACCTACTAGCCCTAAACGCAAACATAGAAGCAGCAAGAGCAGGAGAAAAAGGACAAGGATTCGCAGTAGTCGCAAACGAAGTAAAATCACTAGCAGAAGACTCACAAGAATCAGCACAAGAAATAGAAAAAATAATAAACGAACTACAAGAATACACAAAAAGAAACTCAGAACGACTAAAACAAACCAACAAAGAAGTAAAAGAAAGCACAAACGCAGCAGTAGAAGTAATAAACATACTCGAAGAAATCCAAGAAATGATCCAAGAAATAAACCAAGGCGTAAACGAAATAGCAGAAGCAACAGACACACAAGCACACAACACAAGCGAAGTAAGCGAACTAGCAGAAGAAACATCAGCACTAACCCAAGAAATCAACGCAGCAATACAACAAATAAACAGCGGAATCGAAGAACAAAACGAAGCCATACAAGAAATAGCCGACATAGCACAAGACACACTCGAAAGAGCAGACAAAAACAAAAAAACAATAAACAAATTCCAACTCTAAAACCAAAAAAGATCAAAAATGAACGAAAACAAAACACAAGTCATAGAATTCAAACTAAACAACAAAAAATACTGCGTAGACCTCAACCACGTAGCAGAAGTAGTAGACAAAGACGACCTAACCCAAATACCCAACACACCCAACCACATAGAAGGAGTAATGGACCTAAGAGGAGAAACAACCACAATAATCAACCCAAAAACCGTCTTCGACCTACAAAACAACAAAAACGGCAAACGAATAATCGTATTCGAAAACACAAACCAAAACAACAACGACAACATCGGATGGATAGTAGACGAAGTCCACCAAGTACGACAAATAACCAACGAAGAAATCGACAACCCAATAAAAACAGAAAACGTCAAAGGCGTAATAAAAGAACAAACAGACTTCGTAATCTGGGTAGAACCACCAAAAACACAAAACTAAACACAACAAAAAGGGAAAAAACTCTCTTTTCCCTTTTTTATCAAAAAACAAAAAAACCAGAAACAGAACTCCATAAAAAACCAACTTATTAGGTGATAGATAAATGAAAGTTCTATTTGTAGATGATGAACCTAGTTTCTCAGAACAAGCCAAGTTATTTTTAGAAAAAATAGATAGCCAGATAACTATTCTACCTGTTAATTCCGCAAAAAAAGCTCTTAAGAGATTAAATAACTCTAGATTTGATGTAATTGTTTCTGATTATCAAATGCCTGGCATGAATGGCCTCGAGTTTTTAGAGATTATTAGAGAGAAAAGAAATAGTGATATCCCATTCATTATATTCACCGGCAGAGGTCGTGAAGAGGTGGCGATGAAAGCCCTCAATTTAGGGGCTGATAGATATTTTCAAAAGAAAGGTAACCCGAAAACCCAATACGAAATACTAGCCCAAGCCATAAAACAAGAATATAACAATTGGCAGTCTAAAAAGAAATTGAAAAAAACAGAGAAAATACAATCAATAATACTAGAACAAACATCCGACTATATAGCATTCCACAACCCAGAACACAACCTTATCTGGGCCAACAACTCCTACCAAAATGCACTAGAAATGGATTTAGAAGAACTGAAAGGCCAGAAATGTTTTGAAGCTTGGTACGGACGGAAAAAACCCTGTAAAGGATGTCCAACTGAAAAAGCCTTAAAATCAGGAAAGATAGAAAAAGGAGAGATATCCCCTACAGAAGGAGATAAAAACTGGTTAATCACAGCAATACCTCTAAAAGATAATGAAGGAAACATTGAAAAAGTTATCGAATCCGCCCTAGACATAACAAAACTAAAAGAAAAAAGGAAAAAGCTGAAGAAATACGAAAGAATGGTTGAAGAAGCCAACGACTATATTTATATAATAGATTTCGAAGGAACCATCCATTTCGTAAATCAAGCCGGAGAGATTGGTTTAGGGTATGACAAAGGTGAACTTAAAGGTAAAGACGTTTTCAAACTTGTCCATCCAGAGGATAGAGATTGGGTTAAACAGAAATTTCAAGAATTCGTTAATTTTAAAACCAAAAACCTAGAAGAAAAAGTCGAACTTAGATGGAAAAAAAGTGACGGCTCCTATATCTGGAAAGAAGCCAGCGGAACCATCCTACCGGATAGCGACAACATCTTAGTCACCTCAAGAAACATCACCAAATGCAAAAAAAATCAAGAAAAACTGAAAAAAATTTCAGCTGAATACAAAACCATCTTCCAAAACATACAAAACAACATATTCCTAGTAGATATAAAAAACGATCAATTCATAATTCAAAGATTAAATCCACACCACGAAGAAACCACAGGAATAAAAAACAAAGAAATCATAGGCAAGACCCCTACAAAAGCCCTAGGAGAAATGGGAAAAAAACTGGAAAAAAAATATAGAGAATGTGTAGAGAAAAAATCACCCATCACATACGAAGAACAACACGACCTACCAACAGGAAAAAAAACATTGATAACCAAACTATCACCCGTAATAATCGAAGACGAAGTGAAGAAAATCGTAGGAACCTCCCTAGACATCACCAAACGCAAAAAAATGGAGAAACATAAAGAACTCCTACACAGCCTACTGAAACATGATATAAGAAACAACACCCAAACCATAGCAGGCTATCTAGAACTCCTAAACAACTGCGAAATACCTCAAAAACCCAATAAATATTTAGAAAAAGCAAAAAAAGCAGTTAAAGACTCCCTAGAACTAATAAATAAAATTGAAACCCTAGAAACAATCAAAATAGAAGAAAAAATACAAAAAACCAACATAAACCCAATACTCAAAAACATAATCAACAAAATGGAGCAAAAAGCCCAAAACAAAGGAATCAAAATCGAATATACAGAAAAAAACATCCAAGTCCTCGGAGGACCACTACTAAAAGAACTATTCTCAAACATAATAGAAAACGCAATACAACACTCCCAAGCAAACAAAATACAAATCAAATCACAAAAAACAGAAAACCACTGCATAATAACAATAGAAGACAACGGCAAAGGAATACCCGACAAACAAAAAAACAAAATAACCCAAAAAGGATACAAAACAGGACAAAACGCAGGCACAGGCATAGGACTATACATAACCAAAAAAATCACCGAAAAATACAAAGGCAAACTAAAAATCAAAAACTCCAACACAGGAGGAACAAAATTCAAAACAATCCTAAAAAAACCAAAAAACAATCCAACAAACAGAACCATAAAAAACCAATAAAACCAAGAAAACTAACATAATCACTAAAATACGCAAACAAAGACTTAATAGACATAACCAAAGATAAAAAACTAATCAACATGAAAAACAAAACACCTAAAAACCTTAAAGATAGGTAAAGACGAACCAGAAACCAAAGAATACCTCCAAATACTCCAAAAAATAAAAGAAAAAACCAACCAAACCACAATAATGAACTGTTTTAACAATTAACCACCAAACAACCAAAACCCACAACACCGTTTATAAAAAAGTAGTGACTAAACCCCAACCAAAAAACAAAAACAAAAATAAACCACCTAAAAACCACTTGTACTCTACATCACCTTAGTCCGAACAAACCCTATACTTAGGCACTACACAACAAAACAAACAAAAAACCCACCAAAAATTACATAAAAAATAGAGACTGGGTGATGTAGTGCCTAAAAAAAATACACTTTTAATAAATATAAATAAATTTTTTGCTAAGGCTAAAGAGAGAGGATAATGCAATAGGAATTAAAACGCTTCTGAATATCCAACCAAAAAACCTCTCCCCCCCTAAATAACCTAACAATAAACACCTATAACCCAATATAATAAAAACATTCCCATAAAAAATAACATACTATCCTCCCACATACATCCAAAAACATACAACAAAAAACAAAACTAAAATTCAAACAAACATAATGCCTAAAAGGTATACTAAAAAACATAAAGCATATAACTAAAAAAATAACCTTACAAAAGTATATCTTAAACGTATAGAATATTTTAGACGCTAAATGTCACTAATCAATCTAGAGCTGGATAAATTAAAAAAGATATTAGGATGTCAAGGTGGAGTTAGCCCAGTTCTAGGTGTAATTTTAATGGTATCTATAGTAGTAATCCTCGCAGGAATTTTTTCAGTGGCAGTCTTTGGTGCAATACCTTCAGAAAAATCCCCACTAACCTCTATTGAAATAAGAGACGCAACATGGGATGGAGAACACTCAATAACATTGTTCCACAAATTTGGAGATTCAATAACAAAAGAAAACACAAGGATAACAATAACCGATTTAGAAGAAACATCAAACCAACATACAACCATCTTATCAAAATTAGATGGGATAGACAACAAATGGTCGGTGGGGGAAAAAATACAGATAACCACAGACAAGATACCTCAAACAAGCCAAATAGAGATCCGAGTAATACACGAACCATCAGGAAAAACAATCCAAGTAATGACAACAACAGTAACACAACTCGAACCTAAAGACCCAACTAAAGAATACAGCCTAAACATCGAAGTTGAGGGAGAAGGAACTACCAACCCTGCACCAGGCGAACATATATTTGAAGAAGGGGATGAGGTAACTATTGAAACAACCCCAGATGAAGGCTGGGTTTTCAGTGAATGGACAGGAGACATTCAAGAAACAGATAGCGAAATAACAATAACCATGGATAGCGACAAAACGGTAACAGCAATATTCGAAGAAACTGACCCTGATCCTGTAGAGTATACTTTGACGATTGATGTTGAGGGAGAAGGAACTACCAACCCTGCACCAGGCGAACATATATTTGAAGAAGGTGATGAGGTAACTATTGAAACAACCCCAGATGAAGGCTGGGTTTTCAGTGAATGGACAGGAGACATTCAAGAAACAGATAGCGAAATAACAATTGAAATGAATAACGATATAGAGCTAATAGCAGTTTTTGAGCTCGAAGATGAAATTTACACTCCTATAGAGCTTGATTTTGAACATGAAGGAGAGGGAGAATATTATTGGGTACTAAAGGACCCACCAGAACAAGATTGGAGTTGGTATGTCAACTCTTGGGGAGCTCAAATAGTAGAGATAAATGGAGAAGACTTTACCAACCAATACAGCTGGAATCAAGATTTACCAGAACCAATTGATGGAAATTATTATATACACTTTATTGGCAACGAAGAATGGAGTACTTTTGAAGCAAAATCAAATTGAAAGTGTAGGTTAGAAATGAACTTAATTTTAATCATGTTATTTTAAGTGTAGTATAACTAGCATATAAGAAATAATAAATTATTAATAATAACCTACAGATCACATATATCTCAAAACTTCGTTCACCCCAAATATACACATAAAAACTCTATTTTCTCTACTAAATTTCTTTAGCTGTTAACTCCGTAGATGTCTCTTAAGTCTTCTTGGACAAATTTATAGATTTTTTTGTTGATTTTGTAGTCTTTTATTATTTTGTTTTTTCTGAAGCTTTTGATAGTTCCCTCTTCCATGCCTGGGTGGTAGTTCTTTTTATATCTATTTACGTATTCATCAATCCCTTTCTCCTGGATTTGATGTACTACTTCTTTAGCTCTCTTGATTTCAGGCATGAACTCCGGCGCCAACCTTTCATCAATCTCTGGATTTCTCCATTTCCATTCTGTGTTTTCATAGGTGTTGAATGTATAGTTTGTTTTAGGGATTCCCTGTAATTTGAATCTCTGTCCCCGCCCCTTCGCATCAGTTACTGATCTGTAGAAGATTGCTTCCTTTCGCCCTACCTTCAAAATATAATCATTCAGTAAACGCCGGATATCTGGGTGTACGTCTTTGCCGGTGTGTCCGATTATTATTAAACTTGCTTTGTATTTTCTGAATTTTTTTAGTAAGGTTGAGAACTGTCTTTCCACTTTTGTACTGTCTTTTGAATATCCACTGGCATGGCTACTTGCTTCGTCGAAGATGAAGAGTTTATTGCTTTGTTTTTCTCTTTTTTGTTTGTCTGATTTTAGCCATGTCTCCAGTTCTTGTATCCCACTGCAATACCTATCTTTTTCTTTGAATGATTTGATGTTGCTGGCTACTTTTCCGTTTAGCCATGTGTGGTATAGTTCGGCTAATAGGATGGCGAAGTCTGTTTTTCCACTCCCCATATTCCCTGCAATATAACAGATATAGATTTCCTGCCGCAACCTATTTTCAAGTAGTTGTAGGGTTCGTAATCCGCTGAGGTCATTACCTTCTGGAGGTTTACCGGCTATGCGTTTTATTACTGGGATGTTGTGGGTTTGTAATGCCTGGCCTACATACCTGCTGGATCGGTTTTTTAGTATTTCTCGGTAGATCCGTAGGTCTTGGTATTGGTGGTTGGTTAGTGTGGGGGTTTCTTTTTGCATGTTGTTATAGTTGTTGGATATGTATTCGAGTAGTTTGTTGTATCTGTCTTTTGGGTTTAGTAGACCGGTGTGGTTATGTAAAGTTTCTGTGTCCTCATTGATTTTAGTTTGAAGCTCCAAGCTACTCCAAGCTAAATTATCCTTACTCGACATTTCCCCGCTCCTTGTTTTCTTTTTTGTTCTCTAATGACCTTTCTTCTTTTTTTTCTGGTTTTATTTCCTCTCGGTTTTGATTTTCTTTGTAGTTTTGTTTTGTTTCTTGGAAGACTTCGTTGATTGTTTTTTCGATTTGTTCTCCTTTGAAGATGGTTTCTTGTTCTATGTCTTGGATGATTTGTCCTAGAATTTTGTTTAGGGATTTTTGGATGATTGATCGGATTCGGACTCTTTGTGTTAAGCCTTTTTGTGCTTCTTCTGTTAATGTTGTTCTTAGTTCTGTGATTGCTTCTTTTGATCTCATTAGTTCGAGGTCATCTATATAGCCCATCCAAACACCAACTGCTCGATTAGACTCGGGGTCATACTTTCTTGCTAGATAGAGATCTCCGGTTCCACATCGATAACTTGTTAGTTCACCCATAACCTCGATACTCTGGAATTTTTCTCGAGATAATTCATAAACTGCAATACCTGAGGCCTCGGCCTCCAGCACCAACAACGGAACCCTCTCAGAACTATATAAATAATCAACAGCCTCTCGAATCGGAAGATAACCAACAACTAGGCCAGCCAGAAAAACAAAGTACGCTATCTGGTATTCAACCCCAAACCAGTCAAAACCAAAAAACAGGATACCCAGCCCTAATACGAAAACCAAAATCAACTTAAATAAGTTACCAGATATCCATTCCCCGACACCCAAATTAAATCCAGTTAACCTAGACAACCAAACCACCCCTATAACTCAATCAAATCGTTCATACAGCCATTACATAAATAAAAGGAATACGAGAAAGAACCTCGTATCCTACAGCCACAGACTAAACAAATAAACTCAATCAACTAAAATCACCAGGGAGTTAAAGATTCCCAAAACCCAGTCACAAAACCAACAGATAGCTCAACAGCGATGTTGATCCAGTAATCCATTGGTTGGAAAACCAGAACATCCAACAACCCCAACTCAAACGATATAACCGTAGCTCCTGCTAAAAAAGGAACCAACCAATAAACCAAAAACAACAAACCCAAATGCCTTGGATCCCGTAGATAACCAGTTATCAGGACCAGGCCTGCCATGATTACGGGCATTATCGGTGGCGCCAAAACAACACCTCAATACCTCTGAAATACTTCTTCATCTTCCTCCCCCTTCTTTCTGTAAGCTAACACTCCTAACAAAACAAGTGTGGATAAAAAACCACTTACCCCAGCAACCTGCACATAACTCCAATCAGCATCTCCATCAAACAACAAAAAACCTGAGTCACCACTAACAACCACCAACGCCCTAGAAGTGGATAGAGAAACAGCAAAATCACCCCTGAACTCAACAACCTCAACCTCAATAACGTTATGGCCACGCTCTAACAAAAAACTCTGCACCGGAACCTGAGTAACACCCTCACCACCAACACCCAACATACTATCAACAACCTTAACACTCTGAGACAAATCACTCTCCAACTCAATAAAAAGCACACCACCACTATACTCATAACCAAGAACCCTAGTTACCTCATCAACCTCAACCACAGACCCCTCCGACACCTCCAACTCCTCTGCTGACACTAATGGAAAGGAGGAAAGGAATAGTAGGGAGATTAAAAACAAAACCCCCACCCAACACCAACCATTTCTGTTCGAAGAAGGCATGTTTTATTCCCGCCTGACTATTATATCGTTGTCTCCAGAACCACCCCGTCGAATGAAAACGAAAGCTCCGATACCTAAAATTATTAACCAATACGGCACCCCACCTAAATCCCTGTTAAGCCAATCCCCAAGATCTCCAACAGTTATGCCATCAACCTGACCATCACCACTATCAGCACTCCAATCGCTAACCAAATCATAGATTTCAGCTATCTGTTTAAGCTCATCCTCAAACTGGCTAGCATTAATTGTGTGGTAGATTGGTTTGTATAACTCGACCTCCTCTAACCTTTCCCCATCAAAACCTATGATTTCAAGAATTTCGAAACTGGTTTCATAAAGCCAGAACAGGCCCTCATCAGTTGCTAGATAAAATGGAGCAGAATAATTCTCCGTGTTATAGGTCCTATCTGTTTCAAGTATATTGTTTTGAAGGGCTGCATTTGTAAATAACATGCCTTCCCAGGTACTGTTATCTTGCAGAACATTGCTTTCGTGTATTTCGATGATGAATCGGTCGTTTATGGTTGTGTTTATTCCGAGTAAGGCTAGTTCTGCTCCAGCATATCCATAATACCCAGTCTGATTATGCAATGTATTCAAATGCTGCGCCAAAACATATGGATCCACAACCCCAGTTAGATTTAGTCCGTCGCTATATTCTTGGTAGACTTCATGTACGTAGACTTCCATGTTGTCTTTCATCATTTCATGAGTGGAATATAGATCTTTCCATACGTCTTCCCAGATATCAAGGTCTATTACCTCTCCATCACTACCGATTGGATTGCTTACCAATATTTTTGAATCTCTTGAACTGGCGGCTCCACCACAGACAACGCCATGTTCGTTGTCTGGGTATGGGAAAACATAGAAAACTTTAGATCCATGGTTGTTGGGGACACTTGAAACATCCTTCTGCTCGTGATCAAGAACTGAAACACTAGACCCATTCAACAAAACAACATCCCTATCATAAAACTTCGTCAAATTCAAATCCATATACCTTGTATCTGTTTGAGTGCTTCCATCCTGCCAACTACTATAATCATAATACCACTCAGCCTCAAACGGATAGTTGGATATAGTTTCAATCTCTGCATTAACCTCCATCAAATGCTCTATAGACATAACTTGGCTGTTGACCTGTTGAAGGATGTTATATTCTATGTTGCTGTAGTATTCATCTATAACTCTTTGAGTTTTAACCTGCGCTTCCTCCAAACTACTTCCATTATTAAGTTCTTTAAGCAACTCAGATTTAGCTAAACTCCAAACAAACGTCTCCGTATTCGTTACCTCATTATTAAAAGCACTGATGATAAAACTATCATCCTTAGACAACTGCATCCCATAATCATAAATCATGACACTGTTCAACTCACCATCACCACAATCATCATCACTGCTGAAAAAATCCATTATCCAAGTATATCCAGCACCCAAATAAGTCGTCTCATACCTCTCATGAACCGTCGTCCCCGTAATCAACCGAAAAAAATCACTCAAAAAACCGGTTTCGTTTTCTGAAGTATCAACTGCAGTAACCGAACCACCCACACCCACAATAAATAGAAAGATTAGGAGGAGGGATAGAAAAAAGGATTTCCGCAACTTAACCATCCCTATTTAAATACATATACCCCCCAACAGCCAACACAACCAACACAACCCAAACAGGAACACCAGAACCACCGACATCACCAGAAAGCCAACCAAAAAACCCAGAACCACCCATAACCACTACCTCCTTAGATTCACCATCAAACTCAATAGACAACACTACATGCGTGTTATTCTCCAACTCCTCAACATAGTAAGCAGTGTTATTGCCTTCTAAAACCACCTCAAGCTCACCAAACTCCATTTCAAGGTCACCAGAAACAACAACATCACCAACACTCACATTACCAAGAACTGAACTATCGATGTAAACTGAGACAACGTCAACCAACTCAGAACTGCTGAGCTCTAGAGAAACAGATTTATTATCCAGGTCAACTGAGCTATTTAGAACTGTGATTGTGGTTAGATCGGTAATGACCTCACCATCCTCAGTAATCGTGATAAACTCACCGACAGCCAGAACATCATCACAAACAAGCTCCTGATGCGTTTGAGTTCCTGTTTCAGCATACACCGACCCCGAACCTGCAACAATCAACCCGCAGAGTAGGAGGGAGAATAAAAGAAACTTTCTTTCCATACTTTATCCCTTCCAACTCAGAACCGCATAGGCAATGATAACTATTGCTAAGCCGACTGTACCCCATAACTCACTGCCATAAAACGTATTACCAACCTCCGTAATGTATTCTAGGCCGATCAACAGTAAGCCGGCGACTATGAACAGGCCTTTCTCCCAATCCTCAAAATGATGCCAACCCCTTTTCTTATTCAACGCATATCCAGCAATCATCAAGGCTATAACAATCCACCCAGCATAAACACCGGATAATGAATAGCCATAGATCTCGAAATGGCCTAAACCGAAGGCCACCAGTCCACTCACCAAGACAACAGCCAACAAAACTGCTTCCTGCAGACCAATCTTCCTAAACATAGACTCCCCATTCAAAACACCCATAACAACACCAAACAAAACTATCTAAATAGGGAATATCTGTCAAAAGAACAAATAGAACAACGAAGTTTATGCAGAAAGAATGAATTATATAGAGCTAACGGAAAAATAAATTAAATATTAAACTTTTAAAATAAGTTGCTTGGAAAAGTTATTGCTTTTTATTGATACTTAAAAAGTTATTTTTCTAATTTATTTTCTTCAGAAACAATGGTTTCTACGTTTTTATTTAGAATTGAGCTGATTTTAAAATGTTATCTTTTACTTGTTTCTTTATTTTTTAACGGTGTTTTTAATCCTTTAGCTGTATTTAAACTCTTTTAGAGATTTATCTTATTGAATAAGGAAAAAAACTAAGTATGAAAATATATTTAACATCATTTGTAGCTATGGAAGATTTAAAGAATTTTCAAAAATACCTTCTATTAAGAAATCGCCTTTTTTATAAGTTTAATGGAGAAAATATTAGATCAGCCAAAGAATTTCTAGAAACTAAGGATATACCTTCCACCTGGAAAGCAGGGTTGGAAGCGGAACTATTTTTTTATAAAAAATTCGAAACTAAACTTAGTCTCACACCAACCTTAGACGCTGGTGATAATTCTGATTTTTCAGGAGATTATAATGGGCCTGCTCGTTTCGATGTGACCACAAACCTAGATTATAAAAGTCTTATAGATTATGAAAAAAGTCAATATGACTGGGGGGATTATTATATAGCTCTGTTTGATAGAAAAGCCCGAGAATTTGAGATATTGGATATAAATTTTCCTTTTTGTGATAAATGTGGTGAAGGTAGATTGTTCCCCATTATAGTCGTAGAAGAAGCAAATAATAAACCATTTAATTGGGTCTCACTTTATGAAGCATGCTCTTATGATGGGTATGATAGTCAAAAGATAATCGAAGAACAAGTTTTGTGTCCAACCCCATCAGAATTAATTGAAGATTTTAAGCACCCAAGTGTTCAAATGAAAAAAAGAGAGACTTTGAGGAAATATTCTGAAGCCCTTAAGCGTTTTTTCAAATATAAAAACCAAAAAATACCTTTTTTATTGGGAGAATATGATTACATAATAACTGATAGGGAGGGGGGAGGGTATTGGGGATTGAATATTCGTTGGGAACACCCAGTTTTAAAAGATGTTTACAACCCTGATGCTTTTATCAAAATATAGTAAAAATCAGAACTAATTAATTTTACCAAACTTCTAGAAAACTATTGATTACTTCTAAATCTGAATCAGATAAATCATATATTTCTTTACTAATAATCTCATTTAATTCTTCTTCTAATTTTTCGGCTTTATCTTCCAATTGTCCAATTCTCTGTTTGTCTGACCTATACTCCTCCATTATTTCTTTTATTTTTCCTTCGGAAGGTATCTTTAGTGATAAAAGATTTGACCTAGAAATTCTTTTTCCTCTAGACTTCAATAACT
Organism: Methanonatronarchaeum sp. AMET-Sl; assembly: GCF_029854155.1. Lineage (NCBI taxonomy): Archaea > Methanobacteriati > Methanobacteriota > Methanonatronarchaeia > Methanonatronarchaeales > Methanonatronarchaeaceae > Methanonatronarchaeum > Methanonatronarchaeum sp. AMET-Sl. The sequence continues at coordinate 574,456 of NZ_CP122958.1, read as the reverse complement.
TAAGCAAATATTTTGGTATAACTTCATTACCAAATGAAATCTTATGTCCTCTCTTTAAAACTAATTGATGAATTATTTGGCTGTCAGCTTTCATTTCTTTATTATAACGCATCGGTTGGTGCCTATATTCATCATCCGATAAACTTACATCGATTGCCAAATCGATTAGTTCATTTTTTGCCATTTTATTTGTTCTATAATTATTATAAAAATCGTTGACTTTTATTTTAAGTTTATTTTTCTCGTTTAAACTTGAAACAATTTCATTAGAAATTGTTTTTATTTCTGAATTTTTTTTAGTATTTTCTTCTTTTATTAGTGGTATTTTATTAGTATAAGATTTTCTAAATGAGTAATATTTGTCATTAAAAATCACACTATTATGTTTATGATAAAATTCGATTATTTTTGAATTAAAAAGACCAATATAAAAACTTAAAGAATCTGGGTGTTTTAGATGTTTTTCTTTAGGGTTCATTCCATAGCCGCCAGCGTTTCCTCCTCCTACAAAATAGAATTCTCCATTTAAATCTGCAGCAAAAGATGGTTTTTGGGCTAATACTTCTACCAAGACTTTCTTTCCTTCAAACATTTCTAAATTTTTTCGGTAAGGATATTTATAAAAAGTTTCACCTTTTTTCAATCCAGCTCTATTTCTTAACTTGAATTCGTAGTTTTTGAAATATTCAAGAGCTTTAGGATATTCTTCTTCCATTTTTTCTTCAGGTATAACTTCCATTTTAGTTTCTTCAAGTCTGTAAGGGAATATTAACCATAATCCGTTCCACTCAGGTATCCACCTATCGATGTCCTTGCCCTTCAAAACCTTTTTAAGTAATTTTTTTTCTATATAAAAAGATTTAGATTTTTCACCTTTGGGTTTAAATTCTGCTAACTCATTTTTTTCAGAGATTATTCTCCCTAAATATATTTTATCAGCACTGGTTTGTAAACCTACGAAGTTGTTTTTAAGAAAATTTTTTACTTTTATTTGAGATTTGTTTGTTATTTTATTGAAAACTTCTAATTCTTTTTCTGGCATTAAAGTCCAAAAACCTGAATCTAAATCAGATTGTTCATACTCAAAAACATCAAATGTTTTTTCTCTATGATATGGGGATCCTGAATAGTTTTTGAGTTTAGTAGTTATTCTTTCATCTTTCTTAGAGATTCTTGCACATTTGATTTTATTTGAAGATTTTTTTGTTTTTTTAAGGGTTAAAATACAGGGATATGGTGTAGAAGCATCAAAAACCTCTGTTTCTTTAAAATCGATAATTTGATAAATTTTGTAATCTAAAAGGAAATCCCTTAATTTTTCTCCATATTCGGATAACAAAAATCTGTTAGGAGTGATATACCCTAAATCCCCCTTATCCTTTAGCCATTTTATACCTTTTTCTATGAATGGGACATAGATATCATAGTTTTTATATGTGGTATCGTATATTTTGCTATAATGTTCTTTCATGTCAGATAAATTTTGCATTTTTACATAGGGTGGATTAGCCACAACATAGTCGAATTTTCGGTTTTCTTTTATTTTTTCTGCTTCTTTTGTATCTTGAATGAAGGCTTTTGCCCTTCCATTGTATTTTGCAAATTCTTCAAATGTGGACTGTGTTTTTTTTGCTTCTCTTAGTTTTCTTGATGCTTTTAGACTATCCGTACAATGTATGTTGAATCTTGGTATTTGGTAATTTTTGTATTTCTTTTTAGTTATTTCATATAAGTCTATTGTTCTAAATAATAGGTTTAGTTCAGCTATGTTTGTAGCGAAAAAATTGATGTCAAGTCCAACTATGTTTTCTCCAACTTTTTCAAGGATTTTCTTAGCTTCATCAGGTTGGAGGAATTTCTCTTCTCCTTTTTGGAATTTATTTAAATAGTGGTTTATTAGTCGGTCTGTTGATTCTACTAAAAAAGTACCTGACCCACAAGCAGGATCTAAGATTTTCTTTTGTCCTAAATTATTTTTGTTCTCTACATAACCGACAGAATCAAGAATATACTTAACTATTTCTACAGGGGTATAGAACTCCCCTAGTTCCTTCCTTTTTTGTGGTGGGAGATAATCTTCGTAAACATGACCAAGAATATCTCGATTAACAGTTTCAAAATTAAATCGATTCAGTTTCTTTAATAACTGACCTAATTCATAATCTAATTTATTATATAAACTATTTATTTCATTCTTTATTTCATAAGACATTCTTGATTTTTGGGTTTCTGGAACCCACCACCAATCAAAAATACCTAATTCAGATAAATGCGGATAATGTTTTTCTATAACATCCTTTGAATCCTTAAAGGAATCTAGATATGGTTCATTCTCAATTTCGATTTTATGAGCTATTCTCTCACCTGATAATTTAGAGGTAGTAGCAATTTTTTTGTCTTCAAGTATTCTAGCAAAAAGAACTCTGTTTATCATTATATACGCTGTTTCTCTACAAAATGTCTCTTTTGGATTAGATTCTGATCCTGTGAATTGTCTCCAGTCTTCCCATTCTGAATATGAGGAATCGAAAAAGTCTCCAATATACTCCTCGATTTCTGAGTAAAAGACAAAAAATTCCTCCATCAATTCGGTTAAATTACCTATAGACAACTTAAGGCTATTGAGAAATAATTCATATCCCCTACTTTCTCCACTTTTATACTCAACATCTATTTCCCTAACATTATTTCTAAAATATTCTGAGTCCTCAAAACCAATAAATCGATTTCTACTCAAATAACGTAGTTTATTTAATTTACTTTTATAGTCTTCGGATAATTCTTCAAATTCAGAATTCTTTATTTGCTTTAAATCTATTTCTAGTTCTTTATTTGATTCATCCTTGCTTGAATCATAATTAAATAAAATAAATCTTTTACCATTTGTTAGAACACCATATTTTGCACTTCCAACATCTCTAAAATAACTATCAAGTTGTTCTTTTTCATTAATTCCTAAGGAAGTTGAAGGTTTCTTAGTTTCTATAATTAAAACTGGAAAAGGAGGATTACTGTCATCAAATGCTAGTATATCTTTTCTTTCTTCTTCAACTTTGAAATGGCCTTCTCCTTTTTTTCTTTTCCAACCAAGAACACCTTCAAGAAAACTTTTGGCCAAAGAATATCTAAAATCAAATTCTCCACCAGATTCATCTATTTCCTCATATATCTCTGAAAAAGAATCAAAAACTTTCTTAGGGAAATTTTGACAATCCATTCATAATCCAACCATCAGCATATAAATCCAATCTTAATTACATTATTTTGTTTATTCTTGATACTCTTTAGTGGTATTTTAATAGGGACTAACCTACTACTCTACACCTCATAATTTTAATTAGAATGTTTTGTATAGGTTTTTATAATATATTCAAATACTTAGCGGTATTGTTTACTTGTATTAAGTCTATTTTTTTGGCCGTTTTTATATATTGGGGTTGTTACAAAAAATTAATTATCTATTGATTGAAAAAACAGAGTGGTTTCAAGATATGCAACATCAAAATAGATTATCGGGAGATGGTGAAAAAAAAGAAGCTAAATTTTTTTATAGGGAGGTAAAACCTAACCACGCTTCGGAAATAAAAAACAAAAATCTTACTTCGTCTTCTGATATAAGAGATATAAAAAATTTACTAAAAGATATAAAAAGTAAACTGAGGTATCCGACTCATATTCAAGAATCTAAAATGAATGAAGCCCATAGAAAATGGGTGACACAAATTTTAGGTGAGGAAACGGAGGAACATGACCTCGTTAAAAAGCGAATAATAGAAGATTTGCTAAGAGAATTTTGCGATCATCTACAAAAAAGACAGAGAGAAAAAGGTAAATATGCTATGCTCATACTTTACAAATCTTCGTTTTTATTAACACATGTAAAGGCTGAAAAAGGTTTATCTATTAGAGAAGCAGAAGAGGAAATAGAATTAATAAGGAGATTTTTGGACATCGATAATATATTAAGTGCAGCACTTTTCGAAGCCAAGAATGGGGAATTAAAGTTTTCACATTTTACTGATACTGGATCAAGTACTTTTAGAGATTTTATAGGTGTGGCTGAAAGAAAGTATCATTATCAAAAGAAAAATGTAAGAATAATTTCATTTTATGAAGGCACAAGTGGTATTGAATGTAAATTTGAATTTTCAAACCATGAATTAGAAAAGAAATGGATTCAAAGTGATAAGATTAAAATAAACGGGAATAAATTGAAAATAAATAACCATCAACACCATATTAAAGAAATACGCTGGGGTAATAAAAACTATTCAAACCCTAATTTTTTTAAAAGTGAATTTAAAGAGTACATTTATGGGTTAGAAAGGCAAAAAACACGTTATCAAGAACTCCGGGGTATTACTAAGGATAATTCATCTTTTTTCAATGATATTACTGATTATAGAAAGGCTGTAGAAATCCAAAAAAAAGGAGAGAAAGAAATAAGGAAAAAAGGTAGTATACCCCAAGATATCCATGTCATATATGCCGATAAACACATAGATATTGATATTAATTTTGCTAAAAATATTTTCAGAGATATAGTATATGGGAATAAATGTTCAATTTTCCATCCGTCTGAAAAAATAGCATCAAAAGAATTGGAAATCAATAATGTATCCCTTTTAAACATAGAAAAAACCCAACTTTCTCCTGAATACATAAATTTCTTAAATAAACTTCATAATAATATACTAAATATCGAAGGAGAAACTATATCTTGGGTCTTAGGATGTGTTTTGTTACATATAATTTCTCAAAAGGTTGAAAAACCCTTTAAGTCAGGAATAAATCAAATCATAAATCTTCAACAAGGATACACTCGGCACAAAGAAACCATAACAACAAAAGAGAATATTCTGATAGAATACAAAGATAGAGACGATTTAAGTAAAGATAACCCTTGTAAAAGCATAATTGAAAATATAGAGAAAGAATCCAAGAAAATTAATAATAAAGTATTTTTATGGGGGGTGGATGAAGAATCTCGATCTATAAATGGTCTAAGAAAACAAAGATGGGATGATGATAGAATCGGCAAACTTGAAGATAAGGTTAACGAGAAATTAAGAAATGGAGATACTATAGTAAGTAAATTCTATTTTTTCTCAGTTCCTATTGGAGAAAAAAATGAAAAATGTATTTTAGTTGGAGTTTTTTACAATTAATAAACATTTAAAATATTCTTTAATCATCATTCTCCTTTTAATAGTTTAACGGCTGTTTCACTTGCTATTTCCACTATTATATCTTTTAGTTCTTTTTTTGCTTTTCCTTTAGCTTTATCTAAATTTTTTTTGAATTGTAAAGACGCTATTTTAGTTCTAGGACTGTCTTTTATAATGTCATCGATATTTTTTTCCACAGTCTGTTTCTCTTCTTCATCTAAATTCTCTAACATCTGCGCATATTTCTTTGCAACCTGTATTTTCTCCTTTGTCCAAGGGTAAGGTTCTCCACAACCGTGACAAAATTTTGGCACCGAATATTCTGAAAAAAATACCGCTCCTTCAACCACATACTCCCCTCGAATCTTTGTATCACAATTAGGGCAATTTTCAATAGTAGGTTCTCCACACTTACTACAAAACTCCTGTGTAGCTTGGTGAAATCCCTTAGATCTCTCTGTAATTACATGACCATTTAAACAGATCTGAGCTACATCATAATAACCCATTCATAAACACCAACTTTAGAAAAATAAAATTATTTGAATATTTAATTTTATTTTTTTTTAAAAAAAAAACTTTGTTAAAAAGATTAAATATTCAGATTTTAACAAAAGACAATCCCAAATATCCTCAGTTTAAGTATAATAAAAACTATATCAAAGAACACCCAAAAATAAAAGTTTCTTAAGTGAGTTTGCTAAAAAACCTTGTCAATATGCTGCAATAAGAAATGGATAAAAAAGAAAAAGAAGAAAAAAAATCAAAGACTTCGACCACATAGTTAATAGACCTGCTATACAGTGATCCAGCCTTCATTATACCTTCTTGTATTAGCACTTCCCACAACTCTTTTATATTTTTCTTAACACCTATAGCCCTCTTCACCTTACTTCACCCTTTATTTTAAAGACGCTATCCATGATGACACTGTCCCACATCAATCCCATAAAATATTCCACAGACTTCTCAACAACAATCCACAAGGAATTTATGGCGAGTCTTATGTCACATCAAATAAAATCACTATTCTCTGCGGCTCCATTCTTCTCCAAAAACCGATAAAAAACCCCTAATCCAAAACAACATAATAGTTCTAGAACTCAAAAACTACGCCAACGAAATACAACAAGAAACAAAAAAAAGAAATATACCAAGAAAAACTAACCAAAATAGCAACAAAAATAAAAAACCGACTAAAAAACAAAACAGACATAGACTGGACATCAAGAAACGAAATCAAAGCAAAAATGAAATCAGAAGTCAAAAAAATACTAAAAACCGAAGGATTCCCCCACAAAGAATACGAACCCCTAATCCAACCAATAGTCAAACAAGCAGAACACCTCTACGGAAAAACATAACCTAACCCAAACCCAAACCCAAGCACACTATAACAAGCATACTACAAATAACATACAAAAAACCATATTCAATTAATAGTAACCTTAATATTCTCTATATTTCATTTGTAAACTCTCCCTTTTTTAACCAACCATAGGTATATACAGAAAAATAAGGTATCCACCTTTACCTTTTATAAACGATAAAACTTGCATATTCTAATTCAGATTATCAAGTGTTCAAATTAATGTTTTTATTATACCATATGTGAAGGATGATATCCATCCTCCTAATAAAATTAAGCTTATTGCACCAACTGTGTTTATAAATTCTATAAAGACCATAATTAGGGCGAGTAGTGATATAAGGAGTGTAATACCACTTACAATTAATATCCAGTTATTCAATTCTTTACGAAGATATTTGACTATATCTTCTTTATTAGGATTATTAAACCGCTTTAATCTTTTTTTAATCTTTTTAACCAAATTATCAATTAAAACCCAAAATATTGTTACAACAATCAAAGATGGAATTAGTAGAAAAATGTTAGGATAGGGAGTACTGCTAGAAACCGAGTAAATTTCTTATCCTTGTAAATTTCATAACCCAAGAAAAAATCGTGCCGCCAGTTATATCAACCATTAATATATCTTTTTAAAATATTGTTTATAAAAATAACTTTGCATTAAATTCCAAAATAATATTTTTAAAAACTATTTTTCTAGTTAATTTATAAATTAGTAAAAATAAAAAAGATTTTCAAAATGAAAATATCATGTCATTTAAGCTAAAACCAGAGGCTTTAATTACCTTAATTGCTGTTTGGACCGCTTTTATAGTTAAAAACTATTTTTTAGAATTAATTATAGAACCAACTGGTTTTCACTTACTAATAATAATGTTTATTTCAATACCTTTATTCGTAATGTTTATTAAAAGCCTACTAATACTTCCGTTCATTCGAATACAACAGTTCTTTAGAACATTTAATCTCGATATTATGGAAAAAGGATCTCCGGTCTCTGAGTATAAGCTTAATTTAGTGGTTGCTTCAATCATTTCCTTATTATTTGTAGATTACATATATCTATATTTAATAGAAGTTTTTGAAATAGAATATGTCTCATTTTTGCTAACAATAATATTCGTAACACCTGTTTTTTTAATTTCAAAGTATTTATCGGAAAATATTCATTTTTGATTGCGTTTTTAGTCTAATATTGTCGTAGAGATCTTGGAAAACACTTTTAAAATAAATTATGAACTTTATATTCGATGTTTTTTATTTCTTTAATTTCACATTTTTTTGATATTTTTTGAATCTCTTCGGTTAATACGTATAGATATATTTGGGTGTTGATGGTGAGATGTTTTCCAGGATTTTTTTGTAGTTTCCTTAAGCCCATTCTGTTTTTGAGAAAGCGGATTGCGAAGCTGTGTAGCCATTTAAAAGATTTAGATTCAAAATAACACTTCCCAAGGTATTTATGAACTATATTCCTTAGAGTTTTTATAGAGATGTTGGATATAAGTTTCTTTATTTAGGTTTTTTGGTTGGTTTGGGACTTAATTATATGTGTTTTTGGAATTATATCTATTTTTAGATTGTTTGGGTGTTTTGTATTGAGGTGTGTTTGAATGTCTTTAGGTGTTGGGGATTTGGTTGAGTTGTTTGAGGAGTTTAAGGAAGCTGAATCGTTGGAGCTTGTAGATGATGTTGAGGAAAGGAATTCTAGGAAAAACTGGGTTAGGGAAAAATTTTCTGAAGAGAGTATAATGGATTTTGGTGAAGGCGATATTAGGGAGATTGTTAGAAAGTTATGGGCTTTCCAGATGTGGACTAATAAAGACTACATTGTTGATAAAATAATGGAGAAAGACATAGAGGACATCAGGACATCTTTTTTAAATGCATTCCATAAACATGGAGATTTACAAGAAAAATATACCGCTCTTACTAATATCCCGATGATGGGGACCGGTGTGGTCTCTGAGTTACTAACATATTATCACCCGAACCAAGCAGCTATATGGAACCGTAAAGCACGAAATGGATTACAAATGCTAAACTACTCCGATAAACTATCTTTCCCACTAACAAAAACCACCCTCACTGATAAAGAATATAAAGAGTTCTTAAAAGTTATGAAAGACCTCAAAGACACATTAAAAGAGAAAAATCAGGATATAAATGATTTTCTAGAATTAGATTACTTCCTCTACTACATAACAGAAGAAACAAACCTACAAAAAGAAATAGATAAAAAAGAAAAAGAAGGAAAAAAGATCAAAGACTTCGACCACAACGAGATAAGAGATACTTTACAGGAGATTGGAGATGGACTAGGATTCGATGTAGACATAGAATATCATGCTGCCCCAGGCGCCCGAATCGACGTAAAATGGAGCACTAAAATAGCAAACCTAGGAAGAATAGCATACGCATTCGAAGTACACAAAAGCGGCAGCAGAGACTCAGCAATACTAAACCTACAGAAAGCTAAGAATGCAGACCCAACACTCCAAAAGCTAATACTAGTATCCAACCAACAAGAACTAGAAAAACTAAAAAAAGAAATAGAAGCAGTAGGAGGGGAACTAAACAAATTCACATCCTACATGAAAGTCCAAGAAGTCATACAAGCATCAGAAAACCTACACAACCTAAAACAAATACTACAAAAAAGCGGACTAATGGAAGAAATAGCCTAAAAAATAATTTTAAAAAAATAAATTCAAAAACTCTCTAAAACATTATTTGAAATATAGATTAAACGTTTTTAATTTATATAATCCGTACTTTAATGTTCAAAAGCTTACCTTTATAACAGTAATAAGTATTTTTTGAGAGAAACTTAAGGGATTAAATTTTTGATTTCATTTGAGTAGTTATATCTTCTGGTTGTTCATCGTTTTCTTTTTTTATTTCAATGGCTTCTGCTATATAATCGGTATTTGTTTTTTCTTCGTTTACTTTTAGTTTTAGGAATATGGTTGTGTCGTAGTTGAATTGGTTTTTGTATCCTTGGAGTTTTGCTATATCGCATATTTTGTCAGAGTTATTTGATTTTTTTATTTCAATTGCTATTAAGTTATTATTGGTGTTTCTTTGGTGTACTATTATGTCTGGGTAGATTGTTTTTGCATTGGTATCTTCAGGTTTTATTTTTCCCCAACAATCCTCCTGTTTCTCGGTTTGTTGTTTTATTCTTTCTATTTTTTTGGTTGTTCGTTCATCATTTTCTCTGTTTTTCATTCTGTTGTATTCTACGTCTACTGTGTATTTCTGGAATTCTTTTTGTAGGTGGCTGGCTAGTTTGTGAGTGATAGTTCTCTCGTTTGCGTCTTCTTTTAATAGGAATTCGTCGTTTTTGAATAGGTTTTGGAGTGCATTTCCGATTTTTTGGAGCTGTTTTGTGTTTTTCATTTTTTTGTGTTGTTTTGTGTTTTTGTTTGCCATATTAGTGTGTTTCCGATTTTTTGTTTTGTTATTTTTTGGTTTTTTTGTAGTTGGTTTAGTTTTTTGTAGGCTGTGTTGTATGAGCAGCCGACTTGTTTGGCTATTTTTTTGGTTGTTGGGTTTTTTGTGTTTTTGATTGCTTTTATGAATTGTTGTGTTTTGTAGGTTTTTTTGTATTGTCCGGTTTTTTTGTCTCGTTTTTTGGGCATTGTTGTTTGTTGTTTTTTTGTTGGTATTTGTTTTTGTTGCCTAGATATCCATTAAATCTATATTTAATGGTAAGTTTTTTATGGTTTGGGGGTGTATTTTTTGTTGATGGTTGTTCCTGTTTTGAAGTGGGCTGGTGGTAAGAGGGAGATTCTTGATGATTTGTTAGCTAGGTTTCCGGCTAACTTCTATAGGTATCATGAGCCTTTTTTTGGTGGAGGCGCTGTTTTCTTTGAACTATCTCCTAAGGATGGGGCGATTAATGATACTAATACTAGGCTTATGAATTTCTATCGGCAGGTTCGTGATAACCCAAAAGAGTTAATCGAGGTCGTCAAGGGGTTTAAGCATCCTCGGTCTGACCCTGACCCTGACAGAGATTATTCTGATGCTAAGAATTATTATTATCAGCAGAGGGAGCTTTTTAATCGGAGGCCGAGGGGTGAGGATTTTGATCCTTTGGTTGAGGCTGGTTTATTGCTTTATTTGAATAGGACTTGTTTTAATGGTTTGTTCAGGCTTAATAGTAGTGGTGAGTTTAATGTTCCGATTGGGAGTTATAAGAATCCTGATTGGGTGAGGGAACAAGAGGTTTTGGAAGCCAGTAAGGCGTTACAGGATACTAGGATTTTTAATCGTGATTTTAGTTTTGTTGTTGATGTTGTAGAGTCGGGAGATATTGTTTATTTTGATCCTCCGTATGAGCCGGTGAGTGCTACGGCTAATTTTACTGATTATAGTGCGGATGGTTTTGATTTTGATGATCAGGTTCGTTTGATTGATGTTTTGCAGGAGCTTGATGAGATGGATGTGTTTGTGGTTGTTAGTAATAGTGGTGTGATGCGTGATAGGTATGAGGACGCTGGTTTTTATGTTGATTTGAAGGGGGTTAGTCGTAGTATTAATTGTGATGCTTCTGGCCGGGGTGAGGTTGATGAGGTTATTGCTACTAATGTATCTCCTGGTGAGAGGCGGGGTCGTCGTCAGAAGAAGTTATCGGATATTTAATGTTTCTTGATTGTTGTTTGTGTCTGTGAGTTTGTGTTTTTGTATTTGTTTTTGTGTTTTGGGGGGTAGGTAGTTGTTGAAGGTTTTTGTGTAGTCTTTTGCTAGTATATGGATATCGATTTTGTTGGCTTCGTTTCCTAGTCTTTTGTGTAGCCATTTGTGGTATCTTTTTATTTGTTCGGCTGCTTGTTTTCCTGCTTTATCGTTTTTTAGTTCTATGACTGTGTTTGGTATTGTTCCGTCTCTGATTTGTTTTTCTGTGTAGATTGTTATATCGGCTTTATCCATCTGGCTGGGTTTGAAGGGGGAGATTGGTGTTTGTCGGCATATGGCTGCTTTTTTGGGTGGTTGTAGTTTGGGTGGTAGTAGTTTTGGGTTTGCAGTTAATGCCGCTTCTAGCTGTGATTCTATTTCTGCTTCACTAGTTTTTTTAATTGTGTATTCTGTTTTGTATGGGGTTGGTTTTCCGTTTAGTTTTATGTTTTCGTTGTTTTGTGGGTTTCTTTTGTTTGTTGTTGGTTTTTTTAGTAGGTTTAGTAGTGTTTGGGTTTCGCCTGGTGTTATTGTGCAGAATCCCATTCCTTGTATGCTGTTTGAGGGTAGTGGGTAGGGGTATTCTCCTAGTTTGAAGTAGAGTTTGTCTGAGGTTATGTATCGGCCTTTAAGGTTTTGTTTGTCTTTGAACGTGATTATGAATGGCTGGCATCTTTTTTTGTCGTTGACTTTGAATACTCCGGGTGTGTCGGTTTCTTCGTATATTTCTCTTTTTGATTCATTCCAAACTAGTTTTGCATTGGCTTTTCTCCCCATGGGGCTGTGTTGTCCGTTTATGTGGAACGCTCCTTTTTCTTTGGAGCCTTTTATCTGGCCGCCATAGTAGATCTTTCTTTTTAGAAAGAAGAATACGTGGTCGTTTTCACGACAGCATGCGTAGTCTCCTAAAACCCTGTAGTAGTTGCTGTATGAAGAGGGTTGTCCATCCTCGGGAGGCATATGTTGACCATAAACTCCTTTATCAAGATATAGGTCTAGTGTTTCCTTGTCATATAGTGTTACGAATATTCCTGATTCAACCATAAACCAATATTAATAGCCTATGCAACATCAATAACCAGTAAATATAAATTTAATGGATATTTATAACAATAGAAAGAAACTAATGGATTTTTGAGTTTAAAGAAAGGGTTTTTTGACTGCTATAGTTATTTATTTATGGTTTTGGTTATGGTTAAATTTGAGCTTATTGGGTTTGACAGTTTCCAGGAGTACTTTGATGTGTTTTTTGATTGTTTGAAGAGCACTAATCATACTTTCTCTTATTTTGTAGATTGGAATAAAATCCAGCGGAAGGCTGAGAAATATGAAGATGAGATTATGTTGTTACAAGTACTGTCAAAAAAGAAAAAAGACGAACGTAAACAAAAACTACATAACTTGATAAAAAAACATCCTAAAATCACAAAAGTTATTCCATTAATTATAGCAGTCCGAGATTACAACATGAAGATTATGGATGAAAGAACCCTGGAAATAACAAGTTATAGCTTCAACGGACCTGATAAATCTAATATAATGGAGATTGTGGATTTCTGTGACAAAACCGGTATAATCGATTTATTTGATCAGATTGATAGTTTGTATGACTATATTTTTGGTTTAGAGGTTGGCTTAGATTCAAACGCCCGTAAAAACAGAAGTGGAAAAATATTCGAAGAAATAATAGAAAACGTATTAGAACAGGAACTAGAGAAAGCTGGAAACTATTCATACAAAAAACAAACAAAAATCAAAAAAATAGACTCAGATAAAAAATTCGATTTCATAATAAAAGAAAACGGAGAACCAATAGTAGCCCTAGAAACAAACTTCTACTCCAGCACAGGCAGCAAACCAATAGAAATAGCAAGATCCTACACAGACCTACACAAAAACCTAAAAAAACAAAACCTAACCCTAATCTGGATTACCGACGGAGACGCCTGGAAAAAAATGAAAAACCCACTCAAAAACTCAATGAAAGAACTAGACTACATACTAAACCTAGAACTCCTACAAAACAATCTTATCAATATACTACAGAAAGACCCAGAAATCCAAACAAAACAACAGTCATTCTAAAATCGAGTATATTAAGTCTATTTTTTTAATTTTTATTGCATTTGATGAGTTCAAAATTAGTTATTTATTTTTTAAATGAACCAGGGTTGAATGTACCTTTATTTTTTAAATGTTCATCTACAACCCGAAATAAGTTTACACCCTAATAAGGCCCTAAAATTAAAAACCCTTTTTAAAACCGAAATCAACAAAAAATAAACTAAAATAAAAAAAATTAATTAAAAAATAGGTTTTGTTCCATCAGTTTTGTTATAAATTGTTTTTAACCCCATATTTTTTCATATTCTTTTTGAATGTCTTCGGCCACTACATCGAGATATATCTGTGTGGTTGAAAGTGAACTGTGGCCCAGTATTTTTTGTAGTGTCCTGAGATCCATTCCGTTTTTGAGGCAGTGAATTGCGAAGCTATGTCGCCATTTATGGGGTTTGGATTCGGAATCACATTTTTCTGCGTATTTATAAACTATATTCCTCAAGGTTCTGGGGGAGATCTTGAATACTTTATCGTTTTTTTTAGGTTGTTGGTCCACATTTTTAATAGGTTCTTTATTTCTTGGGGTATTGGTACGACCCTATCTTTCCCGCCTTTTCCATCTCTGATTATTATTCTTTTTTCGTTGAATTCGAGGTCTTTTTTCTTTAGGGTTGTTAGTTCGCTGCCTCTTAGGCCTGTGGTCCATAGTATTTTGAGTATTAGGTAGTCTCTTTGGTTTTCTTGGTCGGCTTTTTCTAGCATTCTTTGTATTTCCGTTTCTCTATGGTATTTCGGTAATTTTTGGTGTTGGTTTTGTGTTTTATAGCCTGTTTTACTCATTTTATTCCTCTTTTTCTTCCGTTTTTCTATGAAAACGGAAACAATGGAATCATAGAATTTGATATTATTTATAGTTATCAGATTTTGGTTTAACAAAAATTATAAAAATAATTAAAAACGTAGAGGGTACTTAAAAGCAGAAGGGAAAACGATAAGAAATAGAAGGAATAGATTGAAACCTAAAAGAGCATTATGAATAAAATAAGGCTTCTCTTGGATACAAATATTATCATAGCTCGTGAAGACAATCACATTGTTCCAGAAGAGATTCGAGAACTAATGAATAAAATACAAAGACCGAAAGTAGAGCCCCTAATTCACCCTAGCTCACGTCTAGATATCCGTAGAGATGGAAACGAAGAAAGAAAGAAAATAACCCAGTCCAAAGCGGATACTTATGGAGAGCTTAGTGATCCGCCTACTTCCTATACTCAAAGCTTCTTAGATGCAGTAGGCTCTCCCGAAAACGAAAACGAAGAGGTTGATTATAATCTACTCTTTGCGATTTATAAGGACTGTGTTAATTATCTTATCACCGAAGATCAGGGGATACATAGGAACTCTGAAAAACTGGAACTAGAAGATAGAGTTCTAACTTGCGAGGAAGCAAATTCGTTTTTGGATGAAAAACTAGGCGAGAAAGAGGTTAAAAAACCAATTCCTGTTAAAAAAACTAAAGTTTACAATCTAGACTTGGATGATCCGTTTTTCGACTCACTAAAAGAAGATTATCCGGAATTCGAGGAGTGGTTCAAAAAAATAAAAAAAGAAGGTCGAGACTGTTTTGTATATTGGAAAAATAACAAAGAAGAAAATAGACTCGGTGCCTTGCTAATATACAAAGAAGAAACGGAACAAATAGGAGAAGATCCAAAACTCCCTAAAAAACCTCGACTGAAACTTTCTACACTAAAAGTTTCTGCGCATGGAAACAAAATAGGGGAGCTCTTCATTAAGCTAGGAGTAAGATACGCAATAAAAAATAATCTAAAAGAGGTTTATCTAACTCACTTTACGAAAGAAAAGGATAGATTGGAAAAACTAATATCGAAATTTGGATTTTTTAAAGAGTCTGTAAAAATATGGAAAGATGGAAGGATTGAAGACATCTATCTAAAAGACATAGAACCAAAGAAAACTAAATTAAAAACTAAAAAACCGATTAAAGTTTCTGAAAAGTTTTGGCCTTATTTCAAAGATACTAAGGGATGCAACAAATTTTTAGTTCCGATCAAACCAAATTACCATGATAGGTTATTCACTAATTGGAGAGGGAGGCAACAAACCTTAAAGGAGTTTTCTAACGAGTTTATTGTCGAAGGAAATGTCATTGAAAAAGTATATTTATCCCATAGCAAAATAAAGAAAATCGCTCCGGGTGATTTGCTTTTATTTTATAGAACCCAAGATGAAAAAAAGGTAACTTCACTCGGTGTCGTTAATAAGGTTAAAGAAGACGTAAACAATCTCGATCAAATCTATGATGACATCAAAAGACGAACTGTCTACAAAAAAAAGGAAGTAGAAAAAAAACTACAAAAACCAACTTTAATCATATTTTTTAGATGGCATTTCCATTTACAAGAACCTATTAGTTTCAACAAAATGCGAGAAAAAGAGATAGTAAGAGGCTCTATTCAATCTATACAAGAAATAGAAGATAATAAGTATCAAAAAATAAAAGAAATAGGGGGTATTAATGAACGTTTTACTATCAATTAAACCGGAGTACGCAAAAGCCATATTCTCTGGAGAAAAAGAATATGAATTCCGAAGAAAAATATTTAAGCGAAATAATATAAACAAGATTTATTTATATTCAAACTCCGATGAACAAAAAATAAGAGGGTATTTTACATTTGGAAAGATCCTTAAGGGAGAACCGAAAGAAATATGGGAAAAAGTTAAGAATAAGGCGTATATTTCTGAAGAAAAATTTTTTAATTACTTCAAAGGAACCAATACTGCTTATGCGATAAAAATAAAAAAGGTCAAGGAGTTCCCATCTCCGATAGATCCGTTCAAAGAGTTAGATAATTTCAATCCTCCACAATCTTTTCAGTATATATCAGATCAAGATTTACATTTTTTTGAATTAGATATCGGAAAACAAATCCAGTATGAGATTGAAGATTATATACAAGAAATTTAAAAGAACTGTTAAAAACTTAAACTAAATTTTTTGAGAGTTTCTAGGTAGGAAATAGAATTTCTAAAAAATGAGAAACCCTACTCCCAAGTGTAATTCTATTTCTTAGTAAATCCCCATTGAACAAGCACCATTAATATTTCTCTTCAATTAGCTCAAACTCTACTTTCCTTCGTTTTCTGTCAACGTAAATTTCTAACTGATATTCATCAACCATAGACTCAGGATCCAGCCCTAACATCAAAGCAACATACCTAGGTAACGGCACCCGTGGATAAGTCTTCCCATTAACTTCTACACGATAAATCTTATACGGATTATTCGGTAACGGTAAACGTTCCTCACTAGCCTTAACCAAAAACAACAAAACCCAAATCACAGGCATTTATAGTCGTAGAAAACTTCATCTACAAAAAAGAATCAATACCCCTAGACTTAATAATAACAGATATCTCAAAAAAACATGGATACCAACCCAAAAAACTCAAAATAACATGGTACAACCAAAAACACCACAAAAACAACAACTACAAAAAACACCAAAGAAAAACAATAATACACCTAAAAAAAGCCAAATAAATAACACAAAGAAACCAAAACAATCCTTAACCCTCAGGAAAGTTTTCGGTATAGCAATAAATCCTCTTTTTCTTTAGTGAGAATAGAATGTCATAAATACAGCCTTCAAATAAAAACCAAAAAAAACAAAAAACCATAAGGACTTATTGTCCAGATTACTCCTTTTTCTACATTAAAATAACCATATTAAACTTTAAATTCAAGTATAAATAAATAACTACATTTTAGAAATATCCAAAACACTTAAAATAGTTTTTTACGATAAAATATAACCACCGAACAAAACACGGATAGAAAAACCAAAAAAAGGAAAGACAACATGAATAGTCAGTATTTTTTAAAAAGGGTTTGGGACCTTAACTTCCACGAAAAAAACATTCTATCTACAATAATATTCCTAATAACAAGCATAGCAATATATTTTTTAATACTAATTTTTAACTCAATATACCCCTTATTCCTCCTAATAGTAGCACTAGTACTAACAAGCGGGTTCTACATCAGAACACTAAATTTAATACCAAGTATCCTAGCAACACTCTCCCTAACCCTAATCTACATCCTACATTATGGAGAACTATTCTTAATAACCATAGAAATAACCTTAATAAACCTATCCCTATTCTTCTTGTTATCTTTATTGATAAGCGTCTTAATAGGCCACCTAAACACAACTTTTGAACAACTAAAATCTGAAAAAAGATCTGAAACCAAAAAAAGATGGAGCGCTGAAAGGAGGAAGGAATTCCTATCAACCTTACTCCGACAAGACCTATCAAGCAAAAACCAGACAACTTGGGGCCACCTCCAACTCATTACAACAGAAGACCTCCCTGAAGAAAAACAAAAACACATAGAGGAAGCAAGAAAGACATGTAACGAAATATACGAAACACTAAAACTAACCAAAAAACTTGAAAAAATCGAAGAAAACAACAACACAACCAAGATAGACATCACAAACACAATAAAAGAAGCTATAATTGAAATAAACCAACAAACAAACAACAAAGACATAAAAATAAAACAAAACCTCCCCAAAAAACCATTAACCGGAGAGACAACACAAGACCTAAAAACATTAATAAAACAGATAATAAAAACCCGATTACACACAACCAAACCAAAAAACATCAAAATAACACTAAAACAAAACAAAGACACAAATATAATCGAGATACAAGACGACGGCAAGAAACTACATCAAGACATCCAGAAACTGTTTTCAGGCCAAACATACAAAGGAAACACAACCGGCGTCTGGGGAGTCAGATACTACATGATAAACCAAATAGCAAAACACATAAACATCGATATCCAAACAAAAAACACAGAAAACCAAACAAAATTCAAACTAAAAATACCCAAAAACCCAAACAAAACCTAAACAATCAAAACCCATCGAAACAAAATCTAGAAAAGTTAAACAAACAATCACAAAAAAACAAAAAACCTATTTCTAGTTCTATATATAGAGATATTAGAGGGGTTTATAATTGATTCAAAGCAAATAAAAACCCCCTTGAATCCATTAGTAAATAAAAACTGTTTTATAGTGTATTAAAAACCTATAAAAAATAATTTATGTTATGCATTCAATCCTTAGTATAAGGAGATAAATATGACAAGACATAAAGAAGGTAAAAAAGATCCAAATGAAATGTTGAGTGAGATGGAAGGGAAAATGGGTTTTTTACCAGAAATCCTTAAAATAATCGAGGATGTAGACCCAGAAAACCTCCAGAGATACAATATGTGCAATAAAAGACTGCTAGAGGATGGTGCACTGTCAGCAAAAACAAAAGACTTAATCTCACTAGCAGTAGTAGCATCTCAACAATGCGAACCATGTACAAAAGTAAGAATGAAAAGCGCATTAAACCACGGCGCAACAAAAGAAGAAATAATGGAACTAATGGAAGTAATATTCATAACAGCAGGAGCACCAGCCGTAGCCGCATGCAAAGACGCATTAAAACTCCTCCAAGAAAAATAAAGACTCCAATATCTCCACTCAAGACTAAGACCCTACTTCTCTTTAGGGAGAGAAGGAGGTCACTCAAGGGAGCACTCAATATACATAAACAACCCCCAACCAAATCTCTCAACACGCTCAACCTCAAAACCAGACCCCTCTAAATACTTAAGTGGCTCCCTACGCAAATCCTCACCCAATAAAAACTTACTAACCGGATTAACACAACGAAACAAAAAATCAAGAAACCTATTATCCGGCCGAACATGCTCCAACATCAACAAACGACCCCCCGGCTTACAAACCCTCTCAATCTCCCTTAAACCCCGAACAGGATCAAAATTACATAAAACAAAACTAGAAACAACAGTATCAAAACAACCATCCCTAAAACCAAGACACTCAACACACATCAAAAACAAATCCACATCCAAATCAATATCCCTAGACCTCTCAAAAGCACCAACCAACATACCCTCACTACAATCAACACCAACAACCTCAACCTCACCACCATAAAAAGGCAAATTCAAGCCAGTACCCACACCAACCTCAAGCACACAACCCCTCGCCCTACCCACCAAAAACCTCCTACACCTACCCAACAAAAACCAATCAAACAAAAACAT